>CAUZMW010000121.1:0-6240 GCA_963581225.1 Gammaproteobacteria bacterium
CCCCGCCTCCCCGGCCATCCGTGGCGTCACCTACAACGGTCAAAAGTGCGCTACGCGGTAGCAAGCAACTCTTTCGCCTCGCCGCCTTACGCCTTCAATATCTCCTGCTGCGACACCGATGAAGACTATTCCGGCGATTTCAAAGCACTTGTAAGAAGATTGCAGCGCTCAAGAGATTGCTCAAGATCAGCCCCTTGGCACAATACGATCAGATTTTCGTATGTAACGAATCCGCCGTACTTGGGGCCTATTCCACCTGTTGCCTCGCCATAGTCAGGCTTCCCTATTGTTATACGCCGATCTTTTACCCCCTCCTTGTATACGGCGTCATTCTCCTTGATTACTGCATTGGGGCCTGAACCTTCTTCCGCCAATGCCGTTCCTATTTCGACTGCCTGAGCGTGGTCCTCGTAGAAGCGGACTTCATAATCGTAAACAGGATCAGAATCAGTCCTAAAGAATCCGTAAAGCGCTGCGGTCGCACCGGGCAAGCCGTCCGTCTCGTACTCCCGTACTGTCTTGAACCCTGTAGCCAGTAATTCGTCAACTACGATGATTCGACCGCTGGTACTAATCTGGGGATGTAATTCGGCACCTGAATCACCGGTACAACTCAAAAATAGTAACCAGATCGATGCGAGTAATACGAGTGGTGCTGTGCACCTTTTACACAAATTCATAGGGGCAGTACCTCCCGCTGCGCCAGCGGTTACTCAGAAATCGCGATTCCTCCGCCACGAATAGCTCCATTCGGACCTATTGATGATGGTGAAGCTTGATCCGTTTGGCACCACCATACCATCCGAATTACTGCGGGTAGCACGTTCGCTTGCACCACCTGATCTGTACTGGTGGGAGGAGCCCACGAGGGATGGGAACAACGGATCGGCTCACGCGCTAGTGGGTAAAGCTTGAACCCTCGGGTGAGCAAGTGAGATGAATACGAGTTTGGTGGGCCCTGTGGGGATCGAACCCACGACCTGCGGATTAAAAGGCAGTGTCTCGGTAGATTTTTACATGCATTACTCAATTGGAAACTTCAGGGATTTTTCAGGTAATACGCAGGCTATATGTCCATAGCAATCCCGTATTCGATGATGGAGCGACACCGGCGATAGTTGGCAGGACGACGACTTAAGTTGAGATTCGAGTGAACGTCCGTACTGGCTAATTCTTATCGTGCGATCGCATAAGCCTCACCACGTAAGTCGGCGCCGGCAGCCAAAGTGCCCGATTCGTGATTGGCGGCTATGCCACAAACGTTGTCGGCGCGCCCGCCGTAAAGCGACAACCACTCGACTTTGTGCCCTCTCCGTTCAAGTTCGGCTCCGGTTTCTGCATCAAACCGACGCTCAAGTTCCATTCGACCTGGCGTGTAAACATGCGGCCAAAAAGAATCCGGGAAGCTCCAGATTAAGAATCTCGGAGCTTCCACCGCCTGCTGCGGTGTCATGTCGAAAACAGCTACGTTCAGGAAGTACTGAAGCGTTGCCTGGATCTGTGCGTCACCACCCGGCGTCCCGAACACCATCCACGGTTTATCGTTCTTGAACGCCAACAACGCATTAGGGGTAAGTCGAGGGCGTTTCCACGGTTCGAGCACCGATGGGTGGCGAGGATCCAACCAGGTTTGTGATCCACGAGTCGACGGCGTGAATCCGAGACTTGGAACCACTGCAGTCGCGCCGTCGCTCGGCGTCGCGGAGA
The DNA here is from genome assembly GCA_963581225.1 of Gammaproteobacteria bacterium. Classification (GTDB taxonomy): domain Bacteria; phylum Pseudomonadota; class Gammaproteobacteria; order Steroidobacterales; family Rariloculaceae; genus SMWC01. Next base: position 1,708 of record CAUZMW010000121.1, read on the forward strand.
ACATGTTGCCCCAGCGATCCACCACGCATGCGTAACTGGTGTCTGGCTCGGAGTTGCCGTCGACCGGTGGTGGCGGCTCGTACGCGTACCCTGCCGGTTGTGAGCGACCTTCAAACCGCCACGGATCGCCCGCCTCAGGCATCGCGGCCCACGCCCTGTTTGGGTCTATGTCTTGGCGACGCACACGCGTGTAGTCCTCGCTGAGAAGACCGCGCAAAGGTATGTCAACGAAGTCTGGATCACCGTAGAAGGCGTCGCGATCGGAGAACGATAGCTTCAACGATTCGGCAACAAGATGCACGTAGTCGGCGGTGTTATGTCTGAGCCGCGCGAGGTCGTCGCTCGCCAGTAGTTGCACCGCTTCTGCGAAGGCGGGACCCTGGCTCCACGGTCCGTTTGTATACACCTCGTACTCGTTGAAACGACCGGTTTCAGGTGGTTCATGACCCACGCTGAAATCCTCCATATCCGACATCGAGAGAAAACCACCACCGTCCTGCACAAATGAAACGATTTCTTCGGCTATCTCTTCTCTGTAAAAGAAATCCCGTGCTGCCTGGATCGCCCGCTCGCGGCCCAGCGAAATGTTGCTTCGTTCGACATCGATGAGTCGTTCAAATGTGCGAGCAAGAGCCGGCTGTCTCAACGACTCACCTAATTCCGGGAATTGACCGTCTTCTGTGAACGCCTCCGTCCTGGTGGGCCACTGCTTTGCCTGCTCGGCGAAAGAAGCCATTGACTTAGCGAGAGTGGCACCCACCGCAATGCCGTCGCGTGCATATTCAAGAGCAGGTGTCACAATCTGCTCGAAGGACATCGTCCCGTGCTCGATCAGCGCCATCATCCACGCGTCTGCTGCTGCCGGTACTACGACACGCTCAGCACCCGCAGGAATAGTTCCGTTCCGCTTCTCTACGAAATGCTCCCTGCTTGCTGCGCGTGGCCATCGGCCCAGTCCACTAATGCTCGCTACACGTTCCTGCCCGGCACTGTAAATGAGGATAGGTGCGACACCGCCGAAACTGGTCGAAGAAGGCAGTACGACGTTCAGACTTATTCCGGCCGCGACGCCTGCGTCAATCGCGTTGCCACCCAACTCAAGTATCCGGTAGCCGGCAGCAGTGGCAAGGTAGTGACCGGTCGACACTGCATGTGTTTCACCCATCAGGGTCGGTCGAAAAGAAGGGATCCCGTTTGTAGTCATTTCGCTCCTCGGTAGCAGCCACACCCGAAGTGGTGATGGGGCGATGCGCCGGGCGTTTCCTGAACAAGTGGGCTTGTTCGAGTTATCTCCCGTCGCACTCGATGAGACATCGAGATGATATTCCTTTTTACCTCTCGGATCCCAATCATTATCTCGGATTTGAAACCAGCTGAAGCCTGGGCATGATCGTCTCAGGCACCGGCGGTCTGTATCCAAGTGAGCTGTGAGGTCGGATCGTGTTGTACTCCCGCCGCCACCTGTAGTAAGTGTGGTCGGTGACGCCGAACCCACGTACTGCCTGCCCAACGCTCTTACCGTCCGCAACGGCAACCTCGACTTGCCGGAGCTTGTTCAGGATCTGCTCCGGGCTATGTCTCTTTATCCGCATGTCTGCCTCCCTTCTAAATAGCCCAGTTTCTAACATTCCAACTGGACTCGTTTAAGGGGGGCAGGTCATAAATGCATTTGCATTTGCCGCTGACACCGGGTCGTAACCCCCTTCAAGAACAGAGTTTCTAGTATCTCGCCTGGTCTATTTTTTTAGGGGGAGGTAAGTAAAGGAACACCTAAAGCAGGCGCCGTCCGAGGGGGTGAAGCCTGATCGCGTCCCATTCCATGCTTCTGGCACAGTCAAAAAGTAACCACCGAAACAGCTGCAGGATCAACGATCAGAGATTGGTTGGCGAGTACCGCGACAGGCACGCCCTTGCGCTACCGGCCGTACTTCGCAATCACTGACCAGACGTCAGACGTAATGCTGTTGAATGATGCGTACAGGTAGCGCTGGACACCGTGGCGTTGCAGTACGCCCAGAAGCCTGTCCAACTCGATCGCTGTGAGTGGGGTTCCGCTGTGCTCCAGCGAAACCACCGGGACCATACGGTCAACGCCGCCGCAGGATTCGATCATCTTCCGGGTCTGATCATCCACAGCGGTGTCAAACCACTCCTGTGGCGCCTCATTGTGATAGTCAGTAACTCGATAGCCAGGCGTGAGCGGGTAGTCGAACACCGCGCTGAACCAGCGCGACGCCTGCTCAGGCGACAGGCCATCGTTCCATTCGACCAGCGTGTCCACCCAGTTCACTACCGTGCCCTTCAGGCCGGCCCACCCTCCTGCCCACCAGTACTCTTTTGGCATCTGGAAGTCCGAGTGCGCCCGGATCCGACGTGGGAGGTAGCCTGACAGCGCTGCGACCGCCGGCTGGCGCCACATGACGCCCACTTGCAGCTCCGGCCGGTGATGCTTGATGCCGGCGTACGCCGAAGCAATGTGCCACTCGATGGCCGCGGCTTTGAATCGCAGCCACTCCACCACGTCTGGTTCTTCAAGCCACCACTCGATGGCGCCCATCGCGCCGTTGAGATTGTTTACCGAGTCTTCTGCGACGCCGGGCGAAAGGGATCGCAGGCGGTCAGCGAAGCGCGCACGGCCGTCAAAAACGCGCTGCATTGATATGCCGCGTTCGGATGCGAACCTCCGACTTTCTTCATCGCCAAGCTTCTCTTCGAAAACGTCGTCTGGATGTCCGGGCTTGATGTCCCACCTGTAGTTCACACCGTCCAGGTAGATCGCAGAGCACTCGGGGAAATTCTCCGCGGTATCAACAGCACGTGCGACGAGCAGTGATACGACGTCGGGATCACAGAGGTGACGCGAGAGCAGGTTGAGCCGCCGCGTCGGGAAGTCCATGAAGTGACCCTTGTCATCGTTGAAATGGATCTGGAAGCCACGCCGCGCACCCTCGCGCAAACCTTCGTGCAGATCTTCCGCCTGTGCTGACAGACGGTCCGGCAAGTCGGGTGGTTGCCACGGAAGGCCCTCGTACAGATCGCGGCGCGGGCTGAATGGTGCAACCGGTGTGCGTTCGGCGGGCGCATCTCCAAGTGCGGCAAGGACACGTGGATGAACGCGATCCGGCGCTGGGACTAGAGGGATGGGTTCGTTGCCTTCTGGATCCATGATGGACAGTTGTGCCGGCGCAACTCCCGCGACTCCCGCTTGCTCGAGCTCATCCCATATCGACTCGTCGCAGAGAACTTCGATTGGCGGGCCTATGAACAGAATTGGTCGTAACGGCTTGAGTTCCGGCAATAAGTGTCTCCTCGGCCATTGGCCCGGGATCTGTCGGAGATCAAGGGCGGAATAGCATCCTCCGCAAACGAGTCCAGGAGCTGCGAGCAGCCTCCCCCTAAATCCTGCCTTAGCGGGAATTCTGCGCTTCAGATTGAACCGAGTTTGGTGGGCCCTGTGGGGATCGAACCCACGACCTGCGGATTAAAAGTCCGATGCTCTACCGCTGAGCTAAAGGCCCTCGCAAACTCAGTAATCAAGGGTACGACAGCCCGAACTCATTCGGGAGTGCGGATACGCGTCGGCGGCATATGTCTTTGGCGGCGGGTGAACGGATCAATCCCCCTTCACCAGGGCGTTAGTCGCCGAGCACGCCGCTGCTCAATCCCTCCAGTTCCATTCCGCCCGCTGGTCGCCCCTGCCAAGCTTTCCAGCGCTAAGATGTCACCGACCGTCTAAGTTAACAACATGCCCTGTGGTTCGGAGACATGGGTCGGGAGGTTTCGGTGACAACGACAGATACGGCAGCTCGCAAATACGATCTACTTCTCAAGGGCGGGAGGGTGATCGACCCGGCCAACAACATCGATGGCCTGTTCGATGTGGCGACGGTCGGCAATCTCATTGCGCTGGTCGAATGCGACATCTCCCCTGCCCTCTCCCGCAGGGTCGTCGATGTTACTGGCCTGGTCGTGGCACCTGGTCTGGTCGATTTACACGCCCACTTTTATGGCTATATGGCTGCTGTCCTGCCTGACGCCCATTGCCTGCCCGAAGGCACGACGACTGCCGTAGACGTCGGTGGGGCGGGCCACCTGACGTTCGATGATTTCAACGAGAAGGTAATTTCCCGATCGAGGACCAAAGTGTTCGCGCTCATCAACATCGCGGGTGAAGGCATGGTGGGCCAGCCCGAGCAAGATCTCGAAGGGATGAGCATCGACCTGACCGCGGCCAAGATCGCCCAGCGGCCCGACCTGATAGTCGGCGTGAAGGTAGCCCACTACGCGGGCCCGGGCTGGCAGGCGCTCGACCGGGGTGTGCAGGCGGCCGAAAACGCCGGTGGCTATGTGATGGTCGATCAGACACCCATCCACTCGCGCCCCATGAAGGAGATGTTGCTGGAACACCTGCGGCCGGGCGATATGACGACCCACTGCTACGCCTTCGGCAAGCCAATGACAGATAGCAACGACGTGGTGAAACCGTACTTCTTTGAAGCCCGGAAACGCGGGATCAAGTTCGATGTAGGACAT
>CAUZMW010000122.1:0-6196 GCA_963581225.1 Gammaproteobacteria bacterium
GAGCGGCGACGAATCGCCGAGGCGCGCATTCAGTTTCAGCATCTCCGCGGCGACGAACTCGCGCCGACGGATTGGGATACAGTTTTCGATTTCTACTCGCGAACGTTCCTGCGGCGCGGCCGCGCTCCATACCTCAATCGTGCTTTCTTCGCCGAAGTAGCACGAACCATGCCGAAAAATGTGGTCGTAATCCTCGCGCGTTTCGAGGGCCAGGCCATCGCGGCAGCGATCTGCTTTCGCAGTAGTGACACGCTATACGGACGCTATTGGGGTAGCCTCGCGGACTTTCACAGCCTGCACTTCGAGACTTGCTACTACCAGGGAATCGACTACTGCATCAGAGAGGGACTGAGCCGCTTCGAGCCCGGGACGCAAGGAGAGCACAAGATCAGCCGAGGTTTTACGCCCGTCGCCACCTGGTCTAGCCATTGGATCATCGACCCCGAGTTCGGTGATGCGGTCGCAGAGTTTCTGGACCGCGAGCGGCTGCACGTTGAAGCGTATATGGACGAACTCGCCACACATATACCCTATCGGCAGGCGCAGTGCTCGACGCCACCGCAAAAATCAGCAGGACCTGAGAGCTGTGACTAGGCCACGCTGGCTGACTGTCACTGACGCCCCCGACGCTTTCCCGCCCCTGGAGGAGGCGCTGGCAGAACCAAACGGCCTGCTCGCCATGGGCGGGGATCTAAGCTCGGAGCGGCTGCTTGCCGCGTACACGAAAGGAATCTTTCCGTGGTATGAACTCGGTCAGCCAATTCTCTGGTGGTCGCCGGATCCACGAGCCGTACTCTGGCCGAGAGATCTCCATGTCTCGAGACGCCTGCAACGATCGCGCCGCCAGTCCAAGCTGACGATGACATGCGATAGGGCATTCGCCACCGTGGTCCAGCGCTGCGCGGAACCACGTCGATACGCCGACGGTACCTGGATTACGGCTGACATGACCCAGGCGTACTGCGCGCTGCACGAGATCGGCTGGGCCCACTCTTTCGAGGCCTGGCAAGACAATCAACTCGTTGGCGGGCTGTACGGGGTCGCGATCGGCCGCGTATTTTTCGGCGAATCCATGTTTTCGCGACTGGCGAACGCGTCGACTATCGCGTTAATTGCTGCGGTGGCCTACCTTCAGGCCAGGAATTTCGCTCTTCTCGACTGCCAAATCTGGTCCAGTCACTTACAGACGCTCGGCGCGACAACCTTATCCAGAGCCGAATTCTTGCAGCAGCTGAATACTCTGTGCCACCCGACAGGCTCCCCAGGCTCCTGGGCCCAGGACTTCGAGCGTTTCGGCGGCGAACCGGCATCTGGCGACTAAATTTTCTCTCAACCCGGCAAAGCCGTTGCGGGAGTCTCGCGGGATATGCAACAATTCGGCGCCGCAGGCGGTAAGCAATCAGTACATATGGCCAAAGAAGAAGCAATTCAGATGGAAGGCATGGTGTCAGAGACGCTACCCAATACCACATTTCGCGTGGAACTCGAGAATGGCCACCTCGTCACCGCCCACATCTCGGGCAAGATGCGCAAGAACTATATTCGAATCCTCAAGGGCGATAAGGTCACGGTCGAATTAACGCCCTACGACCTTAGCAAGGGACGAATCGTTTACCGCTCGCGTTAACGAGTTCAGACTTCGGGTAGGTGTTCCAGTTCGCGAGTCGCTGACTCGGGAATCAAGATAAGCCCGTCCGCGTCCTGATTCAGGTCCACCCGAACGTGTCCTCCGTCTGCCAGCTTGCCGAACAGGAGTTCTTCCGCTAGCGGCCGCTTGATGTGTTCCTGAATTATTCGAGCCATCGGCCGCGCCCCCATCTTCTTGTCGTAGCCTCTCTCCGCAATCCAGGTACGTGCTGCAGGCGCTAGCTCAATAGTAACGCCAGTCTTATCTAACTGCGATTCGAGTTCTACGATTAATTTATCGACGACGCGGGCGATAGATGTTTCATCTAGAGCATCGAACTGAATAATCGCATCGAGCCGGTTACGAAACTCCGGCGAGAAAATTTTCTTAATGACCTCCATTGCGTCACTCGAATGATCCTGAAGCGTAAAGCCGACGGAAGCGCGGCTCGTCTCCTGCGCGCCGGCGTTCGTGGTCATTACGATCGTCACGTTGCGAAAATCGGCCTTGCGACCATTGTTATCGGTCAGGACACCATGGTCCATCACCTGCAACAACAGATTAAAAACTTCCGGATGCGCTTTCTCGACTTCATCCAGCAACAGAACACAATGGGGATTCTTCGTGATGGCCTCCGTCATCAGGCCACCTTGATCGAAGCCGACGTACCCCGGCGGCGCACCGATCAACCGCGACACGGTATGTCGCTCCATATACTCGGACATATCGAAACGTATCAGTTCGACGCCCATCGTCATGGCCAGTTGTCTCGTGACTTCGGTCTTGCCGACACCGGTCGGCCCGGCGAACAGGAACGAGCCGACGGGACGGTGCTCATCGCCGAGGCCGGATCTCGACATCTTGATCGCCGAGGCCAACGCGCGGATCGCGCGATCTTGACCGAAGATAACGAGCTTTAGATCTCGCTCGAGATTCCTAAGAACGTCCCGGTCCGAAACTGATACCGCCTTCGGCGGTATTCGCGCCATCTTGGCAACAATATTCTGGATGAGTTCGACGTCCACGACTTCCTGCCGCTCCGCTTCAGGCTGCAGACGACGATTCGCGCCGGCCTCGTCGATGACGTCGATGGCTTTGTCCGGTAGCTGGCGATCGTTGATGTGCTTACTCGATAGCTCGGCAGCCGCCTCGAGCGCGTCGTCGTCGTAGCGCACGCTGTGATGTTCCTCGAAGCGACTTTTTATTCCGCGCAGAATGGCGATCGTCTCTTCGATACTGGGCTCAACGATATCGATCTTCTGGAACCGGCGAGCCAAGGCGTGGTCCTTCTCGAAGATACCGCGAAACTCGGAGTAAGTCGTCGAGCCGATACAACGCAGGTCTCCATTCGCCAACACCGGTTTGATCAGGTTAGACGCATCCATCACGCTGCCCGACGCTGCGCCTGCGCCGATCACAGTATGAATCTCGTCGATGAATAGAATCGCACCCGGCTGCTTCTTGAGCTCCGAGATGACGTTCTTCAGGCGTTTCTCGAAATCACCGCGGTATTTCGTTCCTGCGATAAGCGAGCCCATATCCAGCGCATAGATAGTGCAGTCCCTGAGAATCTCCGGAACAGCACTCTCGGTGATCAAACGGGCCAGCCCCTCAGCGAGCGCGGTCTTGCCTACGCCGGCCTCACCGACAAACAGCGGATTATTCTTACGGCGCCGGCAAAGAATCTGAACGGTACGTTCGATTTCGAGTTCGCGGCCGATCAGCGGATCGATACGGCCCGCTTCGGCCTGCGCGTTCAAGTTGCTCGTGAAACGCTCGAGCGCTGTTGCCTCGGCATTCGCTCGGTCGCCACTTAGCGCCTCAGCCTCTTCCTCGCCGTCGGTACCGCTCTCTTGAAGGCCAGAAAACCCATGAGAGATATAGTTCACGACGTCCAGGCGCGCGACATCATGCAAGCCGAGAAGGTATACGGCCTGTGATTGTTTCTCGCTAAAAATCGCGACGAGCACATTCGTCGGCGTCACTCCTTTTCGTCCACTCGATTGCACGTGGAATACCGAACGCTGCAGAACGCGTTGGAACCCGAGGGTAGGCTGAACCTCTATGTCTTCGGCGTCATCGTCCTCTCTGAGCCGCGGCGTCGACTCGGTAACGAATTCCATGAGATCTCGGCGAAGCTGAGAGACATCGGTACCGCAAGCATTCAGAATCTCGAGGACTTGTGGCGTGTCGAGCAGCGCGAGCAACAGATGTTCCACCGTGATGAATTCATGCTGAGCTTCCCGTGCCTTCTGAAAGGCTTCGTTAAGACAATATTCGAGTTCGCTGGACAACATCAGGTTTCTTCCATCGTGCACAGTAGCGGGTGCTGGTGTTGCTGCGCTAGACCGGTCACCTGAGCTACTTTAGTCTCGGCAATCTCAAAAGTGTATACCCCACAGATTCCCTTGCCCTTGGTATGCACCTCGAGCATAACGCGAGTCGCCGCCGAGCGGTCCATAGAGAAAATCTTCTGTAGCACCTGCACCACGAAGTCCATCGGCGTGTAGTCATCGTTCAGTAGCACTACCCGGTAGAGAGGCGGTTTCTTGAGTCGCGGCCGGGACTCCTCCACGACAACCCTATAATCGCCCTCCGCGCCGCCTTTGTCAGGTTCATCCGCCATAACTCAGTATTATCGGGCCTCGCAGCGGAATTTAAAGGTCGCCGGCCGGCCTAAGTTTCGCTTAAGAGCGGATTATCGCCCCAGCAGGGCAAGTTTAGGCCCAAAACTGCCGCCTGGGTCACTTGTCCCGCCGCGCCAGTCTCCTTATTATGCTGGGTTAGGCTGGAAAGCCACGAGGTTACAAGCCGCATCCATGGACGTCGCGACACATTTTCTCCAATGGAAGGAGCACCCGCCCGAGGAATGGGCGAGAGCCGCGAACCGCTATCTGCCCCACATCGTCAGCGCGCTGCTGATCATCGCGCTGGCAGGCAAGCTCGCCCAACTGACATGGACGATCATCCCCGGCGCCCCTCTGGACGCGCCGCCTCCGGCGGTCAGCGTTGTAGCCCCACGAGCAGGCTCAGTCGCCGTCGACTTAAACTTTGCCAGTATTACCGACAGCCATCTCTTCGGAGAAGCGTCGCAGACGATAGCGCCCGTCGTCGATACCGCCGTGGACGCGCCCGACACGAATCTCAATCTCGAATTAAGGGGCATCGTGTCGAGCGGCGACAGCGACGGTGGCGTGGCGATCATCGCCGACGGTCGTGGCCAGGAGAAGACCTACGCGATCAACGACGCGATCGACGGCAGCGGCGGCACCGTGCTGCACGCGGTATATAAGGATCGCGTCATACTCAATCGAGCTGGAAATCTCGAGACCCTTAGACTACCCAAGGAGGTCTCTGGCGGCTCCGTCACGTACGCCGGTCGACCGGACGCGGCCCGTCCCAACGTCGCACAAGCGTCACTGCGGGATGTTATTAGCGAGAGTGCTTCGCGTATCACCGACGTGCTTAGGGTGGTTCCTCATATCGAACAGAGCCAGATGGTAGGGTTTAGAATCAATCCGGGCCAGGCCCGTGAGCAATTCGATGCACTCGGATTGCAACCCGGCGATGTGGTGACGGACATCAACGGCACCGCAATGACAGACCTCAGTCGCAGCCTGCAGGTCTTCGAAGCCCTGGGCGAGGCTACGGTAGCCAACGTCACCGTCCTTCGAAATGGGCAACCCCAGGTTCTAGCGATCGATACCAGTCAACTCCAGGTTCTGGCAGAGGGTCGCCAGTAGCGCAGCCCGAGCGGATCAAACTGTAGGAAACACACCCGTGAATAGACACAATCCAAAACTGGACAGAGTGAGGTTGATGGCTACAGGACTCGTCCTGGGACTTGCGCTCGGAAACGCGAGCACCGCGCTGGCTCAAGACGACGGGCCGCAGATCATGCCCAACTACCGCGAGGCCGATATTCGCCAGATCATCGAGGCCGTGGGCGAGGTCACCGGGCGAAATTTCCTCGTCGACCCGCGTGTGAACGGCAGCGTAACGCTGCTCTCGTACTCGCCGATGTCTCCCGACGCTTTCTACGACGCGTTCCTCGCGACGCTCCAGGTACACGGGTTCGCAGCGATAGAGTCCGGCGGCATCGTGAAAATAATTCCCGATGCCACAGCGCGGCAGCTGCCTGGCGCGCCGACAGGGTCCGAGGGCGACCGGTTCGTGACTCAAACCATCGCGCTGAAGAACATCGGCGCAGCCCAACTCGTACCTATTCTGCGCCCACTGGTCCCCCAGTACGGCCATCTGGCAGCCCATCCGGCTTCCAATATCCTGATCATCGCGGATCGCGCGAGTAACGTGAACCGCATGCTGAATATCATCGCCCGCATGGACCAGGCCGGCGATGAAGACATCGAAGTAATCCGCCTGGAAAACGCCTCAGCCACTGAAGTCGTGCGCATGATCACGACCCTGAATCAGGCCACGGCCGCAGCGGGCGGCGCGCCTGCCGCACAGATTGCCTCCGACAATCGTACCAACAGCGTGCTTATCAGCGGCAATATAAATAATCGATTGCGGTATCGGGCACTGGTTGCGCATCTGGATACACCGAAT
>CAUZMW010000123.1:0-6088 GCA_963581225.1 Gammaproteobacteria bacterium
TCAAGATCTCCGCACGCTCGCGTGGCGCACGCTGTGCCCACTCCTTGCCCGCCGCATCCGCAATCTCTACCGCGTCGATGACGTCGTCGACCGTCGCGCTCGAGACGTCGGCGATCGACTGCTCGGTCGACGGATCGATGATTGGAAACGTCGCGCCATCCGACGCCGGGCGCCACTGGCCCCCGATAAATAGTTCTGTTTGCATTTGATTAGTACTCGTTGGCGATGAACAATTCTTTTGACGGGAAGAGCGTGATCACTTTGCAGCCATCGGGAGTGACCACCACCTCCTCTTCGATTCGCGCGGCGCCGTTGCCGTCCGCCGCAGGACAGTAAGTCTCCAGCGCAAACACCATGCCTTCCTTGAGCTCGAACGGATTGTCCAGCGAAACGAGGCGGCTGATGATCGGGCGCTCGTGCAGCGCTAAGCCCAAACCGTGCCCGAACTGTAGACCGAACGCCTCCATCTCGTTAGCGAAACCGAACTCGGGCGCCTCGGGCCAGAGCTTGGCGATCTGGTCGGTCGTCGTACCCGGCTTTACGAGGTCGATGGCCACATCGATCCACTCGCGCGCGCGCCGGTAAGCATCCTCCTGAACCGGTGTCGACGAGCCCACGTTCAGCGTTCGGTAGTAACAAGTACGGTAGCCCATGTAAGACTGAATCACGTCGAAGAACGCCTGATCGCCCGGACGATACATGCGATCCGTGAAGTTATGTGGATGCGGGCTACACCGTTCTCCCGATACGGCATTGATCGCCTCGACGTCGTCGGAGCCGGCCTCGTAGAGTTGCTTGTTGGCGAGGGCCACCATCTCGTTTTCTCGTGCGCCGGGTTTGAGCGCCTCGGCGATGACCTGATAAGTCCCATCAACCATCGACGCGGCGGTGTTCAGCAGCACGATCTCATCCATGCTTTTGATCTGGCGCGCATCCAACATGACCTGTTGACCGTCGCGTACGTCGATCCCGGCAGCCTCCAGCGCGAACATCATCGGTGGTTCGCAGAGGTCGACTCCGACTGGCATATCGGCGACACCCTCCGCCTTCAACAGTTGGGCGATCTCCTCAGCCGCGCGTTTGAACAGCCCGGCTTCTTCCGCAACCGAGCCTCTGAGACCCAGCATCCCTGCTTTGCAACGCTCCGGATCGAGCCACGGCGAAAAGAGCCGATGATGCGTGGCCGCGGAACCGAAATCCCACAGATAGGGCTCAGCCGAACCCGTTAATAACGCATAACGACACATCTTGTCGCGTGCCCATTCGCCGATCACGCTGCCCGTGATGTAGCGAATATTATTCGTGTCGAAGCACAAGACCGCACCGAGGCCCGAGTTCCCGATTGCCGAACGAGTTCGCGCAATGCGATAGCGGCGCAAACGGTCGAAGTTGACGCGCTCTTCGAAGTCGACATTCATGCGGCCCGGCGAGGCGATCGGGCGGTCCCAATTCCAATTGGTCGCCAGGTCGTCCGCCTCTGGCGTCGGTGTGTCGTTAGACGTGGACATGATGAATCGCCTCCTGAGTGAGCTGATCGTTAATCAATACTAATGTCTGTGGCGGTGGGGTCCGTGCGAGTGGCCGCCGTGGCGCCGGCCTAACGCAGCGGCGGGTCTGCCCGTTGCCTGCGCAAGTGCCGCCGTACTGCAGCCGCAGGGAGTCGCAGCCGCGAGGTTCTTGTTGACTACCGCGCTGCGCCGGAGCGGCTGACCCTTGATGCCCTGGCCGCCTGTGATGATCCGGCGCACCGGTTCACCGGTCTCAGGATGAACGCTGAGCGGGTCTTCGGTCATGCGCTGTACGACTTCGAAGCGCACCGGCGCAGTGCCGTCAGTCGGCATCGACTCATAGATATAGGTTGGCATGCGGTCTCTTGATCCAGGCTTCTGCAATCGTTTGCAGGGCCGATAATGTTAGTTAATTCTGGGGTCGCCCACAACAGCAGCGGTTTCGATCAGAGTGAACGACGGTGGCGGTATTCTAGCGTAAAATCGATCTCACGCGGCCGGCGAAACTGTTCGCACGCCCACCTTAAGGAGAAGAACCATGGCCAACTTCATCGTCAATGGGCAAGCAGTCGATGTCGACGCAGATCCGAAGACACCGCTCCTTTGGGTCATCAGGGAACATCTGAAGATTACCGGCACCAAATTCGGCTGCGGAGTCGGCCAGTGTGGCGCGTGCACGGTCCATATCGATGGCGCCGCCACCTACGCCTGCCTGACGCCGGTTGCGGCAGTCGAAGGTCGCGAGGTCACGACGATCGAAGGCCTCTCCCCCGACGGCACGCATCCGCTGCAGGAAGCGTGGGTAGCCGAACAAACGCCGCAATGCGGCTACTGCCAGTCGGGCCAGATCATGCGCGCAGCAGATCTCCTGGCCAACAACCCAAACCCGAGCCGCGAGGAAATCGTCGCCCATATGAGCACGAATATCTGCCGCTGCGGCACCTACAACCGAATCATCAGCGCGATTCAACGCGCCGTGCGGGAGGCCTGAAATGAAGACACCAGCAACAGTGCGGGCGAACCGGCGACAGTTTTTGCAGGGCGTAGGTGGGCTGACACTTGTCATTGGATCGTCCGGCCTGATCACGGCTTGCAGTACGGAAGAAGCCGAGCAAATCGCCCAAAGCGAAGGCACCGACCTCACCGCCAATATCTGGGTGACGATCGGCACCGACGACGTCGTCACCATTCAATATCCTGGGACCGAGATGGGTCAGGGCACATCGACATCGTTACCGCTCGTGCTCGCGGATGAACTCGACGCCGACTGGGACAAGGTCAACGTCGAGACGGTCACCGTTCATGACGAGCGGTACGGCAATCCTTTCTTTCAAAATATGCTTTATACGGCCGGCAGTTTGACGGTGCAGGCGTACTTCGACCGGATACGGATCGCAGGCGCGCAAGCCAGACGGCTGCTCATCGAGTCAGCGGCAGATCGATGGGGCGTGCCAGTCTCCGAGCTCGAAACCGAGCCGAGCGTCGTCGTCCATCCGGTATCGGACCGGCGTTTGAGTTACGGCGAAATAGCGAGCTTCACTGAAGCACCGAAAGCGCTGCCGGAGATCGAGGTCGAAGAACTCAAACCTTTCGGCCAGCACCGCTATCTCGGCAGCGATATCCCGCGGCGCGATGTGCCGTCCAAGACCGACGGTAGCGCCGAATTCGGGATCGACGTACAGGTGCCGGGCATGGTCTATGCGTCGGTCCTGCGTGCGCCGGTCGAGGGCGAGGAGCCCATTGAAGTCGACGACACCGCGGCTCGCGCCGTTGCCGGCGTGACCGACGTTCTGCAGGTGCCGGACGGAATGGCGGTAGTCGCAGAAACCTATGAAGCCAGCAAGTGGGGCAAGGAAGCGCTGCAGGTGACCTGGAGCGAAAACTCTCCTTTCAGGCAAGCGAATCTCGAGACCGATCTTGCAGAGTCCGTACGCCGCGCCGAGGACATGAGCTTGAGCGGTACCGCGTGGCGCTCCACGGGCGACATCGCCGAGCCGTTCGCTGACGCAGCAGAGGTCATCGAAGCGACCTACCAAAGCGACCCGGCTTATCACGCCCAGATGGAGCCGATGAATGCGACGGCGCACGTGACCGAGGACGGAATGGCGGCCGAACTCTGGGTCAGCACGCAGACGCAGAGTCTGTCGATCCTGGGCGCGTCGGAGTTTCTTGAAACCACACCGGACAAGATCACGTTGCACCCGATGCAGATCGGCGGTGGCTACGGCCGGCGCACGCTGCGCAGACAGAAATATGCCGAGGATGCGCTCTATATCTCCCGGGAAATCGGACTGCCGGTCAAGGTCATCTGGACACGGGAAGACGACGTGAAGACCGGCGCGTTCCGTAACGCGGCGGCGCAACTCATGCGCGCGGCCTTCGACGAGGACGGCACGCTGATCGGCTGGCACCACCGCGTTGCGGCACCGCAAGTACTCGAGTACATGAATGCGCCGCGCTGGGAAGCGTCCGCGGGCAGAGACGTGATCGCCATGTTGGGCAGCGAGAGTTCCCGGTACGACATCCCGAACTTCCTCGCGGAACATATTATTACCGAGAGGCGCTCACGCGTCTGTGCCTGGCGTGGAGTCGCGACGAGCTATACGAAGTTCGCAGCCGAATCCTTCATCGATGAGCTGGCGCTCGCGAAAAATACGGATCCGCTGCAGTTCCGACGAGATCTTTGTCACAACAATCCGCGCGCGTTGAATGTGCTCGACAACGTCGCCGAGATGGCCGACTGGTCGCGCCCACGCGAAGGCACCGCACTCGGGTTATCGCTCGCCGGATACAGTTCGACCTTCGGCGCCGGAATTGCCGAAGTCTCAGTCGATAGAATCAGCGGGGTCGTGACCGTACATGGCTTCTGGCTGGCGGCCGACGCAGGCTATTTGCTGCAACCGAGCAACTCCGAGGCGCAGCTCGAAGGCAATGTGATCTTCGGTATCAGTAACGCCTTGAAGGAACGTATCAACATACAGGGCGGCATGGTCCAGCAGTCCAACTATTATGACTACCAGGTCATGCGTATGAATGAGATGCCGAATATCGAAGTCCGAGCGATATCGACCGATAACCCGCCGACGGGGATGGGCGAGATCGGTCTGGCGTCGGTGGGCGGCGCGATCGCCAATGCCGTTTACGCGGCGACCGGCGCCCGCGTCAGGCATCTGCCGTTGCTACCCGAACGGGTACTCGCAGCGCTCGCGTCCTGATCAGCAATTAGTCACCCAGGGAACGTACATTTGACTGAACCCGCCCCGTATAATAACGCGCGATTCAAAATCAAGCTTTACGACTGGGATTTATTCTTGGGCCCCGCGGCCGGCGATGTCGCGCCCGACTTCACGGTTTCCGATCTCGAGACGGGAGAGCCCGTTAGTCTGTCCAGCCTTCGCGGCAAGTGGGTCGTAATAGAAGCGGGCTCATCGACCTGTTCCATGTACACGAAAAATATCCCGGGCATGGAGTCGCTGTGCGCCGAGCATCCGGACGTCGAGTTTCTCGTCATCTATGTTCGCGAAGCTCATCCGGGAGAGCGGCTGCACCAGCACAAGAACTTCAATGAGAAGGTCTCCGCGGCCAGGTTGCTCAAGCCGCGATACAACGAGAATCGCCGCGTGTTAGTCGATAGTCATGCCGGCGACTTTCATCGCGTCTACGGCATGAAGCCAAACTTCATTTATGTCATCCGGCCCGACGGGACCGTGCACTACCGTTGCGACTGGGCGCTTGTGGATGGACTCAAGGAAGCGCTTGGGAACAGGGACATCCTCCATAAACAAGAACACGCCGACATGGATAAACTGCACGCGACGCGCGGCATGGGCATCGCGATTCGAACGATGTGGACCGGTGGGCTGATCGCGTTATGGGATTTCTTCGCCGCCGGCCCCGAGCTCGTTAAGCGCCACAAGTTCGAGGACAAGTATTACCGCGAGCATGACCGATTCAGAAATCAGTGAGGTCGGTCTAGGCTGGGCCGT
The DNA here is from genome assembly GCA_963581225.1 of Gammaproteobacteria bacterium. GTDB lineage: Bacteria > Pseudomonadota > Gammaproteobacteria > Steroidobacterales > Rariloculaceae > SMWC01. Next base: position 5,495 of record CAUZMW010000123.1, read on the forward strand.
CGCGTATCGATCGAACTGCGCCTGGCAGCTTAGCGGCCTCTTCGCGATTCTTGGAGTAGCTAGCTAACCCCCGCCGCGGCCCATTCCACCGCCTGGCGGCTGGCGATTATCGAACTCCTCGCGGGAGATCATGCCGTCGCCGTTCGTGTCCCAATTGGCGAAGATCTGCTCCGGATCGGGCGCCTGGCCGCCGCGGCCCATGCCGCCGAACTGGGCGAACATGGAGGTGAGCTCTCCCAATGAGACCGACCCATCGCCGTCCATATCGAGACCGTCGAAAGTCAATCCGCCGCCCTGTGCCCATCCGAGCTGTGACGCCACCAGGAACAGCACCGCTGCCGTGATTCGCTTTTTCATGTCGTTCTCCTACGCTTGGTTTGGACCATGATCCTGATCAGGCTCTGGGCGTTTAGGGGGTACGGGAGGATGGGGAGATCGAACTCTACGCCAAGGCCTACACGGTAAACTAAACGAACCATGCCCCGTAGATCAACCGCAACGCAATAACGAACATCATCGCCCGAATGATCAGGGTGAATACATGCGGCTGAATCAGGCTGCGCAGCTTCGCGCCGACCGGCACGAAGACGATGG
>CAUZMW010000124.1:0-5985 GCA_963581225.1 Gammaproteobacteria bacterium
TAGCCAACGTCGACTCCGCCGAGCTGAGCTGACACTCGTCCATGTCCTCCGGCGTCGCGCCGTGGCGATGGCGCGCAATGAAATCCTGTCGGGCCTTATCGGCTGCCTCCTTGTCGTGGAACCGCGCAACGATCTCCTCCGCCAGCAGGTATTTAATGTCGCGTGGATTCTGTCCATCGGCGGCCTGTCGCTTAAAGCCGTCAATCTCCTCAAGGGACCTGAAACTCAGCAGTTCGAAATAGCGCCACATCAATTCATCCGAAATCGACATGAGCTTGCCAAGCATCTCGCCGGGAGGATCGGTAATACCAATCGTGTTCTCTAAGGACTTCGACATCTTGTTGACGCCGTCGAGTCCCTCCAGCAACGGCATCGTGATGACGACCTGAGGTGGCTGACCGTAGGCCTGCTGTAACTGCCGGCCGACGAGGAGATTGAATTTCTGATCGGTTCCGCCGAGTTCAACATCCGCCTCGAGAGCAACGGAGTCATACCCCTGCACGAGCGGATACAGAAATTCGTGTATTGCGATCGATTTTCCAGACGCGTAGCGTTTCTGGAAGTCGTCCCGCTCCAGCATACGTGCGACCGTGTGTTTAGCAGCAAGCTGGATCAGGTCTTCCGCGCTTAAGTCAGCCATCCAGCGTGAGTTGAACTCCAGCCGGGTCCGCTCGGGGTCTAGGACCTTGTATACCTGCTGCTCGTAGGTCGCAGCGTTTGCGCTGACATCTTCCGGTGTGAGCGCCGGCCTCGTGGCAGTTTTCCCGGTCGGATCACCGATCATTCCGGTGAAATCTCCAATCAGGAAAATAATGTCGTGACCGAACTCTTGAAACTGACGCATCTTATTCAAGAGCACGGTATGACCGAGATGCAGATCCGGCGCGGTCGGATCGAAGCCGACTTTAATTCTTAACGGCCGTCCGGTACCGAGTCTCTCTTCAAGTTCGTCTTCCCGAAGAATCTCTTGTGCACCACGACGCAACTCATCCAGTTGTTTATCAATGCTTGCCATGATCAGGAACGGGGAGCGCTCATCGCGTCGCGGAAGGACTATTGTAGCCTGCTGAGTTTAAAGGGAATAGCTTTGACGAATTGTTGGAAAATAGTTACAGTGCGCTCGGCTACATGATGTAGGTCGGCTTTGAAATCCTACCCTGGCGGCATTCGTCACGACTATAAGGACGCGACAACCGACTCCCAAGTCGAAACGAAGCGTCACTGGCCGTGGTTCTTCATGGGACTGCTCCTTCCTGTCGTCAGCGTATCGCTGCTTCTCGTCAACGGCACGAATGAGTCCAGGACTCCTCCACCGACTACCGCTATCGTCCAGAGTCCAGGCTCGGCGCGGCCACTGCCGCTACCGGACTCACCATCGGGACTGACGCGGGTCGCGGCGTCGGCCCAACCAGCAACTGACGGGCCGGCCGGCACCGCTCTGAGGCTTAGCGTTCAATCGGGAGACACTCTGGAGGTACTGTTCCGAAGAAATGACCTGAGCCTCACGGATCTCGCCGCGATGACAGCGCTTAGCGACGCACGCGAGCATCTCAGGCTGTTGCGGCCGGGAGATACGATCGATATCTCGCATCGCTCCGGTCGTGTGCTCTCCCTGGCAAAAGAACTCGATGAGATCAGGCTGTTGCACGTCGATCGGAATGGAGCAGGCTTTCACGCCGACATCCTGCAGCGCGATGTCGACATTCTCTCAGTGGGCGGCCACGGGACAATCCAGTCCTCGCTCTTCGACGCCGGGATGGCCGCAGAGATTTCGGATGCCGTGACAATGAACATGGCGGGTATCTTCCAGTGGGACATCGATTTTATTCAGGACGTCCGAGTCGGCGATGAGTTCACGGTTATCTACGAAGAGTTATGGCGCGACGGCGTAAAGCTTAGAGACGGCGAGATCGTGGCGGCCGAGTTTATTAATCAAGGCACCTCTTACCGGGCTGCGCGCTACATCGATCGCGGCGGAAACTCCGACTACTTCACGCCGGAGGGACGGAGCGTCCGCAAGGCCTTCCTTCGAGCGCCGGTGGACTTTCTCCGTGTCAGCTCGAGCTTCAATCCCAATCGCCGACATCCGATCCTGAATACAATCCGGGCTCACCGTGGAGTCGACTACGCGGCCCCCACAGGCACACCCGTAATCGCTGCCGGGGACGGCAAAGTGACGTTTCGTGGTGTTAGCAACGGTTATGGCAACACGGTTATCATCCAGCACGGTGGCAACATCACCACGCTGTACTCACATCTATCGCGTTTCGCCAACCCGAGACTCGGCAGCAAAGTCAGGCAAGGGCAGACAATTGCCTACGTCGGCCAATCCGGTCTGGCCACAGGACCTCATCTGCATTATGAGTACCGCCTGAACGGCGTTCATCGCAACCCCCGCACCGTAACGCTGCCGCCTGCAGACCCGGTCCCCACCGAATACTGGGAGGATTTCGCAACTGCAGCCACGCCCCTCTGGCGGCAGCTCGATCTGTATCGAAGCACGAGTTTCAGCACCGCTGCGAACTAAGAGAATCGCGGCCGGGCGGCCGCTCCCACAGCATCCGATCTGCATTATCCGGTAGGGTAAGCTATGACGATGAGCGAGTTGTACATCGGACTGATGTCCGGCACGAGCCTGGACGGCGCGGATGTCGTGCTCGTCGAGTTCGATCGGACCGAATGTATCGTGCATGACGCGAACACTTCGCCGTTTCCGCAAAAACTCACGACACGCCTCAGAAGGATCGTCCAGACACCTGAATCTTCGCTTGAGGAACTCGGAACTCTCGATGTGGCTCTCGGCAGCTTTTTCGCCGAGTCGGTGCGGCAGCTCGTTGGCAACGCCCAATGCGAGCTGGGCGACATCACGGCAATCGGCTTCTCCGGTCATACGATCTTTCACAAACCGGCACTGCCGCACCCATTCACGATGCAGCTCGGCGATCCGAACGTGATCGCGTCTGCAACCGGAATCAACACAGTTGCCGACTTCCGTCGAATGGATATGGCGCAAGGCGGGCAAGGTGCGCCTTTGGCGCCGACCTTTCACGCGTGGCGATTTTCGGCTCCGGACGAAACCCGCGTTGTCGTCAATCTCGGCGGCGTTGCGAACATCACCGTGTTGAGCCCGGGGCAGCCGCTCGCCGGGTTCGACACCGGGCCTGCCAACTCGCTCATGGATGGCTGGTGCAGGCGCTGCTGGGAAGAGCGCTATGACGAGCAAGGAAGACGCGCCAGGAGCGGTACCCTCGTTCCCGAGCTGTTGGCGGAATTCCTTGCCGATCCGTATTTCCAACGCCAGCCGCCGAAATCCACCGGCTTCGAGTATTTTAATCTTCGCTGGGTCGAGGACCGACTCGCGGCAACGGGGACGAGTGTTTCCGAGCGAGACGTTCTGACGACGCTGGCAGAGCTGACCGCGATTAGTGTCAGCGACGCCATTCGGCAATCGGCGCCCGACTGTCAGCGCGTCATACTCTGTGGTGGTGGTACGTTTAACTCATTTCTCGTGGAACGTCTCGAGGCACGGCTGCCCGGCTGCGTCGTCGAGCCCAGCGCCTCTTACGGGATCGGCCCGGAGTGGGTGGAGGCGGTCGCATTCGCGTGGCTCGCCCAGCGGCGGCTAAAAGAATGGGTCGGAAACGCATCCAGTGTGACGGGCGCCCGCCAAACCGCAGTACTCGGCGGTTTATACTCGGCTGAAGGCGGCGAGTAACGCCATCGATACGAGGCCGTGGACACCGCAAACCTAGCACTACCAGAGTATTACATTAACCGTGAGCTGTCCCAGCTCGCGTTTAATGGCCGTGTGCTCAGTCAAGCTACGGATCAGAGCGTCCCTCTGTTCGAGCGCCTGAAGTTTCTCTGTATCTCCTCCACCAATCTCGATGAGTTCTTCGAGATCCGCGTCTCCGGCACGAAGCAACGCCTGGAAGTGAACTCGGCGCCTGCTGGTCCCGATAACCTCAGTCCGGCCGACGTCCTAAAGACGATCACCATTCAGGCCCGTGAACTCGTTACCGAGCAATACCGGTTGCTTAACGAAGAACTGATGCCCGCTTTAAGTGCAGAAGGTATCCGCTTCGTCCGTCGCGATGAGTGGACTCCCAAGCAGCGTCACTGGCTGGAGAACTACTTCAGTACCGAGATCGTTCCGGTCCTAAGCCCTACGGTCCTCGATCCGACCCGGCCGATTCCGCGTATCCTGAACAAAAGCCTCAATTTCATCGTCAGCCTGCGGGGCCGGGACGCTTTCGGCCGACCGGTACAGCGAGCGATCGTGCAAGCTCCGCGCTCCCTGCCGAGACTGATCCGACTCCCACAGGAACTCGACAACACCGGTAACGCAGATTTCGTGTTTCTGTCGTCGATCATCCATTCATTCGTCGATACGCTGTTCTCCGGGCTCATCATCGACGGCTGCTATCAGTTTCGGGTGACCCGCAATAGCGACCTCTATGTGGATAGCGAAGAAGTCGGCGACTTGATGAGAGCCCTGGAAGGGGAGTTATTTGAGAGCCGCTATGGCGCGGCCGTACGCCTGGAAACCGCCCACGATTGTCCTAACGATCTAGTGGAGTTCCTGCTCAAGCATTTCAAACTCACGCGTCAGGATCTCTATCAGGTTACCGGGCCCGTGAACCTCAACCGACTCCTGGCGACCTACGATCTCGTGGATCGGCCTGATCTAAAGGATCCACCTTTCACGCCCGGCGTACCTCAGCAACTGGCCAACGTGAGTCCATTCGAGGCAATCTCGAAGGGCGATATTCTCCTGCACCATCCATTCGACTCCTTCGGCCCGGTCATGGACTTCGTCTACCGCGCCGCGATCGATCCCACCGTGGTCGCAATCAAACAGACACTCTATCGCACGACACCGGACTCTCCTCTGATCGAAAGCCTGGTTTCCGCAGCCAAGGCCGGTAAGGAAGTCACCGTCATGATCGAGCTTCGAGCTCGCTTCGACGAAGCAGCCAACATCGAGCTCGCCAATAAACTACAAGAGGCCGGGGCCCATGTTGTCTACGGCGTCGTCGGCTTCAAGACCCACTGCAAGATGCTGCTGGCCATCCGTCGCGAGAACGGCGAACTAAAACGCTACGTTCACCTGAGCACCGGTAACTACCATCCTACAACCGCCCGCGTCTACACAGACTATGGACTCTTTTCTGCGGATGAGGATTTAGGGCAAGACGTCCACGAAGTCTTCATGCAGATTACGAGCCTGACGTCTACGGCCAAGTTGAATATGATCTACCAATCACCGTCCACGCTGCATGACGAGTTGCTCAGACTCATTCGCCGCGAGACCGCGTTTGCGGCCTCGGGAGGAACCGGGCACATCATCGCAAAGATGAACGCATTGGTAGAACCGGAAGTAATAAGAGCACTGTATGAAGCGTCAGCTTCGGGTGTAATCGTCGATTTGATCGTTCGCGGCATTTGCTGCCTGCGGCCAGGAATTCCCAGAATCTCAGACAACATCCGCGTGTACTCAATCGTGGGCCGCTTCCTCGAACACGATCGCTGTTTGTACTTTCACAATAACGGCAATGAGGAGGTCTTTTGCTCCAGCGCCGACTGGGTGGATCGCAACTTCTTCAGTCGTATCGAGATCATGTACCCGATCCGGGACAAGAGAATCAGGCGACGCCTGATCGGAAACCTTGACACCTATCTGGGGGACAACACTCAGGCGTGGGAGCTGATGGCCGATGGTTCCTATCGGCTAACGGTACCGAAGAGCGGGAAGGAGAGGCGCTGCGCGCAGAACTCTCTACTCAAGCGGCATGCCGAGGCGGGTTAGCCGACCACGACGAAGACTGTTAGACCGAGAACGAAGAACCGCATCCACAGGTCGTAGAGGCGTTGGGATTACGGATGATGAACTGAGAACCGGACAGGTCTTCCTTGTAGTCAATCTCGGCGCCGGTCAGATACTGGACGCTCATCGGATCTATTAGCAGCGTGACGCCGCGATTC
>CAUZMW010000125.1:0-5909 GCA_963581225.1 Gammaproteobacteria bacterium
GTGGCACTCGCGCCGCCGGCGCTCAGCGTCTCGCTGCCTCCGTAAGAGATCAAAAAAACGGTGCCCGCGCCTGCAATCGAAATTCCGGCCCACCACGCAACGTGCGGCCACGCGCGATCGAAAGCCGCGGCGATGAGCCCCGTGAAGATCGGGATCATCGCTATGATCAGTGCCGCATGATTCGCCGCCGTGAGTCCGATACCAGCACTCAGGAGCGTGGGCCACAGGGCAAAACTCGTGATGCCGGACAGTATCTCAAGAGGCGTCGAGAGTTCCCTCTCGCTGGGAACGGGAGGCGCAGTATGAGTGCGATAATAAGTGCGACCGGTCCTGCCAGGACTGAGCGCAACATGCCCACCGTTGCCGGGTCGATGGATACAACCGCCAGCTTATTGGCCACGGGAGTTCCCGCCCAGAGCAGCAGAGCGCCTGCCGCCGCCGCGTAGACGGCTACGATTTTTCGGCCTTCGAGATCGCCGGGCACTTCCAGCCTTCCTTGTCATCGGTCCGAGTGCTGCTGGCACTCATAACTTCAGCCTATACTACGGTGATGAGAGCTAAATTGACGGCTTTTCTAGGTACCTTGTTCTTGCCGGCGCTGCTCGCGGCTCACCATAGTGTCACCGCGCAATTCGATCGGGACAACACGATTGAAGTCGAAGGTGAAGTCACACGTGTCAGCTGGCAGAATCCGCACGTGCGTTTCACTGTCAATGCTGCCGCCGAGGGCGGCGAGGCCGCCCTCTGGATCGTTGAGTCGACGTCGGTGAGTACGCTACGACGCATGGACATCTCGGCGAGACTTATCGCGGTGGGCGACCGGATAAGAGTCGCTGGCAACCCGTCCAGGAGCGAAGCACGCGAGATCTATGCCAATAATATGCTGCTGCCGGACGGACAGGAGGTCATCATGTCAGCCAATGCGGCTCCACGGTGGACCGATCGAACGCTTGGCACCTCCGGTCCCGGGTTCGAGAACAGCGGTGGCGTTTCGGCGCCGGCGCGGGGTCTGTTCCGAGTCTGGAGTACACCCTTCTCGGTGCCGATCCTGTTCCCCGAGAATATTAATTTCGATTTTGACCTCGACAACTATCCGCTGACAGCGACAGCACGTGCGAGTATCGAGGCCTGGAATCAGGTCACGTACAATCCGACGTTGAATTGTGCCGCGAAAGGCATGCCGACGATCATGGAGCAGCCATTTCCGATGGAATTCGTCGCTCAGGGGGATGTGGTGGTGTTGCGCCTGGAGGAATACGATCTCGTTCGCAGAATTCACATGGATGCTGCGAGTACGCCGGCGGGGGAGCCACCGACTCCGCTTGGGCTTTCGATCGGTCACTGGGAAGATCGCACGCTCGTCGTCTCGACCGACGGAATCAATTGGCCGCACTTCGATACGGTTGGGATCCCGCTAAGCGAGGCCGCCAGAATCGTTGAGCGATTTACGCCGAGCGCTGACGGCGATCGCCTGGATTACGAGATGATCGTTACGGATACGGGAACGTTTACCGAGCCCGTTACGCTTGGCAAGCATTGGGTCTGGATTCCTGGAGTGGAAGTCGGAGTCTACGACTGCGTTGTGGATGGTTTGCGTCGGTGAAAATTTCTGATTTATTTCGCGACCCTCGTAAGGCTCTTCTCGGTAAGCTGACGGTCTACTATGGCGCACTGAGCCTGATCGTGTGGTTGATGACGCGCTGGGTGCCCAGTATCGCGGCGTACTTGTATTCCTGGGAAGACAGAGACCGGGTCGATTATTTTGGCGATGAGGTGCTCGAGACAATCAGCCAGATCGCGTACCGGGCGCTGGAACGCGACGCCGCGTCTGGATTGTTCGTATCCATTATCGGCGCTTTAGCGCTGATGGTCCCGGTGACCTGGGTCTATATCGGCACACGCCGGCGCAGCGGACTCGACCAGTCAATGATCGAGAGCCTACTGATGTTGCCGTAGCGGTCGCGGGCGTCGTTGTCATCGTCCAGGACAACCTTGCGTTGGCGTTCAGTCTGGCCGGCATATTCGCCGGCATCCAGTTTCGTAGCAGGCTGAAATACTACGCTGATGCACACTTTATCTTTGCGGCTATCGGCGTGGGGGTTAGCGGCGGGTATCGGCGCGCTCCACATTGCTGCTGTGATGTCGTTCTGTTTTAACTACATCGCCTATTTCATCTGGTGGCTGGGTTATGGTGCAGAGTCGGCAGAACGGCATCTGCGTTTTGCAACCGAAGAAGCTCGAGCAGAGGCCGATCGGCGCAAGGATCTCATTCACCGGCACGCCGAAGGTGAGGACTCCGGTGGCGCTGCGAGTCTTGAGCCTCCGCGCGAGGATTGAGTTACCGCGCTAAAAGCTGGTCCCGCTCCATTCGCTGACGATGGCGTTGAACTCCGGGCGTTGCCTTTCATTTGGCCGCTCGACAGCCGTGCCCACATGAATAAACCCAACGATTCTGGTGTCAGCCTGGTGGCCCAGCGCCACCCGTATCTCCGGGTGATACGCTGGCCAATCCGTGACCCACTGGGCGTCGTAACCCAGTGCGCGAGTCGCGATCAAGATATTTTGACAGACGGCTGCGGAAGACAGCATCTGTTCGACTTCGGGGACCTTGGCGAACTTCTGTGGGTCAGGGTGAGATGTTACGACCAGAAGCACAGGCGAACGCTGCGGTCTCTGCCGCTCAACTTCAATCTGCACGTCCGCAGCCGACGGGGTCTCACGTTTGAAAATCTCGACGCAGGTCTCGGCTAACGCGCGTTGCGCGTCTTTACGCAAGACCTGAATCCGCCAGGGTTCTGCGCGGCCATGATCGGGGACGCGAATGCCCGCGCTTAAAATCTTGTGTAACGACTCATCGTCCGGACCGGGTTCGCCGAGGTTTTTCGCCAGTACCGAGCGGCGGGTGAGAAGGAGATCTAGTGTCGGGTTCGTCATGACCGGTGACTGTAGCAAAGTCGGTGATTAGCGGACATCGGCATTCCTATCCGGTTGCGCGAGGACGATCCAGATACCGCCGAGTGTGGCGATTGACGCGATCAGCAGGCGCAAGGAGACGTCTTCCGCCAGCAGCACGATGCCGCCGAACGCTGCGATAACCGGTACCGACAGTTGTACGGTCGCTGCGCGGCTGGCCGTTAGGCCTCGGAGCGCAGCGAACCAGACAACGTAGCCGAGGCCCGAGGCCCGATGCCACGGCGCTCGAAGCGATCGCCAGGCCGACGCCGGCCGGTGACGCCTGGACATCCCGTAACGCAAAAAGACTGACCGCGGCGACCAGCGGGACGCAGTAGAGAAAATTGGTCGCTGTAGATCCCAATGCGTCGGCGGTTAGCCGGCCGCGCAGTGAGTAAACGCCCCATGCGATGCCGGCGACGTTCATGAGCAGGGCACCTTGCGGGTCCGGTGCCGTAAGCCCCGGCGAGACCAGATAGACGAGCTCCGCTAGAGCGACTGTGAGACCCAGCCAGGATGCCGGGGAGAATCGCTCACCGCCGTGCAGTGCGGCCGTAAACATGGTCAGTTGCACCGCGCCGAATAAAATCAAGGCGCCTGTTCCGGCGGCAAGCGAGAGGTAGGCGAATGAGAAAAACGCCATATAGAGAAACAACGTCGCGACGGCAATGACATCGGCCTTCTCGCGGCCGCGAATACGCCAGCGCGGTAGCGCAAGTAGCATCAGGATCACAGCGCCGGCGACGACGCGAATTGTCGTGAAACTTGAGGCATCGATGAGTCCCGCACCTAGTGCCATGCGGCAGAGCAGGGAGTTCGCGGCAAATGCGATCATCGCAATCACCGTAAGAAATCCGGTGCTGGATACGTGCGGCCCCAGTATCATGGACAGAAGACTAAGAGCCTGCGCTGTCCGCGTAAACCGGCGCCATCGATATAGCCTTGTTGGATTACTAATGACAGAACTGCCGTACGCCAATCTCTCGCCCGATCTAGTACTGGACGCTCTGGACGGCGTCGGCTTTCGCTGCGACGGCAGAATACTCGCCCTGAACAGTTACGAAAACCGTGTCTATCAGTTGGGGATGGACGATGGAGGCTTCCTAGTAGCGAAATTCTATCGGCCGGGTCGATGGACGGATGAGGCGATCCTCGAAGAGCACGACTTTTCGGCCGAGCTTGTGAGTCAAGAGATTCCGGTCGTTGCCCCGGTAGTCATCGACGGAGCGACGTTGCACGAGCATGCCAGCTACCGATTCGCCGTGTTCCCTCGACAGGGAGGCCGTTGGCCGGAGCTCGGCTCGGCCGATGAACGACGGTGGATGGGCCGATTCGTCGGGCGCATACACGCTATCGGCGCCGTTAAACCCTTTACGCACCGCCTCGCGTTATCGGCGCAACGAATGGGCGATGAGTCCGCCGAGTATCTGTTGGACAGTGATTGGATACCGGATCACCTAGTGGACAGCTATGAGACGATTGTCGATCAACTACTGGAGTCGGTAGGAGAGTGCTTCGGGCGAGCCGGATCGTACCGGGAGCTTCGGATACACGGTGACTGTCATCCCGGCAACGTCCTTTGGACCGACGACGGCCCGCACTTCGTGGATCTGGACGACTGCATCACGGGTCCGGCGGTACAGGATCTGTGGCTGTTTCTGTCCGGGGAGCGCGATGAACGGGCGAGCCAGCTCCAGGATCTGCTGGAGGGTTACGGGCAATTCTGCACATTCGATTACCGCGAGCTGCACCTGATCGAGGCATTACGAACTCTGCGCATTATCCACTACACGGCGTGGATCGCGCGGCGCTGGGTGGATCCCGCGTTCCCCCGTGCTTTCCCGTGGTTTGCCGAGAACAAGTACTGGGAAGAACATGTCCTCGCATTGAAGGAACAGGCCGCGGTGTTGACTGAGCCGCCGCTCGAGGTCGTGTAGACTGCGAACGGTAGATTGGGTCGGGGAAGCACAGATGGCTTATGCACTACTCGGTAAGAACTTTACGCCGCCGGACGTCATGGCCAAAGTCACGGGCCGTGGCCGGTACGCCGAGGACTTCCGCGCCGAAGGCATGGCATTTTGTCGTTTGCTGACCAGCCCTGTTCCCCATGGTCGCGTCAACAGCATCGACGCAAGCGAGGCCTTGGCCATGGACGGCGTTTTCGGCATTTTGACGGCTGATGACGTGCCCACGTTGCCGGTGCCCAACGACCCAATCCTGTCCAACGAACCGATGTGGGTCGGCCAGCCCATACTGGCCCTCGCGGCTGTAGACGAGACTACGGCCCAAGACGCGCTCGAAAAGATCGTGCTCGATATTGAGCCATTGCCATTTCTGATCGATCCTCTAGAAAGCCTCTATCCTGCCGGGCCGGATGCGAGATCCGGCGGAAATGTCGCCGGTCGCGGGCTCGAACTGCAGACCATCAAGTGGAGCGCGCGCGATTTTGCCGCCGCGGGCGATGGTGAACTCCCGATGGGTACGCCGGCGGCCGAGTGGTCCTATGGCGATCTCGAGGCGGGTTTCGCGGCCGCCGAACTCGTGCTGGAAGAAAATTTCATCACGGCGAGCCTGTCTCATCACTCCATGGAGCCGCGTACGGCGATGGCCTACTGGGAGAACGGGCGCTGTCATCTGCACGGTTCCTCTCAGAGCGGCAGCTTTCCGATACCGACGATCGCCGGCTGGCTCGGTATCGCGCCCGAGGAGCTGGTTTTTATCGCGGAATACTGCGGCGGTGGATTCGGCTCAAAAGGCGGCCCCTATCCGGCGATAACGATTCCGGCGCTCATGTCGAGGAAGATCGGCCGCCCGGCCATGATGCGCATCAGCCGGTACGAAGAGTACTGCATCGGCTCCGCACGCCCGGGTTTCCAGGGACGCATCCGGCTCGGTTTCGCGGCGAACGGCAGAGTCACGGCCGCGGATCTGTACATCGTTCAGGATAACGGCCCGAA
>CAUZMW010000126.1:0-5800 GCA_963581225.1 Gammaproteobacteria bacterium
CATCGGTACGGTCAAAGACGAAATCCCATGACCACACGTGGTTCGCTCGCTCGGGACGCAAGCGCATACAAGAACCGTCGTTAAGCCATAATCGGCTTCGCTTGGGTTGCTTGTGCGGAACCTTAAGACCCTCGCGTCGCCAGATGCGGGCTACCCGGCCGTGACTCACCTGCCAGCCTTGCGTCTGGAGGAAGGCGTATATGCGCCGGTAGCCATATCTCCCGTATCGGGAAGCCAGCCGAAGTATCGACCTGATCCACTTTCATCCCGCCGTAAACCTTACGCCAACGATAGTAGGTCTGGTCGGCAATACCGATCCGTTTACAGATCTGGCTGACGTTCATCCCCTGGCTTAACAGGACATCAGCCTCGCGAAGCTTGTGAATAATATCTTCGGTGTTGTATCGTTTCTTTGGCATGGTTCAGATCTCCTTATGTGGCTTTTTACCACTTTAGATCTGCACCAGAAATACGGGGCTAGCTCACTCGTCGCGATTCTTCAACGGCGTATCTCGGCCAGGCGGCCGCTCCTACCGCGAGGGCGGCAAGCTCAACAGCGTACCGCGGCCAGGCGGCCACGCCCAAGAACACTGACAGCGCTAGTGATTTGCGCCGACGACGTGAGGACGGTTAGCGTCCTTGGTCGCCTGTTCGCGTTTAATGCGCTCGTAGATTTCCTCGCGGTGAACGGCAATCTCCCTCGGGGCATTAACCCCGATACGAACTTGATTCCCCTTCACGCCAAGAACCGTCACAGTGACATCGTCGCCGATTACCACCGTCTCTCCCACCCTGCGGGTCAAGATCAGCATAGCCAAACTCCTTCTCGGTCTCGTCACTGACGCGCCTCGCTGCGCTGTCCTGCGCAGCCTGCTAGCAGGGGCTCCAGTGACCGCCCTTCAGTCCCGAGAGCCAGTCCCTGCCCGCCATTGTTGACACGCAAGGCTCACGAACGTCCGTGGCTAGACTGGCTATAAATTTTTATTAATTATCGCCAGTCCCCCTGTTGCCGGTGTCGGCGCATCTCTGCACCCACCGACGGACCTAGTCTAATTCATTTTCGCCACCAGGGGGCGGGCAGGATTAGACTGAGTCTAAGGCGCCTTTGACAAAATCGCCGCCACCGCGTCGCAGACCAGGTCCAGCGCAGCATCCAGCTCATCTGGCTCGCTGCCGCCCGCCTGTGCGAAATCGGGCCGGCCACCGCCGCGGCCACCTACTTTTTCGGCTACAGGGCCAATCAACTCACCGGCTTTGATCGAGTCGGTCAGGTCCTTCGTCACGCTCGCGACGAGCCGCACCTTATCGTTCTCGACGGCGCCGAGCACAATGACGCCCGACCCCAGCCGGTCCTTGAACTTGTCGGCAGCGTCGCGCAATGCCTTCGAGTCGGCGCCATCCAGGCGCGCGGCCAGAACTTTCACTCCACCGACATCCTTGGCATCCTTGAGCAGGTCCTGACCGCCCCCGGTCGCGAGCCGGCCTTTCAGTGCCCGCAGTTCACGCTCCAGGGCGCGATTACGCTCCACGAGTGCACGGACTTTATCCGTGACATCGTCACGCCCGCCTTTGATGAGGTCCGCCACATCTTTAAGCAACACCTCGTTCGCCTGCAGCCACGCCAACGCTCCGGTACCCGTCACCGCCTCGATGCGCCGCACGCCGGCTGCAATTCCACTCTCAGAGGTAATTTTCAGCAGCCCGATGTCGCCCGCCCTGCCGACGTGCGTTCCACCACAGAGTTCGGTGGAGAACTCGCCTAACTTCAAGACCCGAACATCCTCCGCGTACTTGTCGCCGAAGAACGCCAACGCACCGCTTGCGATGGCCTCCTGATACGGCATGACGTTTGTTTCCGCCGCAGCGTTCGAACGGATCTGATCGTTCACGAGCGTCTCGAGGCGCTTGAGTTCCTCGGCGGTCAGCGCTTCGTAATGCGAGAAATCGAATCGTAGCCGGTCCGGCGCAACCAGCGAACCTTTCTGTTGGACGTGCTCTCCCAAGATCGTGCGAAGAGCCGCGTGTAGTAGATGAGTCGCCGAGTGATTTAAGACGATCGCGGCACGCCTATCGTCATCGACTTGCGCGCTTACGGATTCACCGACTTGCAGACGACCGTCTCGTAGCTGGCCGACATGGCCATGACCGGCGCCCACCTTCTGCGTGTCATCGACGCGGAATGCTCCCGCCTTGCCGGTGAGCGTCCCCGTGTCCCCGACCTGACCACCGCTTTCGGCGTAGAACGGCGTCTTGTCCAAGACGACGATAGCCGCTGCGTCGGACTCGAGGACATCGACGGATTCACCATCAACGAATAACGCGACGACCTCAGCGCTTCCTCTCAAACTGTCGTAACCGAGGAATTCACTAGGCGCCTCTACGCGCGGCAAATTCGACGCGTCGACCGTGAAGCGACTGGACTGGCGCGCGCGTTCTCGCTGCGCGATCATAGCCGTCTCGAAACCGTCGTGATCGACCGACAGGCCACGCTCCCTGGCAAAATCTGCCGTGAGGTCCTCCGGAAACCCGTAGGTATCGTAGAGCTTGAAGACCGCCTCACCCGGGATGACACCACCGTCGGGCAAGTCCGTAATGGCCTCTTCGAGAACCCGTATTCCCTGTGACAGCGTCTCGGCGAAGCGCTCTTCCTCTTGCCGGAGTACGCGCTCGGCGTGCTCACGTAGTACGGCGATCTCCGGATAAGCGGCACCCATTTGCGCTTCGACAGACTTCACGAGTTTGTAGAAGAACGGCTCATCGACGCCGAGTTTGTAACCATGCCGGATCGCGCGCCGGATGATCCGCCGCAACACATAGCCGCGACCCTCGTTGCCGGGTAACACACCGTCGACAATCAAAAACGCGCAGGCGCGGATGTGATCGGCGATCACGCGCAACGACTTGCTGTCCGGATCCTCAGCCCCCGTGACATTGATTGCGTCGGCGATCAGCGCCTTGAACAAATCGATATCGTAGTTCGAGTGCACGCCCTGCATGATCGCGGCCAGACGCTCCAGGCCCATGCCGGTATCGACCGAGGGCTTCGGTAACGGCGCGAGCTCGCCCCCTTCAGTGCGGTTGAACTGCATGAACACGAGATTCCACACTTCGACGTAGCGATCACCGTCTTCGTCGGGTGAACCCGGCGGGCCGCCGGCCACATCGGGCCCGTGATCATAGAAAATCTCGCTGCACGGACCGCAAGGGCCAGTGTCGCCCATCGCCCAGAAGTTATCCTTCGCACCGAGTCGGCTGAAGCGCTTCGGGTCGATACCGACATCGTTGAGCCAGATTTCCGCCGCCTCGTCATCGTCTTCGAAGACCGTGCACCAGAGCCGGTCGGGTGACAGCGCCAGGACCTCGGTCAGAAACTCCCAAGCGTAGTGAATCGCATCGCGTTTGAAGTAATCGCCGAAACTGAAGTTGCCGAGCATCTCGAACAGCGTGTGGTGACGGGCCGTGTAGCCGACATTCTCGAGGTCATTGTGCTTGCCGCCGGCACGCACACAGCGTTGCGAACTGACCGCGCGCGGCGTGCTGCGTTTAGCCTGCCCGAGGAACACGTCCTTGAATTGCACCATGCCGGCGTTGGTGAATAGAAGCGTCGGGTCGTCGCCGGGCACGAGCGGCGAACTCGGAACGATCTCGTGATCCCGCTCGGCAAAGAAATCTAGAAATACCTGGCGCAGCTCGTTACTGGTCGAGTTCATGATCTGATTGACTGGAGCCGCATTGGTTTGAGTTGGTTGAGCAAGCTAATCGGATTCGCCGGCGAGTTCCAGTGCCGCGTTAATCTGCTCGCTGTCGAAGCCCCGGTATTCGAGGAACTTGGCTTGCCGAACCCGCTCCCTGAAGCTCTCCGGCCGATCCGGGCCGAAGCGTTTCTCACGGACTCCAGCCGCGAGCGACGGCCAATTGAACTCCGCCTCACGAAGCCAGGCCTGCACGCGGCTCCTATCGATACCGCGTTGACCGAGCTCCGCCTGGATACGGGCGGGCCCTTGTCCCTTGCCGATGCGCGTACGGATGAAGCTGTCCAGAAACCGCCCCTCGTCGAGCAGACCATCCGTCTGCAAACGATCGAGAACCTCTTCGACTATCTCCGGGACGAATGAGCGCTGCAGCAGCTTACGCTCGAGCTCCAACCGGCTGTGTTCGCGCCTCGCCAGCAGATCCAGCGCGCGCCGGCGACAGGCCTGGTCGTCGTTTACGGGATCGCGTACGCGTTCAGGCCTGTTTGAGTGCGGCACTATCCTCCGCCTCATCTAATGGAACTTCTACCGGGCCCGTGGGCAGCAACTTAGCTCTGAGCTGGGCCTCGATCTGGTTGGCCGTATCGGGATGTTCGAGCAAATAGGCCCGCACGTTTTCTTTGCCCTGACCGATACGGTCCCCTTCATAGCTGTACCAGGAACCAGACTTATCGACGATATTCTGCTCGACACCGATATCGATGAGCTCACCCTCGCGAGAGATTCCCAGCCCGTAGAGAATCTCGAACTCGGCCTTGCGGAACGGCGGCGCGACTTTATTCTTCACCACCTTCACGCGAGTTTCGTTGCCGAGGATCTCATCGCCCTTCTTGATGGCGCCGATGCGTCGAATGTCGAGCCTCACCGAAGCATAGAACTTCAGCGCGTTACCGCCGGTCGTCGTCTCCGGGCTACCGAACATGACGCCGATCTTCATGCGTATCTGGTTGATGAAGATCACCATACAATTGGAGCGCTTGATATTGGCCGTGAGCTTGCGCAGTGCCTGGGACATCAGCCGCGCCTGCAGGCCAACGTGTGTATCGCCCATTTCACCTTCGATTTCGGCCCTAGGCGTCAGCGCCGCTACGGAATCGATGACGACCACGTCCACAGCGCCGGAACGGACCAGCATGTCGGTAATCTCGAGCGCCTGCTCGCCCGTATCGGGCTGAGATATCAGCAGCTCGTCGATTTTCACACCGAGTTGCTCCGCATAGGTCGGATCGAGCTGGTGTTCCGCATCGACGAACGCCGCCGTGCCACCTTGTTTCTGCGCTTCCGCGACAACCTGCAGCGTCAATGTCGTCTTACCGGAAGCCTCCGGGCCGTAAATCTCGACGACGCGCCCTTTCGGTAGACCGCCTATCCCTAAGGCGACGTCCAGTCCCAACGAACCGGTCGAGATCACGCCGACATCGCGAACGGCGGTCGTGTCGCCGAGACGCATGACGGAACCCTTACCAAATTGCTTTTCAATCTGTGCTAATGCGGCGGCGAGTGCTTTCTTGCGGTTGTCGTCCATACGGTTTTTCCAGGCTTGAGTTGGTGCGAGGGGTGGTCGGTGATGGTCCGATTATTTCACAGATCTGGTCTCATGACAGGATAGAATTTCGAGCCAGGATTTAGAGAAATTGGCCAGGTAAAAACAACCGCCTGGCCACGAAACGCTACCAAAAAACCGCGGCCGGGCAGCCGCTCCTACAAAGAGTAGGTCTCGAGGACTTCATAGGTCGAATGCGGCGGGCCGAGCGTCGATTCGACGAGTACGATCTCGGTAACAGGCCACGACACAGGCTTCAGCGTGTCGCTCACAGGGCGTGCCCGCCGTGCGAGCGTGACATGTGGCAGATAGGCGCGGCGGGCACGCATAATACCAATGTCGGCGAGTCGATCCCACAGCCCAGCCTCCAATGCGAACAGGGCCGGCGGCACGGTGCTCGGCGCGGCCCACAGGAGCTGTGCACGTTTTCTATATCCCAGCGTGTCGATAGCGAGATCGATGCGTCCTACCCGAGGCGGTGAAATCTCCCGTACACAGATCAGCT
>CAUZMW010000127.1:0-5777 GCA_963581225.1 Gammaproteobacteria bacterium
GTCCGGCGCGGCTGGACACGCAACAAAGTGAAATCAGGCGACATCGTCAACGTTGAAGGGTTCGGATCAAGGGACGGTACCAATACCGCAAACGCGTCCACGGTCACTCTGGAAAGCACGAACGAGCGCCTTTGGGAAAGCTCGGATGAGTAATAGCCGCGGCCCGAAATAGTAGAGCACATTCCTCGTAGCGTTACTCGTCTCTTAACACCCATTAACGGTGACTGTCTGACGGTGAAAACCTCGGAATCATCGGCATGCCGGCGAATTTTACTCCGGTCGCGGTCATCATAGGCAGCAATTAGCCGCAAGGAGCGTCGCTAACAGTTAAGGAACGTGGCCGCTCCTTCCCTGACGCGCGGCACGCTCAAAACCATGTCGGCCGATCCTTCGGCAGCGAACTTCAATCATCAGGAAGGACTCTGGCTACTGGACTTTAACTACTCGTGGCAGATCACCGCGGCTTTAGGCATCAACGCGTCGGTCCGCAACCTTTTCGCGGAAGAGCCGCCGATTACCACTGGCGGTAATCGCGCCTTCTTCAATCGCAACCGAAGGACCTACAGTCTTCAGTTTACGCATTCTTTCTCGAACTGAGAGCGAAGCGGGAGTAGGGAAGTCGACACGGCGCGGGTGTTTTTACCCGCGCTGCTAGTACTTCCTGCCCAAAGCCGCATGAATTCTCGGGAACCACAGGTTGCGTCCTACGCATCTGTGTCAGGTCGATGCGCCCGCAGAAATGAGCGTATGTGGCGCACCGCCACGGGGATCCGGTCTGGGGGTTGCTTCCACGGAAAGAGGCTCACTTGGGCATTCGGCGCTAGAAGTACGGACTCCATGGCGGCGGCGTACGGGTGCGGCGGAGTGTCGTCCGGCAGTACGAGTATCGGCGTTTCGCAGGCGCGCACGAAATCGCGCGTCACGGTGAAAACGAAATCGGCATTGGAGCGAAACATCGTGCTCAGAAAGGCTTCAACCATCGGCATTGTAATCTCAGGCCGGCGCGCGACCAGGTCTGGGCCCCATCCGCTCATGTTGGCTTCGTAGAAGAAGTCGGGATTCTCCGGATCGAAACCGACCGGCTGAGCCAACACCGCAGCGGCGATCCGCTCCGGCGCTCTCTCTATAAGGTTCCAGATGAACGGGCCCGCGATGCAGAAGCCCAACACCATGAACTTATCGATGCCTAGATGATCCATCAAGCCGAGGTGATCATCGGTGTATGCGTCCCAGGGTCGGTCGATCGCAAGCGGGCCGGAAGAGCGGCCACCATTAGCGTTGCGAAGATCCATCGTGATGCAGCGGTACTCGGCGCCGAACTCCTCGATAGCGTTAAACGGCGATCTTTCGACGATGTTGGAGAGTACGGAATTTAATCCTCCGCCGGCGATCAGCAACAGGGGAAAGCCTGTGCCCGTGTCCTCGTAGTGGATGCGGACGTCGCCATTCTCGTAAAACGGCATCGTAGTCTCTCCTTGTTCTGTGGGTTGTTGTGCGAATGCCCGCGGCGCAGCGGCTGCCGCCGCGGCTGCGGCTCCCGTTGCCAGTAGCTTTCGTCTGGTCGTATCCAAGGTCGGCTCTTTGTCGGACATGAGTTCTGTCTCAGTGGTGCCGGGAGAATAGCGTGCTACCGACCGGCGGCAGAGTCAACTAGGAAGACAAAGTCGTTATTGCGGCACCCTGATCGGCATGCCGCCGGGCGAGTTAAGTCGTCGCCCTTTTATTGTCCAACGCCAACCAGTTCTGGTTCTGCAGGACGAGCAGGATCCAGAAGTAGATGCTGTAGTGCATGATGAGATGAATGCCGGCCCAGTTCTGGCGCACTCCGTGGCCATAAGCGAGAACCAGGAAGAGCACGACACTGCCGGGCACCGCCCAGCGAGTGAAAAGCCCGAGCAGTAACAGCGTCCCGAGTACGAGTTCAACGGCGGGAATCGTGTAGAGCACGGCGTGCACGAACGGCTGCGGCAGAAAGGTACCGACGAAACTCTCCGCCATGGGGCGCTCCCAGTTGCTGACCCCCGTCAGATATCGCATGAAACCATGCTGAAATAGATTAATGCCCAACATGAGCCGCATGATCAGATATCCGAGCTGCATGTTGGTCGGAGACCCAGGCCCTGCGAATCGGCCATTCCAGATGTCGCTGGTCATTCCTACCCCCTGTTCTTTTTGGTTATTGGTTTTTGGTCCTGCGCGAGCTATTCGTCGTCGACCGTGCAGTTATACGGCTTGATCTCCTGTCCCGGGATCCAGTCCCAGTGAAACTCCGGCATCGAGATCGGTTCGGTGAATGTTTCGGGATCCGTTACCGTCGCCATCCAGTCCAGTTTCGTATCGTTATCGCTCAGCGTGAAGCGTTCGACGATCGTAAGAGCCTCGCTTTGCGGTATGCCCTGGTCGTTGAAGAAGGCGTAATCGACTTGGTCGGTCTCGACGATCAGCGTGTCACCTTCCCATCGCCCGACCGAGTAACCCAGGTGCGAGGAGGGCACATCAGCATTGAAGCCGTCCACCAGGTGAATCGTCCTCGAATTGTCCCATTCCTCGATATTGAGAATGATCTCGTCACCCGCGGCGATAAATTCGATCGGGAACGGCATCAACATCGCTTCCGGCATGCCGGCCGGGATGCACAGTGCGGCGGGGTCGTCGGTTGCCTGATCCCAAGCGTCGAGTTTCTGCTGCGCCGATTCCGTCAATGGATGGACTCTTGCCCACCAGGGCCGAACATCCTGCATCCAATGCCGGTCGCGATTGGTCCAAACGCGAAAGATGCCGGTCGCGTCGCTGTCTGCCGCGTCGCCGGCCAGAGGAGCTGCGTTTGCGCGGAGAGAACTCGCGTCGAGTAATCCATTGGCCACCGCGGATTCTTGATCGAACACGACCGCCTCACCGTCGGCCAGCGTAATTAACACCGGCCGCAGGCTGTTCTCGAAAGTCTTCGAAGGATTCGCGGCGACGTGGATGGTGCCTCCAACCTTAAAGAACTCCGAGGTGATTCCCCGCCTCTCCATGGTAGTTACCGGCGAGCTTTCGATATCCCAGACTCGCTCCTCGCCGTTCTCGTCGACTGTTCTGAGGCTCACGCGAACATGCGGGTTTCTCCAGAACACCTCCGTGATTTCACCTTGCAGTTCTATGAGTTCGCCGGGGTCGTAGCCCAACAGAGAGTGATGTGCGAACGCGGCGATTGGAAGCCACGCTAGCCACAGTGCGAAGAGTCGACGACTATTCTTGGAGTTCAACATTCGGATGCCCCCGATTGGGTTTATTGCCAGATCATTCATATTAGCGTAATTCCCGCTCTGAACAGCGACACGGTAGAACGCGTCTCTGAGTTAAACATTGGAAACTAAACGGCATACTAGTGAGGATAGCAATCTGTCCATTACGTAATTAGGCTCAGAGCGCCAACGCCGCTAAGATAAATGTACCTTCTCTAAGGAGTGAGGGTTAGACAGCGCGGAAGATAACAGAAGAACAAGCAGGAGAATCCCGTGAGAATCAGCCAGTCATCCTTATCCGTTGTTGCCATCGCAATTGTTTGCAGTCTGACCACGAATGCTCAGGCTCAGGTCCAGGCGATGGACGAGAACGGCTCGCCTGTGTTTCAAGTCGATCCATTCTGGCCCGGACCGTTACCCAACCGCTGGGGTATGCAGCAGGTGACGGGTATTAATGTGGATCACGAGGACATCATCTGGTTCTTGAACCGGCCGAATGGCGCGGAAGGAGACGAAGTTTTCGATGACCTAGGTGGCCCGCACCGACAGGCCTGCTGCGTGCCGAGCCCGGAAGTGATCGCCATGGATCAGGACGGCAACGTCATCCATGCCTGGGGAAATGCCGATCATCATCTGCTGTGGCCGCAGAGCCTGCAGACCGTCATCGCGACAAGGGACGGGCACGTCTGGGTCGCCGGACTCGGACCCCGTGACAGTATTCTCAAATTTACGCGCGAAGGCGAGTTCGTCTGGGACTTCGATCATCGCTCGCCCGATGGTCAACGGCCTCCGGAGGACAACACGGTTACCGAGATTCTCGACCAAAAAGGGCGTTTTCAACTCGATGAGGACGCGCGCGAGATCTATATCCTGAGCTGGAAACGCGTGCTCGTCTACGACATGGGCTCTGGCGACTTCAAACGCGGCTGGGGTGGCCACGGCATGCCGCTCGACGAGATCACCAACGATTCGATCCCGCCCTATGACTGGGACGGCAGCCGGCCCCCCGACGAGCGGAATTTCGTACCTGCGCTGCACTTCATCGAGATCTCCAACGACGGCCTCGTCTACGTCGGCGAGCGCGGCCAGAACCGCATGCAGGTCTTCCAGAAAGACGGCACTTGGGTCCGCGACATTTATGTCGCGGCCGGTACGCCGGCCGAGAGGCTCGGCCCGACGATGTGCGGCGGTGTGACAACCAGGAAGGAGCTGCCGGCCTGCGGCACGATGTACAAGATGGCAATATCGAGAGACGCCGATGAGAGCTATCTTTATGTCGCGGATACCGCGAACGCGAGTGTCCATATTGTCGACCGGCAGAGCGGCGAGACGCTCGGATCGTTCGGTGGCAACGGCCGCTATGCGGGACAGTTACACTGGATCAATGCGATCGCGACCGACTCCGACAACAACATCTACACGGGCGAAGTCGAGCAGGGCAAGCGGATTCAGAAATTCATGCCGGTCCGGCAGTAGCCGCTGATGGCGGTACTCGCGGGCAGCCAAGTCGGCCCGCGAGTACGCACTCGTTGTGGGCGGGCTCAGCTGTCAGCCGCGCACGTTGGGATCGACGATGTGCTCGGCGTCCCGCTCCTCACACGGCGTCGGACTGAAAAAGAAGGCTTCCGGATCCGGATTGACTATCCGCACGACGGGATTCAGCGTCCAGGGCTCGAGCAGCATCGTGTCGTCCACCGTGGCCTCCCAGTGCAGGGTATCGCCCTCGCGACGAACACGCTCGGTGACTGTCATGTCCCAGCTGTGGATGTAGCCCGTCCAGCCCAGCCAGCTCTCGTCGTTGAACCCGACCGATTCGATCACCAGTGTGTCGCCCTCCCAATGGCCGACCGGGTAGCCTAACCAGCTCGTGTCGGAGACTTGCAGGGCATGGTGCTTACGACCGTCGGTCGGGATGATGCGGTATGCGGCCGGGCCGGTATTGGTTGAGCCTTCGTACATGAAAATGATCTCGGTCGGCGTCTGCACGATCTTGCCGGGTGGCCCCATTCGGGGTACCCCGGCCGGCCGGCAAGTGAAGACCGGGTCCACGGTCAGACCATTCCAATCCAGATCCTGGACGGTGTCCCAGTACTCGGGCTTATAGAGCGGCTTGTTCGAGTGTGCCCGCTGCAGGACCGCGGAGTCCTTCTCGAAATTGCCGATATCGCCATCCCGGGCCAGGAGGTCCAGGGAGACACTTCCGGCCTCGTCGAAGATCCTCACCGCGCTGCCACGCGCCATCCAGTACCCGGAGAGATCCGGCCGCCCATCGGCCGTGCGTGGCGTATCCTGCGCGTGAGTCATCGGGAGAAAAGCGAAAGATAGAGCGAGCAGCGCGCTCGCTGCCCGGCCGGCCAAGATGATCTCTCTAGTCATTGTCAGTCACCCTCGATAGTCCCGTCCGTCGTGAGTTCCGCCGAGCCAGGCCACTACTGAGCGACCGTCGGGTCCTGACTCCGCATGAGGAGACGATTTCCGTTGGGCAGCGTGATCGCAGTCATCAGCCCGATCGTCGCTCCGTTGCGGGCAGGATAATATTCCACGGCGTAC
>CAUZMW010000128.1:0-5754 GCA_963581225.1 Gammaproteobacteria bacterium
TTTGGCAAGCGTGCGGGTCGCGTTGACGCGGTCTGGACAGGGATTTAACTGGGTCGGGGCCACTCAGGAATACACTCAAGCACAGCAGATGTATAGCCTAATTCACCGCAAATGGCCCGTCGTTACAGACAGGGACATGCAGCGGTATCTGAACGGGGTCATGGACCGGCTGACCGCCGTCACGCCGCGACCACCTTTTCCGTGGACGATCCGAGTTGTTGATGCTTCAACACTAAATGCCATGAATCTCGGCGGCGGGATCATACTAATCAACAGTGGGTTGTTCAAACACCTCGACTCTGAGGCTCAACTGGCCTACGTCATCTCGCACGAAATGGGCCATCAGATAAAACGCCATCTAGCCGCCATTCAAACCAAGCAGCAATTCGCCCAGTTGCTGGTCGGGGCGGCGGTACTTGCCACGGCGGGAATGGGACATCCCGAAGCGGCCCGTGCAATTAACAGTATCGGTTCGTTAGCAGCTGGGGCGACGCTGGCCTCCTTCAGCCGGACCCAGGAAATCGAGGCTGACGAGGTGGGGCTTCACATCCTCATTGCTGCAGAGTACGACCCACGCGAGGCCGAAAAGGTAATGGAGAAATTTGTTGAGCTGCGGGCATTACTCGGTGCCTCTACGCCGTTGTTCTCTACGCACCCAGATCCGGCAGTACGCCTCACCAATGTCCGCCGCTTGCTGGGAGGCCTTAACAGCCAGGTTAGCGTACCGCGGGTGGTCACCACACACGAGTTCGCTGAATTTAAGGACCTATACCGCTACTAAGAGGGTAGCGAATCTCCCGTCTTGGAAACAAAAATTCTTTGTTTCACTCTACATTTTCCAATTCCTACGGGAAGCGCCCCAAACGAAGCGGTGCATGATATACCGCGACTCTATCGTCTTTATAGAGGTAGCTAGGGGTGAAACCTTGGGTTCACGAGGTCTAAATAACGCCAGCTCCTGACGAAAAACGATTAACGGTCAGAAAGGCAACTCATATCTTTCACGTTCTTGTTCACATAACGGGATGTTTCAAGCGATGCATTTACAGACCAGATCAGGTCAGTTGAAATTTCGCCGCCATCACCTCGGATCCAAATGTAGTTGAAGATGACTCTATAGCTTCCATCGTCCTCCTTCGCAGCTGTCCATCCACGGCTAGGTTCGGCCCCGTCCACGGTCACAAGAAATTCGACAAACTCCCCGGCTGGCAGTACGTGGCCCGGCTATGGCAGGGACGGGGGGCGACAACGAAAGCGCGAGACCTGCTCGCTCCCGTCTACAATTGGTTCACGGAAGAGTTTGAGACAGCAGACTTGCAGGAGGCGAACGCGTTGCTGGAGCAGTTGACCTAAGCGGCAATAGAGACACACTGCGTGGAAAATGATTTCGGGCGGCAGGTGGTGTCTGCTTATAAATTTGTGCTACGCAAACTCATGCCCTCGTTACGAAATGGAAAGCCGGCGCTTCACAAGGGCCTCGTTGATTTGATAATACAGTCCTGGCGGCGATCCTGAATCGGTTTCGGCCACGGTTTGTGTATGGCGAAGGAAAAGCGGCTGGCATGAGCACCGCGCCGCACCAAAAAGCAGCGGCCGGATAAGAGACTAAGGAGTAGCCCCTGATGGAATCATTCTTTCGAGCCGTCATTCGTTTTCGCTGGCTGGTCATTGGCCTGGTCCTCGGTAGCACCGTGTTGGCGGCTTTCCCGATTCAAACATTACGCTTTGATAACGATGTTGAAGCCATGTTCCCCTTCGATGATCCGATCCTCGCCTATAGCAGAGTGGTTGAAGAACGATTCGGCATCCGTGACCTCATTATGATCGGCGTGCTGAACGATAACCCCGACGAGAATGGCGTCTTTAATCCGCGGACCTTAGGCATTGTCAAGGAGTTCTCGGAACGTCTTGCTCTGCTACCCGGAATCAAAGCAATCCGGGACGAAGATGTGGCCAGTATTGCCACGATGGATAATATCACTGGCACCGTTGACGGTATGAACGTTGAACCGTTTATGGAAGCCGTTCCCAATACCCAGACTGCCCTCAGTAATCTCAAACAGGCTATCTTCGCCAATAGCATGTTCGTCAATTGGGTCGTATCGGAAGACGGGACGGGACTGCTCATCATGGCCAAGATGGAGCCGTCAGAAGGTACGCAGGAAGGCTCGGCGCAGCGGATGACTGTGTATCACTCGATCCGTGACATGGTCGAGGCTAAAAAGGCGACGGGCGTGCCGGAAGCATTTCATATTGCCGGGCGTGGAGCGCTCGAAGTCACCTTGTCGGAAGAGGAAGCGCGCGACATGGGCAACTTCTTGCCCCTGACCTTGGTCGTGCTTATGGGCACCTTATATTGTACGTACCGAAGTCTGCGCGGTGTCCTGCTTCCGCTGGCGGTCGTTGTCGTGTCGGTGATCTGGACCGTCGGTATTATGGCCGCGCTCGGCATTCCGATGTACTTCGTCACCTCCATAATGCCCGTTGTTCTCATGGCCATCGGCGTGGCGAATGGCATTCATATCCTGAGTCGCTATTACGAAGAGCTATTAGAGCATCCGGATATTTCCTCAGCTGACGCTGTGATTGTGACTATGCGAGAGATGTGGCTGCCTGTCATTTTGACCTCGCTGACCACGGCGGCGGGATTCTTATCCTTTCTGACTGCGACCGTTGTCCCGGTCCGCTATTTTGGGGTGTTTAGTGGAGTGGGAATCTTGGCCGCGATGGTCTTCTCGCTGACCTTTTTCCCGGCCATGTTGAGCCTGTTGTCGCCGACCGTCAGCCGGGGTCTGCGCAATCAAATGAGCCGGAGTGGAGACCTGGCAGCCGCCGGCTGGGCAGCCAGCTTCTTGGCGCGCCTCGGTCGCGCTGTGGCACGTCGTCCACTGGTAGTGTGGGTGCCGACCGCGCTCGTTGTTGTGCTTTGCTTGCTCGGCACGCAGCGGATTGTAGTGGACTCGACCATGGTCGGGATGTTTCACCCATCCCACGAGCTGCGCGTTAGCGATTCGGTCCTGCGCGATAAATTTCAAGGCACCGTGCCTATCTATGTGGCGATCGAGGGGTATGAGGCTGATCGGCTCAAAGATCCGGTCCTGCTCGCTCAACTCGATCGACTCCAAGCCGTAGTTGAGCAAGACCCTGTTGTAGGCGGATCGTTGTCGCTGGCGGAATACGTCAAACGGATGAACCGAGTCATGAATGAAGATCGTCCCGAGATGGAAGTCATCCCGACCTCTCGTGACCTGGTTGCCCAGTATCTGCTGCTGTATTCGTTTTCAGGTGATCCCGATGATTTCGACGATGTCGTGGACTATGACTACCAGCATGCCAACGTAGCGGTCTATCTGCGGTCCGATAGCACCCGAGACGTCGAACGTGTCGTGCAGATTATCCGCGACTTTGCGGTCCAGGAATTCGGCCAGAAAGGAGCCGCCGACACTGGCGCGGATGATCCGTTGGGACTCCGCTTGGGCCGCTGGCTTTCCGGCATTGACCCCACGGTGACGGGGTGGGAGACGAACAGCGGCTTTCGGATCGGGATCGCCGGGAATGGCTACCTCCTGAACCGCTTGAGCGAACTGATTGTGTCCGGGCAACTGGCGAGTCTGGTGACCTCGCTTGGTGCGGTCTTTCTGCTGACCGCGTTCATGTTTCGCTCGTTCGTTGCGGGGCTGATTAATGTGCTGCCGATTAGCCTGGTGATGATTTTTAGCTTTGGACTCCTGGGGCTGCTGAATATCCCGCTGGAGATTGGGAAATCGCTGACTGCCTCGATGACCATCGGGATTGGCATCGATTACACGATTCACTTTCTGTGCAAGTATCGGGTCAAAGCCCAAGAGGGGCTCCAAGACGGTCACATAGACCCCGCACAGATTACAGCGGCTACTATGGCCACCGCCGGCAAGGCCATCTTTTTTAACGCGGTAGTGGTCATCGGCGGGTTTCTGATTTTTCTCACCTCGAACTTCTCGTCCCTCTTTTACATGGGTGTCATGCTGTCACTCAGTATGGGGGCCTGCTTGATTGTGTCGATGACTGTCCTGCCGGCGATCTTGAATAGGTTTAAACCCCGTTTTGTGTATGGCCGGGAAGTAGCTACTGTCGAAAGGTTCGCTTAGCAACGTTTCCTTCGGATTGCGAATCGGCTCAGCGCCTACGGGATTGGCTCGAACACCTGCGGGCAGGAGTCATCGGGAAAGGGCATAAACTCCCGCGACCGGCGGCTCAGGACGACGAAGCTTCGGAGAAGATCAGCGAGCTCGACCGCGAATTGCAGCGATTGCGAGATGGCCTCCTCGACGGCGTTCCACTTAACCCCGAGCAGCGATCTGCTGAGCATCAGGCGCGGTTTATACTCGCGCATATGATGGAGTTCCACCGGCGGGAGGCCAAAGCGGGCTGGTGGGAATACTTTCGGGTCCGTGAGCTAGAGGAGAGCGACTATGCCGATGAGCGGCGGGCGGTAATCGGCCTCACCTTCCGCGAGGTACTCGACCCGAAGCCAGCCCCGCTACAACGCTATCAATTTCCTACACAGGAACTGGATGTACGGCGAGGCGACGACATCTCCTTCGATAACAGCAAGAGACTCGGCGGAGTCACTGACATCAATTACTCAGAACGGACGATAGACATTCAAAAGTCCAAGGCCACCGCGGATACGCATCCGACCGCCGTCGTATTCCACAGCCGGGTCAATGCGGAGCCGCTCCAACGGTCCTTGATGCGACTGGGCGAAGCCGTATTGGCATGCGGCCTTGCTGCGCCGAGCCCGTACAAGTCCGCTATCGAATTGTTGCTCAGGCAGTCATCTCCCTTGGTCGACGAGCACGGTGTCCTGCAACAACAGAATGAAACGACAGTTGAGGCCGCCTGCCGACTTGCCGTAGGGCTCGACGAACACCTACTCGCCATACAGGGGCCGCCCGGAACAGGGAAGACATTCACCGGCGGCCAGATGATCTGTGAGTTGAAGCGACGCGGACTGAAAGTGGGCGTTACAGCGGTCAGTCACAAAGTCATCGTCAACCTGTTGGAGACCGCGCTGGAAGCGGCGGAGAAGCAAGGGGTGGATCTGCGTGCCGTACACCGCCAATCCGGAGAATATGAGGGAAAGTGGGGTATCGAGCGAAAAACCGCATATCCGGCTATTCGAAGCCAACTTGGAGATGGCAGCATCGATGTGCTCGGCGCGACACCGTGGTGTTGGGCGCGGCCGGAATTCGAGCAGAGTGTGGACGTACTGATCGTTGATGAAGCCGGTCAGATGACATTGAGTAACGTGCTGGCGGCATCCCCAGCAGGCACAGGCCTGATATTGCTCGGTGACCCGCAACAACTCGAACAACCGCTCCAGAGCAGCCATCCCGAAGGAAGCGAAGCGTCTGCGCTGTATCATCTGCTCGACGGCGCAGACACGATGCCACCGGATAAGGGTCTCTTTCTCGGTGAGACCTGGCGTTTGCATCCAGACATCGCCCGATTCACGTCAGAGATTTATTACGAAGGGAAAGTCACCGCCCGGCCAGAGCTGGTGCACCAGGCGCTTGTTCCCCTGCAGGGAAACGGGTTGCGATTTTCTGGATCCGGCCTGCGTTATGTAGCCGTACCACATACGGGAAATCAGGCGAAATCGCTCGAGGAGGTCGCCGCCATAGCCGAGATCGTGAGGGAACTGTTGGAAACGGCGAGCTGGCGAAACAAAGAGAACGAGGTTTCTCAGCTGACCGCGCAAGACCTGCTCAT
>CAUZMW010000129.1:0-5716 GCA_963581225.1 Gammaproteobacteria bacterium
TCCTGAACGGACAGCGAGTCATTGCTCGGATCGTAAAGGAGAGACCGTAACAAGTCGTACGTCTCGGCAGTGCATCGGCAGGAAAACAGCCCCTCGATGTCCCAGGCGGGATGGGCCAATGTGTCGATATCGTTGTTGCTCCAGACGCCGGACAGTTCCGGACGCGGACCTTCCTGGGCGTGCGCGAGCGCGGCGTATAGAAGGAGACAACCAATAAGGATTGCTTCCGCCAGTGACACTAGCCTGGGTCTCTCGCAGATAATCAGAGCACGTGGCTTCACAGAAGTGGCGGCGACGAATCTCATAAACCCCCGGACCATGGACTCGTTGTTAGTATAGATATTACGCGATCCTCGCCTGGGTGCAATGTTGTAGAATAGTCAGGATAATAACAAGCTCACAGCGAAGGGGTGGCTATGCAGATAATTCTCGATACGAATTCGAAGAGCGCTGGGTCTCCAACGAACTTGCAGATCGGGTATTTTTTCTTCCGTGTCCTTGTGGGAGTCAATCTCTTCTTTCATGGCTTTATGCGGGTGCTGACGGGCGTGAGCGCATGGGAAATACCCCAGGCGGTCACGTTCACCGACACATTTCTTCCGATGCCGCTAGTGCATCTTTCTTTATATAGTATCCCCTATATTGAGGTAGCTCTTGGTGCGTTGATAATCCTCGGGCTATTTACCCGTTGGGCGTTAATCGGCGGTCTAACGTTGATGCTCATGCTACTTTTCGGCCACCTCGTACGCCAGAACTGGAGCGGTGCCCATACGATCATGCACTACGGGTTGTATTACTGGATCTTGCTCGCGCTACTCGGTCAGAGCTGGATGGCGCTGGACAACCGGAGAACGACGGATCCCTGAATGCGTTTCCGCTACATCGCAGAGGAGTTAAGAACTCCCGCGCGACGGCTGCATATTTCGCGACAGCGATGCTAGGCTTTTTTTATATCCACTATCTGAGAGCCAACATTGCCTGACTTTAACGAAATTAACCGAAGAGAATTTCTCGCACAGAGCACTGCTGTTGCTGCTGCCACCGTGCCGGTCGCGTCGTTCGCACAGGAATCGATGCTTACCCGTCGTATCCCGGGCACCGACGAATACTTGCCCGTTGTCGGGTTGGGCGCACCAGATATCTTCATAAACCTTCCCCCGGAAGGTAAAGAACTGCCGAAATCCGTTCTCCAGGCTATGGTGGACTAGGGCGGCAGACTATTCGATACGCCCGCATTTTTTCGGCCAGACGCCCCGGTTGTTGGGGGTCTCCTTTCGAAGATGGGCCTGCAACAGGACTTGTTCCTATCCGGAAAAATCACGGTCAATGGTAAAGAGGCGGGAATCGAACATCTCGAGAGAACCGTGGCAAATCTGGACAAGCGCCCGATGGATCTCCTGTTGATACACAACATGCGGACTTTAAACGAGCACTGGGCGACGCTCAAAGACTGGAAGGAAGCGGGACGGGTCCGATACAATGGAGTCAGCCTGACAAGAAATAGCGATTATATGGAGATGGAGAGATTCATGAGGGCCGAGAGCCCGGACTTCATCATGACGGGCTACTCTATCCATCATCCCCTTGCGGCTGAAAGCACGCTGCCGCTGGCAGCAGATCTCGGTATCGGCGTCCTGATAGTCGAGGCATCCAAAGCGACTGACGATGGCGGCATATTTGGCATCGTGGCGGGTAAGCCGCTGCCGGAATGGGCAACCGAATTCGATTGCGAGACCTGGGCCCAGTTCTCGCTAAAGTTTATTCTGTCCAACCCCGCCGTGACCGGCGTCGTGACGGAAACCAGCGATGTCAGCCACGTCGTCGACAATATGCGCGGTGGTTACGGCCGACTCCCTGACGAGGCGACTCGTCAGCGAATGAGCGAGTATCTGTTGTCGCTATAGTATTCGGACCGCCTGCGGTTCGTGGCTAATCCCCGGGGAGCTACGGGGGAGAGGCGGTTCTGGATCACGTTTGGATCTATTTGAGTTCATTTTAATTTACGTATGTCATTCTTACTTGACTGTGGGTAACAGCCTGAGCGAATGTCTGCCTGCTTCCGCCCGAAAACTGGCGCTCTTCGCTGCGTTGCTCGTCGCGAGTGTCGCGCAGGCGCAGGTAAAGGTCGTATTCATCGCGTCCTCCGCGGCGGATGAGTACGACGCGAGCGTGTATCGGGAGATATGGGATGAGTATGGCGACCGCGTAGTGGACGCTCTCGAAACCGTTACCTGTTTGCCGTTTCCGGAGCCCAGTGTGTCGGCCACGGTGGCCGATGCTGTTAGCCATTCTGGCGGGCCCGAGCACCCGATGCAGCTGCGCCGAAGTTACATCCGTAAGGAAAAGGAATCGACGCTGGTCCACGAACTTGGCCACCGCCACCTGTGGCAGCTGGTTGAGCGGTTGGACGAAGTCGATGGGCACATGACCCTGTACCTGATCCTCGATCGCGTGTGGGCGGATGTATGGGGCGAGGAGTTCGCTGCGGAGCGAGTTCGCGGCGAATCCGATTGGCATCAGAGATATGCGGATGCTTGGGCCTGGGCGCGCTCCGTCGGGCCGGAAGAGCGAGCGAGGTTGTGGAATCAACTCCTGGTCGTGAACGGCTTTGACAGCTGCAGGAGTCTGGTGCCGAGTGCATCTGGACGGCCGAGTTTCGAGGCTAATATTGATAGAATGCGTGCCTCAGATTAAGTGGCGATTGCCACATCTTCGAGTTTTTCCGAGAGCGCTAAGCCGATGTTTGAAAGAATACTAGTAGTACTCACAGGATTCGTCGCACTGATCGCTGGACATAGCGCCGTCGCTCATCATGGCCGGGCGTCCTATTCGGACGAAATTGTCACTCTGGAAGCCGTCGTGACGGAGTTCCGCTTCATCAACGCGCACGCGCAGATCTACTTCGATATCACCAACGACGCAGGCGAAGTAGAGCACTGGCAAGGCGAACTTACGGCGCCGAACAGGTTGGCCAGAGCCGGCTGGGCGAAGGACACCTTCGTCCCCGGAACCCGGCTTCAGATTTCGGGGCGAGCGGGGCGAAACGACGGCCACTCGGTCGCAATTAATGAGATCATCATGAACGGCGACGCGCTACCGTTGCGCGAGTCTGTGCCGTGAAGGATAGCCTATGAAATCGAGGATCAAGACTGTTTGCGTAATCGGTCTCACGATTCAGTTTGTGACGACCGGCTCGGTGTTGGCGCAATCAAGTCGGATTGGCGCTGAGGGCGGCGACATCGTCATTACCCCGATAATGCACGCGAGTGCTCAGGTGGAGTACGCCGGAAGTGTGATCCAGATTGATCCCTGGAGCGTCGCGGATCTGTCACTCGTCAAACCGGCCGATCTCATCCTGGTGACGGACGACCCGTCGCATCATCTCGATCCCGACGCGATCGCCGCGGTGAGCAAACCAGGCGCGCCTGTGGTCTTGACCGCGAAGGCGCAGTCACGGTTTTCGGACGGCATCGTTCTCGCGAACGGTGACAGCGGAGTGTTCGCGGGCATCCAAGTTGAAGCAATTGGCGCCTACGACATGACGCCCGGGGAGCCGTACCATCCGAAAGGTGAAGCGAACGGTTATTTGATTACGCTAGGAGGTAAGCGTCTGTTCTTCGCTGGCGTCGGAGAATGCGTACCTGAGATTCGCGCACTGCAGAATATCGACGTCGCCGTCATGCCGATGAACCTGCCCGTAGATCGAATGCGACCGATTCCCGTTGCAGAATGTCTGAAGACTTTCATGCCCAGGGTCGTTTATCTAAATCACTACGACCGGGAATACGCTAACTGGCTAGCCGATCCGGAGGGTGAACCGCTGCCCAACGCGCAGATCACACCCGCCACAATTCGAGATTTCAGGCAAGCGCTAGACGGGGAGGGAATCGAGTTTCGGGATGCTGCCTGGTATCCGCCGCCGCCACCATAGCTAAGATAGCTGCTCCGCAATCGCGATTGGTGCCCAGGGCGAGACTCGAACTCGCACATCCGTAAGGACACGGCGACCTGAACGCCGCGCGTCTACCAATTCCGCCACCTGGGCACGGTCAGGAAGGCGCTCGAATGTACTGACTGGCTTCGAGGCTGTCAAACGTCAGAGATCTCGCGCGTTTTACCGCCTACCTACCCTCGTTCAGGTGTAAACTCGTCCTATCATGTCTTTGAAGCTCCCTTCCGAGCCTATGGGGAATCAGCGGTAGTGGCCGGCCGGCCACGGCGGGACGACCGCAAGCCAGAACGCCAGTACGAGCACCCGGTCCCCGCCCGGGACGCCATCATGGCAGCCATGGAGAAAGTGGGACGGCCGTTGGCACTCGTCGCTCTGGCCTCGCAGCTAGGAATAAAAAGCGAGCCACATCGAAAATCGCTCGAGAACCGTTTACGCGCCATGGTTCGCGACGGCCAGTTATTGCGCAACCGCGCACGAGAGTACTGCCTGACGCGGCATCTCGATCTCGTGACCGGCGTAGTCCAGGCGCACCGTGATGGATTCGGTTTCCTGATCCCGGATGACGGCTCGGAAGATGTCTATTTGGCCGCTCGGGAAATGAGTTCTCTTTGGGATAAGGATCGAATTGCCGTACGCGTCAGTTCAAGTCGACGCGGTGGCCGTGAAGGGCACGTCGTCGAGGTCCTGGAACGAGCGACGACTGAGGTGGTCGGCAAGTTCGTACGCAACAAGGGGATCGACCTCGTGATCCCGGAAGGCGAATCCACAGCGCACGTGCTAATTCCGAAAGGGCAGTCCGGCGGTGCCCGCGCGGGCGACGTCGTTCGCGCGGGCATTGTGAAACATCCGACCGAGAGAACCGATGCGATCGGTCAGGTCGTCCGAGTTGTCGGTCGGCTCGATGACCCGGGAATAGAAACCGTGGTGTCAATACTGTCCCACGGTTTGCGAGACGAGTGGTCCGAGCCCGTGCAGAGCTACGTAGACACCTTGCCGGCCAATGTGCCTTCAAGTGCTAAGACGAACCGGGTTGATCTTCGTAAGTTACCACTCGTTACGATCGATGGTGCCGATGCTAAGGATTTCGACGACGCCGTCTATTGCAAACGGCGCGGCGACGGCTGGCGCCTGATCGTCGCCATCGCGGATGTCAGTCACTATGTAGAGCCTGACACCGATCTGGATCAGGAAGCGCAGGCACGTGGTACGTCCGTCTACTTCCCCGACCGCGTTCTCCCGATGCTACCGGAAGAATTGTCAAACGGACTGTGCTCGTTGCGACCGAATGTCGATCGCCTGTGCCTGGCCTGCGATATGGAGGTATCGAGTAAGGGCGAGGTGACACGGTCTCGATTCTACGAAGGGATAATGCGTTCGGCTGCGCGGCTCACCTATGTCGAAGCAGAACAGATCCTGAACGGCAAGGTCAAAGGTAAGCGCGCCGCGTTCCGGGATCGACTCGAGCCCCTCTGCGCTGTGTATCGCGCCTTCGCGGGGCGCCGCCGGCGCCGTGGCGCAATCGATTTCAATCTTCCTCAGACGACAATCGAGTTGGACGATCGCGGTAGTGTGCACGATGTCCATATCGTCGATCGATTGATCACCCACAAGATCATCGAAGAGTGCATGATCGCGGCTAACGTCGAAGCGGCCAAGCGCATTCGTGCGGCACGCATTCCGGGGTTGTACCGTGTGCATGACGGCCCGGACCCGGACCGTATTGAGGAGTTGACCGTGTTCCTTCAGGGGCTCGGTATCAAGTTG
>CAUZMW010000130.1:0-5574 GCA_963581225.1 Gammaproteobacteria bacterium
TCGTGGGCGCGCTCGCGCCAGCCTCGCTATACTTCTCGGGCCGTCACGGAATGTGCTCACCAGCATGCAGTGGCGGCCTCACTCTAGAATATCGCAACACGACGGCGCGAAGCTATGCAGATTCGACTCGGATTTCTCGGGCTAGGCAAGATGGGCGCCGGCATGGCCGCTAGACTTCTCGATACCGGCCACACCGTTACCGTCTGGAACCGAACCGCGGCGAGAACCGAGGCCCTTGAGGCAGCGGGCGCCGAGGTCGCGACCGTTCCGGCGGATGTCGTAACGCGTTCGGAGTTGATCATTTCGATGTTGCACGACGATAAGGCGGCTTACGACGTTTATTCCGGGACCAACGGATTGCTCTCCGTGCCTGCGGGGGAAAAGCTCTTTATCGACATGAGCACGCTGCGTCCCGAGGCCGCTAGAGACTTGGCGGAACGCTGCAGTGCAAAGGGCGCTGCTTTTATCGACGCGCCGGTATCGGGAACGGTCGGTCCGGCAAGAACCGGCCGATTGATGGCGCTCGTCGGCGGATCCGAAGCCAATCTCGAGCGGGCTCGTCCGACCCTCGAGGCCCTGACCCGGCGAATTGTTCATGCGGGACCCGTAGGCAACGGTTCTCTTCTTAAACTCGTGCTCAATCTCCCTCTCGCCGTCTATTGGCAATCGCTCGCTGAAGCTCTGGCACTAGGGCATTCCGGCGGACTCGCTCTCGATACGATGCTCGACGCCGTCAGTGACAGCGGCGGCGCCTTGTCGGCTCTCTCCCATAAGATCTCGATGATCGTAGATGACTCCGCTGACGTGGCGTTCGACATCGCGACCATGGAGAAAGATGCGCGCTCGATACTTGCGGTCGGCGCCGAATTCGGAATCCCGATGCCGGCGACGACAGCAGCACTCACCGCCTACAGCTCAGCGCACGCGGCGGGACTGGGATCGGCCGATGCCGTCGCGATCATCCGGTATCTTCTTGACTCGCTCGACCCGAGCGCTATTGAGCAGTCGTCGCCTTGACCGAGTCGTCCTCAGACGCCCCCTATTGCGTTGGCCCCGATCCCTCGCCTGCGCCGCCCAGGCAAGAGCTGCCGCCACTGTCATGCGACTCCCACATGCACATCTGTGGGCCCGAATCCCGGTACCGATATGCGGCGGAGCGGATCTATACGCCACCGGATGCCCTCCTGACCGACTACCTGCACGTCGCGACAACGCTCGGCCTCGGTCGCGTCGTCTTCGTCCAACCGAGCGTCTACGGTACGGATAATTCCGCCATGCTGGAGGCCATGGGGCTCTGTCCGCTGCCGAACCGGGGCGTGGCCGTGATCGATGCGACGGTCTCTAACGATACGTTGCACTCGCTGCATCAGGCCGGCGTACGCGGCGTACGCTTCAATCTCGTCGACGTCGCCGACACCACGACGCAACTGCCACTCGAACCGATAAAAGAGATTGCGCAAAGAATCGAACCCCTCGGTTGGCATGTAGAGTTGCTCGTGCACGTAGACGAATACCCGAGACTCGACGAATTGTTAGGGGATATTTCAGTCGATATCGTCATCGGTCACCTCGGCTATTTCCCCCCCGATCGGAGTACACGCGACGAAGGCTTTCAGGCGCTGTTACGTCTCATGCTGGCCGGGCGATGCTGGACGAAGCTCACGGGCCCTTATCGCGTCTCCGCCGGTAAGCTGCCCTATTCGAGTGCGGCCGAATTCGCGCGGGAGTTAGTGCAGCAGACGCCCGACCGTGTACTTTGGGGGTCCGACTGGCCTCATGTCATGGTTAAGAGTGCGATGCCCAACGATGGCGATCTGCTGGACCTATTATTCGATTGGGTTCCAGACGCGACGGTCCGCCAGAAAATTCTGGTCGATAACGCAGCCAAGCTCTACGACTTCTGACGAGTAAGCAGGGAGTACAAATGTCGCAACCCACTTTCCGAGGCGTGTTGGTGCCGGCACTGACGCCGTTCAAGCCCGATCTAAGTCCGGACGTGGAGGCCTTTGCGCGTCATTGTCGTTGGCTCCTTGAGCAGGGCGCGGACGGTCTCGCGGTCTTCGGTACGACGAGCGAGGCCAATTCGCTAAGCGTCGACGAGCGCATGATGTTGTTGGAGCATTTGCTCGACAATGGCATTCCTCCCAGCGTCCTGATGCCGGGCACGGGCATGAGCGCCTTGACCGACACCGTACAGCTCACCGCGCACGCCGTATCTCATGGTTGTGCCGGCGTGCTGATGCTGCCGCCGTACTACTATAAAGGCGTCAGCGATGAAGGACTCTTCGCCAGCTACTCCGAAATCATTCAGCGCGTCGGCGAGACAGCGCTCAATATTTACCTCTATCACATCCCACCTATCTCCCAGATCGGACTCTCCCTCGACCTGATCGGAAGATTGCTAAACGACTACCCGGAGATCATTGTGGGACTTAAGGACAGTTCCGGTAATTGGCAAAACACAGTCGGAATACTAAATGAGTATCCGCAACTCGCGACGTTCTGCGGCTCCGAGGTATTCCTGCTCGAGACGCTGCGCAACGGCGGCGCCGGATCGATAACAGCACTCGGCAACATCAACGTCTCCGGTATCAAGCGGATCTTCGAATGTTGGCAGGAAGAAGACGCCCAGTCTTTGCAGGATCAGGTCTCGCGTGTAAACGGCTGCGTAAGAAACTACGGGCTCATTCCACCGTTGAAGGCCATTGCGACGGAGTTCTACCATTCGCCCGAGTGGAATACCCTGCGTCCGCCGCTCTGCTCACTTAACGAGACCGATGCCGCGACGTTGAGATCGGAGCTGCGACAGCTAGGGTTCAGCATGGCGGCAACACAATCCGCTTCTGGAGACTCCGACCGCGATGGCTGACGCAGCGGACGACTATATCGTCGAGATCGACGATGAGCCGCTCGCCGGACTGGATCCGATTTCCCAGGGCGTGGTTCTGCGGCTGATTCGCCAGATGAACGACGCTCTAGGCATCACGAGTATTGTCGTCTCCCATGATGTGGAACAGACCGCAACGGTTGCCGATAGAAGTTTCCTGTTGTCCGGCGGCCGGGTCGTGGCGTCGGGGAGCCCCAGCAACTTCGCGCAGACCGTTCGGAATTTGTGCAGCAGTTTGTTCGCGGCATGGCCGATGGTCCTGTACCGTTCCACTACCCGGCAGATGACTACCGCCGCTAGCTACTGTCGCGCGTCGAAGAATGATTTTCTGGATTCGCGATCTCTCTCTCACGCTACGTGACGCTCTCGAGACCTTCGGCGCGGTAACGATTTTTTTCCTGGATATCGTTGCACGTTCACCGCGTACGTTTGTGCGTCGATTTCGGCTTGTCGTCGTTCAGATCTATAACACCGGCACGCTGTCATTGACCATCATCATGGTCTCGGGTTTTTTCGTCGGCATGGTGCTCGGACTTCAGGGCTTTGACTCACTATCCCGGTTCGATGCGGAGGAATCGCTGGGTGCGGTCGCAGCGCTATCGCTGTTCAAGGAACTCGGCCCCGTCATCACCGCGTTGCTATTCGCGGGCAGAGCCGGAACCGCCATCGCTTCGGAGATCGGGTTAATGCCGGCTACCGGTCAGCTGCTCGCAATGGAGATGATGGCGGTGGATCCGATCGAGCGCGTTGTGGTACCGCGATTTCTCGGCGGCTGCGCTCTACGGTCAGAATATTACTGACGAGCTTTACAACGAGTGGTGCAGCGAAGGCCGATCGGGTACCTACTACCTCCGTTACGGACGCCCGGCCACTTGGGGCCTGGAGTTCAATTATCGCTGGCGTAGCTAAAAAGCGAACCTAACGGCGCTATTCATTAGCGTATGAGACCAAACGGCACCTCCTCGGAGGTGCCGTTTTTTTTGGTGCCGACAGATTGCGGTTATCTACCGAACACGTCCACGCGCAGCGGCGACCACGCCATACCGTCAGGCGTCGCATGACCGGTGACGAGCGTGCGGGGCGCCTTCTCCGGATCGGAGAAGTCATAGACGAGAATCCTTCCATCGAGACGGGTACTGACGAATCCGATGTTCTCGATCGCAAAGAAACCGAAACCGCCCGCGCCGACCTCATCGCCGGGAATGGGCAGCTCGGCTAACACGGCGCGCGTCTCCGTGTCGTAGATTCGGATGCCTACGGTCTCGCGGTTACCGTACACGACAGCCATACGCCCGCCCGGCAAGTTCGCGAGACGCCGAGGCTGTGTAGCCGCCTCGAAGGTTTCCCGAATAATGAGCGTGTCGGGATCGATGATGGAAATCGTATTGTCATCCTGATTGATCACCCAGACGTTGTGCCCGTCGGGCGTGACGGTGATCGCTTCTGCGCCGCGTCCCGTCTGAATCACCACGGGGTCGCGATCGTCATCAAGATAAACGACGGACACCGTTCCTTCTCCAAGCCGGCCGCCGACGTAGACCTGACTGCCGTCAGGACTCAGGAAGATCATGTGCCCCTCCCGCGCCGCGTCGCCGATGGGATAGGTTCGGACGACACTCAGCGTCGCAACGTCGACGATGGCCAGCAGGTCCTGGGTCTCAAGGGTGACGACGGCATGACGATTGTCGGGTAGGAAGACCGAGTCGTGAGGCTTGCTGCCGGGCCCCATATCGATCGTGCCGAGAACCTCGGCTTTCGCGATGTCCATGACGACGAGCCGGCGACCTGGATCGTCCTGGCCGTACTCGGCCGTCAGCGCCAGGCGGCCGTCCGGGGAAACGGCCACTTCGTGCGGCCAGCCCGGACCAATCGGGATCCGCGCGATCTCGGTCTCGGTCTCGAGATCGAAGAACGATATGCTGCCAGCCTCGGCGTGACGGTTGACCACGAGCAACGTGCCTTGTTGCGCGGACGCGGTCGAAGTCGCCGCGAACACGACAACGCTCAGCAAGCCGATCTTAATCGCGTTCATCGTCATCGCCAGCCAATGAGCAGCAGTCCGTCGAATCGACAGGCGTTGCCATGAATTTGCAGCGCCTGTCGTTGATCTATTCCGGATGACGGATGTCTTCCGGCGCGCGCTCTCTGTCGTGTTGGATGACGTCCAGGTGGAACGTCAGTTCGAAGTCAGCAGGCGGGAAGCAAATCTCATCGTCACAGGTCTGATAGGTGAGCACGGCATCGACGGCAATGCTCTCCTCTCGGTATCCCGGCGACACGCTGATGTCGCGCTGGATTTGCGCCGTGCCATAGTAGACGGGGACGCTCTCGTCTATCGGCTCAAGATAGAGAATCTCCGCATCCGGAAGGCTGAGATCTCCCTGTAGCACATGTTCTGTCTCGACGATGCTGAGGTTGGCGGCCGTATAATCGGACCCCGGCGCATAGAGATGCATCCCGTCGGGAAGCTCGATATCCGCCACGAGGACGACTGTATTTCCCGGCCGCCAGTTATCCTGAGATGCGTAGGCCGCGAAGTTGAACTGCGGCAGTTGAACCTCGATCCGACGGCCGCCGTCGGCACCGAAGGTCTTCATGAGGATCGTCTCGGCCGTCGTACGAATCCGATGGCTGTCCTCGAAGAATTTCTCCTGCACGATACCGTCGGCATTGACGATGTAGGTGCC
>CAUZMW010000131.1:0-5480 GCA_963581225.1 Gammaproteobacteria bacterium
TACGAGGCGGACGGCATAGCGGCCGACCGGCTCGATCTGATCGATGTTGACTGTCTCTTTGGCGGGAACGAGAACCCCTTCGCCACCGCCATGGCCTTGCACCTCCGCCGACGGCGAGAAGACGCGTAGATACTCCAGCGGCAATTCGAACTGCTCGCCATCGGAGAACTGGATCTGCAGCTTTCGCGAGCGTTTCTGCAGCTTGATGTCGATCGGGTGGGGAGCGTTCTCCATCGTATCTCCTCGCCTAGAGAATATAGCGCATGAGATCCTCATCCTGCACGAGCTCGCCCAGATGCTCTTCGACATACGGCGCATCGATTACGACGGACTGCCCGCCCTTGTCCGCCGCCTCGAAGGAGATTACCTCCAGGAGGCGTTCCATGACAGTGTGTAGCCGCCGCGCGCCGATGTTCTCGGTACGTTCGTTGACATGGAAAGCTACTTCGGCGATACGCTGGATGCCGTCGGCTTCGAAAGTCAGTTCGACCTTCTCCGCGCCCATCAGGGCCGTGTACTGTTCAGTTAGCGACGCATCCGGTTCCGTGAGGATGCGGACGAAGTCAGCCGTGCTTAATGCCCCGAGTTCGACGCGAATCGGGAAACGCCCTTGCAATTCGGGAATAAGATCCGACGGTTTTGCCACAGTGAACGCGCCGGAGGCGATAAACAACACATGGTCCGTGCGCACCATGCCGTAGCGCGTACTGACCGTGCAGCCTTCGACTAGCGGCAACAGATCGCGTTGTACCCCCTCTCTCGAAACGTCCGCGCCCATCGTCTCTGCGTGACGGGCGACTTTGTCGATCTCATCGAGAAAGACGATTCCATCTTGCTCTACGGCTCTGAGCGCTTTTAACTTGATGTCCTCTTCGTTGATCATCTTTCCCGCTTCTTCGTCCGTGATGAGCTTTAGTGCATCGTCAACCTTGAGCTTGCGCTCTTTACGTCGCCCACTCGAGACATTCTGAAACATGCTCTGCAACTGGTTGGTCATTTCTTCCATGCCTGGAGGAGCCATGATTTCCACGCCAACCACGGGTGCCTCAACTTCAATCTCAACATCACGGTTATCCAATTCTCCTTCCCGGAGCATCTTTCGAAACCGTTGTCGAGTCTCACCACCGTCACCGTCGTCCTGCGATCCCGGCAGTAACACGTCCAACAATCGGTCTTCGGCAGCATCGGTCGCACGATGGCTGACCTTGGCGAGTTCCTCCTCACGTACCATTTTGACGGCCATATCCGATAGATCGCGGACGATCGAGTCGACCTCCCGGCCCACATAACCGATCTCGGTAAACTTGGTCGCCTCGACTTTAATGAAAGGCGCTTTGGCAAGGCGAGCGAGACGCCGGGCAATCTCCGTCTTACCCACTCCGGTGGGCCCGATCATTAGAATATTCTTCGGTGTGATCTCGCTGCCGAGCGGCTCACCAACCTGTGCGCGGCGCCAACGATTCCGCAACGCGATCGCGACCGCACGTTTCGCGGCCTCCTGGCCGACGATGTGTTTGTCCAGTTCCTGGACGATTTCTCTGGGAGTCATCGACATATCAGACGCCGAGTTCTTCGATCGTGATCTGGCTGTTGGTGTAGATACAGATGTCGCCGGCGATCGCGAGTGCTTTCTCGACGATCGTACGCGCGTCCAGATCGGTATTGTCGAGTAGGGCCTGCGCCGCCGCCTGCGCGTAGGCGCCGCCGGAACCGATCGCGAGTAGATTGTGCTCGGGCTCGATTACGTCCCCGGTACCGGAGATCAATAGCGACTGCTCCGTGTCCGCGACGCAAAGCAACGCCTCCAATCGTCTCAGCATCCGGTCGGTCCGCCAGTCCTTGGCGAGCTCGATCGCCGCACGGGTGAGATTCCCGTACTGGTCAAGCTTCTTTTCGAAGTACTCGAACAACGTAAACGCATCGGCGGTTCCGCCCGCAAATCCGGCTAAAACCCTGCCGTCGTGCAGATGGCGAACCTTTCGCGCGTTGCCTTTCATGACCTTGTCGCCGAGCGTGACCTGCCCGTCGCCGCCGAGTGCGACGTGACCGTCGCGGCGTACGCAGACAATCGTTGTGCCGTGGAATTGTTCCATTTCTGATCTCGACCGGTGACCGGCCCGTATTGGGGCTCAGTCGTCCCGGCGCCTCGCCCGAGGATGGGATTCATCATATATCTGGGCAAGGTGCTGAAAATCAAGGTGAGTATAGATCTGAGTAGTGGAAATACTCGCGTGGCCCAGCATCTCCTGAACCGCCCGCAGATTACCGCTGGATTCGAGCATATGGGTCGCGAACGAGTGCCTTAGCATATGCGGATGGATCGCGAGCCCCGCACCCTGACGTTTGGCCCATAACTTCAGTCGCGCTTGGACGGTACGAGCCGCCAGACGCGTGCCGCGTTGGGAAACGAACAACGCCTGTTCATTGACTTCCGCCATTGCCACGCGCTGTTCGATCCACGACTTTAGCGCGGCGATGGCCATCCGCCCTACCGGTACGACCCGCGTCCTGTTGCCCTTACCGGTAACCCGCACCGTTCGGTCGGGAAGATCGAGATCGATGAGATCCAGCCCAACCAGCTCGGAGAGACGCAGCCCCGACGAGTAGAGCAACTCCAGCATCGCACGGTCTCGCACTGTGAACGTATCGTCGCCCTCGAGCGCGAGAAGACCGGCGACCTGGTCGGTATCCAGCGTCGCCGGTAAACGTCGAGCGAGCTTCGGCGCCTGCACGCCAACGGCGGGATTAGAGTTCATTGCGTCGTGCTGGACGAGGTAACCGAGAAACCGACGCACAGCCGACAACCGTCTGGCGATGCTGCGCGGGCTCAAGCCCCGTCGATGGCATTCGGCAGCGAACTGTCGCACGGCGTAGGAGTCGAGCGCCGCCAATTCAATTGAGCCACGGTCGCAATAGTCCAG
Organism: Gammaproteobacteria bacterium; assembly: GCA_963581225.1. Taxonomy (GTDB): domain Bacteria; phylum Pseudomonadota; class Gammaproteobacteria; order Steroidobacterales; family Rariloculaceae; genus SMWC01. Next base: position 2,922 of record CAUZMW010000131.1, read on the forward strand.
GAATAATCTCAGGTCACGTCGATAGGCACTAAGCGTGTGCGGCGAGAGCCGCCGTTCATCCCGAAGGTGCCGCAAATAGTCCTCGAGCAATTTCTCAGAGTTCATTTTCTCGCGGCCCAGCCTCCGCGTCCGGGCTCCCCTGGCCGACCAGCGCCACGGCAACCAACTCGCCTAGTCGCGAGAGAAAATCCATCCCCTTGCCGGGATTGAAATAGTCCGGATCTCGACTACCGATTACCAGGAAGCCGTGTTCGGCCCGCAGCCCTAACGGGACTAAAGCCGCTGAGCTGATCTCACCAGCATTCTCTTCGAAGACGAAGGTCTTCTGACGATCGCGGATCAGCCCGCAGCGGGGCCGAGCAGATTTTAAGAAACTCGCGAAAGGTTTCAACCCTGCGTCGCCGCGATCCACGATTTTTAGAAACCCCCCTCCGGTCGGCGTCTCGTCTCGCAGCGGCGCGAACAGTACGACGGCCGCGCGTTCGGCTCGAAATTCCTCTCTGAGACAGATCTCCAGCATCTCGACGCGCTCCGCGCAACCGGTCGCCGACATCAGCTGAATTGACAGTAAGTGGATTCTCTCCACGAGCGCGTCGTTGAGTTTGGCAACCGCGACCAAATCCTTGAGCTGCCGCTCCACCTCACCACTGCGTTGTCTGAGCAGCGTGACCTGACGCTCGACAAGCGATATTGCAGGGCCGCCCGGATCGTGGGCGACGCTCAGGTCCATCAGAAGGTTCGGGCGCCGGTCGAAAAAGTCGGGATTGCGCTGCAAGAACTCGGCGATCTCGTCGTCGGAGAAAGTCTCTTCGAAAACTGCCTCACCCTCTTGTTGGGTCATATTCTATCCGCCCCTCGTAGACCCACGTCGTGGGTCCGGTTAGCCACAACGAACTCCCGGGACCCTGCCAGCTAACTTCAAGCATACCGCCCGGAAGACTCACATCAACCCGAGCCGCGAGAAGCCCCCTGTTTCGGCCCACGGCAACTGCCGCGGCAGCTCCCGTACCACAGGCCAGTGTCTCCCCGACACCGCGTTCGAACACCCGCAGGCTGATTCGCTCGGTATCTAGAACTTCCATGAAACCCACGTTAACTCCCTTCGGGAATGCGCTGTGCTCCTGAAGCTCGGCCCCCAGTATACCGACCGGAGCGTCATCCACAGAATCGGTAATCACCACGGCGTGGGGATTACCGAGCGAGACTACCGCGAATTCCACTTCTCGCTCCGCAACACGCAATTTGTAAGTCGGCGCTTCGTTTTCGGTATCGAACGGCAGCGCCGCCGGCGAGAAATTCGGTTCACCTAGATCGACGCCGACCTTACCGTCGTCCAGAAGCCGCGCCTCGACGAGACCTGCGGCGCTCGCCAACGTGAGCGAGCCGGCACCGCTTTCCGCGGCCAGGAATCGCGCCACGCAGCGCACGCCGTTACCGCATTGCTCAACCTCACCGCCGTCGGCATTGAAGACCCGGTAGGCGCCGTCCGCGGACCCCGCGTAATCGCCGTCGATAAGCATGAGCTGATCGAAGCCGATTCCCCGCCGCCGATCTCCCCAGCGACTGATGTGCCCCGGCGCAGGCGAGTGCAGGCCCGATGGCCACCGCATAACCATAAAATCGTTACCGACACCATGCATCTTGGCGAATCGAATCTTCATTGTGCTGGCAATGACTCCCATGGAAGGTTAACTTGATCGGCCCCCGCAACGGACGCCCCCTGGAGGCTGTAGCTACGGGCTGCAGCCGCGGATGAAATTATAGTGGATTCGCCCCTGCCCAAGCCCGCAGCGAAGTACGAAGATCTGCGCAGCTTCTTGAGCGCGCTGGAAACACGCGGAGAGCTCAAGAAGATCGACGTACCCGTAGATCCGTCGCTCGAACTTACGGAGATCTGTCGCCGTACACTCGAGCGCCAGGGCCCGGCGCTGCTATTCACCCGACCGAGCAACGCCCAAGTGCCGATACTGGCCAACCTTTTCGGCACCAGCGGTCGTATCGCAGCCGCTTTAGGTGGGACCGGGCCGGAAGCTTTTCGGCGGCTTGGCAAGCTGTTGGCGGCGCTGAAAGCTCCGGAGCCCCCACGAGGCCTGGGCGACGCTTGGCAAAAGCTGCCACTCGTCAAGGAGATTCTGAAAATGGCGCCGCGAACGGCGCGCTCCGGACCGTGCCAGGATATCGTTCTCGAGGGTAACGACGTCGATCTCGGCATGTGGCCGATTCAGACTTGCTGGCCGGAGGACGCCGGGCCGCTAATTACCTGGGGCCTGACGACGACACGCGGCCCGTTCGCCGAGCGGCAGAATCTCGGCGTCTACCGACAGCAGGTCATTGATCGCGACCGCCTCATCATGCGTTGGCTGCCACATCGGGGCGGCGCGACAGACTACAGAGCCTGGTGCGCTGCGCACCCGGATAAACCCTTCCCGGTCGCCGTGACGATCGGAGCGGATCCCGCGACTCTGTTAGCCGCGGTTACTCCCATTCCCGACACGTTGTCCGAATACGCGTTCGCGGGTCTGCTCCGTGGAGCCCGGACCCAGCTCACAACCTGCCTGA
>CAUZMW010000132.1:0-5441 GCA_963581225.1 Gammaproteobacteria bacterium
CCCAACGACAACTGGACAATCGACCTGTCCGTTCGTTCGAATTCCCAGAATGACGACGATGAGGGCGGTCAGTGCCGGGCTCATCCGCAGCAAGCTCAAGTCGATAGATTAGCCAATAAAAGCGTTGAGGCTGCTGATCTTGCGGCGCTTACTGCATTCCACCCGGCTCAAATTTACACGGGCCCGGTGTATGCCGACGGTATTAAGCAGTGGGGCGGTTCGACCAAATATGGTGATGGAATAAAACGAAACATCGGCGGTCATCTAGAGCGTATGTATCCTGGTGCGACCATCGACTTCTGGAACGCTTGTAACGAGGACAACCTCCAGGGCGATTACGTGAACTCCCAGGAGAAGGACACGTACCTGAACTTGGATAACGAGAATATCAACGCGACGATCCAATGGGATTCCGCCGGTGAAATCGGTGGGCTCGATAACCTGAATGTCAAGATGATCCTGTCCGAGCACGAGACGTCGATAATGTATTTGCAGGACCGCGACATGACGTCGCTACCCATCGACGCGATCGGCTACACTCCCCCTGGGACCAAACGTGTGACGAAGAATTTCGAGTTGCTGTTCACCGGTGATGTGAACGACCGGTTCGGCTTCGTACTCGGCTTGCACTCTTTTGATGACAGGGCCGGGTCAGACAATATCGCAGGCGATTGCCTCGAGCTTTGGGAGGCGAACCTTGCGGAGTTCATGAAAACTGATAGCACCCTCAAAGTCCCGTGCACGCCTGACGGCGGCACCCAGTTTGACCGTATGCCGAATCGGCAGGTGCCGGGCGGGCCGGGTGTCTCAGGTAGGGATGGCTACAGCGGAAGCGAGTCCTTCGCGGCCTTCGGACATCTGACCTATGACATCAACGACGACTGGACGCTCGATTTGGGCGCCCGCTGGACCGATGAGGACCGCTATTTTCACCAAGTCGAGTTCGACTTGGATCCAGGCTTCTGCAGTCACGTTCAACCGGCTAATCGCCCGACGACGGAAATGTGCGGCTCAAATGACTGGGAAAGCGGCTACTTCCTGAGTCGTCAGTCGGGGCTCCTCGATGGATTCTACAATAATACCACCGCGAACTTCAGCGAAGTGACTCCGATGGTCAGCTTGACTCGCAGCTTTGAGGACGGAAGCATGTTTTACCTTCTGTACGCGGAAGGCTTCCTCTCTGGCAGCTTCAACGACGAGCTCAATACGAGCTTGGTGCCGGAGCTGGCGCCGTTGTTGACCTATGACCCCGAGCACGTGAATAACTACGAGGTCGGGTATAAAGCAACGTTCGCTGATGGCCGGATTCAACTGTCAAGCGCTCTCTTCTACATGGCGTACGAAGACAAGCAGGAGTCGATCTCTATCGACAACGCAGACGGGCGCTTTGGGGGCGATCCTCAGATCGGTATCACCACCAATGCGGCGACCGTGGACATCGTGGGCATCGAGGTAGAGCTGCGCACGCAGCCCTGGGACGGTGGTTACCTTTCATTGGACGTGGGCCACCTGAAGAACGAATACGGAGAGTTTACGTCCTTTGATCCGGATGCCCCGGGCGGCACCATTGATCGGTCGGACATGAGAATTAAGGATTACTCGCCGGAGTGGACGGTCGGTGCAACCCTCGAGCATGCCTTCCAGCTGGCTAACGGCGCGACGTTGACACCGCAGCTGGGCGTTTACTGGCAGGATGACTACGACTTCTCAAGCGGTATCGACGGTGGGCCTCCCTCCTACTGCTTCCAGGGCGGTTTCGCCAAGATCCGCACGCGCGTGACCTATGATCCACCTGAAGCAACCTGGCAGGCTTCGCTCTTCGGTTCCAACATCAGCGACGAGCGGTACTACGAGGTCTGCGGTGGTTCGCGGTCGGGCGTATATGACTACCGCTACGGCCAGCCGGATACCTGGGGTCTGGAGTTCACCTATGACTGGGGCGCCTAAGCCTCTGCGAACATCCTGTAATTCTCTACCGCGTCGGATGTGAGTGAATAGACGGCACCTCTTCGGAGGTGCCGTTTTCTTATCCCCTACGATAAGTACCATTCGCACGCCTAGAGTTGGTAGATGTGTTCTAGGTTACTGAAGAAATCACGGAAGATGATTAAACGGTAGGGGCACCGTATTCTTAGCGGATGCGAGGCTACGAATCTATGGCCTTCACATGATCGCCGTCGACTCACAGGGCAATATCTACACTGGAGAGGTGCAACAGGGCGAGCGTGTCCAGCGCTTCGTGCCCGCCGACAGTCCGAAGGGGGAGCTGCTTCAGCGATTGGCGGACATGCCGTAGTCGAGGTGAGCAGCACGGGAACGCCCGTAGTTGAAAGGTTCCGGGAGCCTGTTTGACGAGCAGTGACTCGGCGGTGACCGAGCGACCATCCGCTCCTTGCAGGCGAGCTGACGTCACGATCAGGTAAACAAGAACGATGGCCGGATCGCTCGCGATCCAAAGCTTGCCGATTTCGCTACGATTAGCGGGTCTCGGATTGCGTGGCAACAGCCAGCTCGAGCAGGCGCAAATTAGTTACCTTCATCCTCCAAGGTCTCGCGATATCGCTTGTATCTTTCCTCGCTTGTGTTCATGAAGGTACCCCACGGGCGGGGGTCCGTTGCATCCCAATAGCGGGGATCGCCCGGGAGGCGCTCGTTGAGGATCCCGCGTTCGTCCATGTAGACCTTCGTAGAGGGCCCGTTGGTGTCGGTACAGGTGTTATACAGTGGCCGAAGCTCCGGGCGGGCGTCGGTTTCGAGCTCGTAAGCGAGTTTCGAGTAAACAGGTTGCACAAAGACCGCGGAGTCGTAAAGCGTGATCTCACCCTCAATGGTATCACCGACGCGCCGGTAGCGCTCGACGGTCTCCAGGTTGTCGGTGAACTCGGTGAGGCCGCCCTTCCAGCCCCTGATCTGATTGGTGTGGACCATCAGCGTGTCGCCGTCCCAGAAGCCGATCGACTCGCCATGCCACTTAGGATACTGATAGTCCTCAGCGGAGTGTCCGCTGTCGTCGGTGTAAACCCAGCGGATGTAGTTCCGGTTATTGCCCGCGCCCAGTATCCAGACCCTCTGGGATGTGGCGATGAACTCCTCGGCATTCCCAACCGCAGATATGAAGCCGCCAGGAAGACAGAAGGCGTTTGCGCCCCACCTCCGCCCGTCGACGTTGGCTATCATGTCCTGAACGAAATACTCCTGATACTGTGGTGTCAGCATCGGCACGACCGAGCTCGCCGGATTCGGGCCTCCGGTCAATCGATCTCCTCCGCCGACAAAACGCCCGTGCCAGTCGGGAATCGTCTCCCTGGTATGTTGGGTGCCGCCGTCCACCTCCTCGAGCCACGCCTGATAGTGCTCCCACGCGCTCGTATACGGATAGGGGCTCGCGAGATCCGCGGCGCTCACCCGGCCCGTACCCTCTGCGCCGTAAACCCTGGCTTGGTCCAGCTCTCTTATCTCCCCGACGGTGTTGTTCCGGTAATAAGCCGGGTCGGTCCAATGTTCGCGATCCTGGCGAAAATCCTCGGTAGTGAAAATGTCCTGAGCCACTGCCGAGGTCGACAGCGACTGGCAGACGAGGAGCACGGCGATCGAGGCCGCCCCTCCGCGGTTTTCATTCATACTGTTTCCCCGTTTTAGCGCACGGGTACGACATTCAAACCCGATTCGCGACACTCAATCGGCCAGAGGTCTTCCCACATAAGTGTTCCCGTCGGCCGCAACTATCGATCTGTAGTTGCCACCCGGCTGGCCGTCCTTCAGCGGGACCATGTTTACCGTGATCATGTCACCGGGCTGAAACGTCCTATACCGGATACCACGCTGAAGCATGCCCGGGATAGGGCCCATCTCGACCCAATAGTTCACCACCTGGCCCTTCTCTTTCTCGACATCGAGAAAGAGGAAACCGTGTGGATTACGGAAGGAAAAGTCCGTCACCCTTCCGGTGATGGTAACCTCCTCGGTGTAATCGAACATCGAGTGAGAGTGGTGCGACCATACCGGGTCGAGAACCCCGACCGCCATGATACCCGCCAGTGCTACAGTCCACCTCCGGTTTCTCATGATTACACTCCTTCGAGAACGGATCGCCATTCTTAGATTGGATTCTAGCAGCGAAAATTGTTGATAACACCCTTCATTGGCCAGCCGTGCCATAGTCCATCCATCGCTCGAGTGTTCACCCACACCTACCCATAACAGCTGTGGGTTTGCCCCGTCAGTCGCGTTACCAATGTCCGCTTTTGCAGCCAGAGGCAGACATTAAGTCGATCCCGATTGGTACGATTGGGCGGATCTGGAATAAGCGTATTAGGGGCCCATTAAACAGAAGAGGCTCATCATGCGGAGGATGCGAGCAAATTCAATCTATCGCGAAACAATAGAACAACCCGGCGCCGTTCCAGCTGGCGAAGTCATCCTGGCTACAACCCGTTGTGGCATGGGAGGAGTTCCATGACTGGTTACCGTGACCAATGCGGTCAGAATGACCGACTTGAGCAGCACCTTCGTCGTTACTGGTCCAGTTATTACAGGTGCGGTCCTCACTTCCGGTAAAGGCCCGACCATCTGGCTGAGTACCCGTTAACATATCGTGCAGATTGGGCATTGGGTCACCAACGCCATTTATCTCATCGCCTTTCTCTGTGAGCGTAAATGCTTTGAACAAGTTAGCGCCGCGCTGCGCTTCAACCAGCGTGTCACCGTGAATCTCGGACGTCTTTATCGGTCGGCGCAGACTGCCCCTAGCGTGGTACCAAGGACCGTCCCCGATTCGATCACGGGCGTTGATGGCGGGCTGACCCGGTCGGGCCTGCGTGCTGAGATAGGCTCGCCACGTACGATGGCCCGCGCCCGCGTTTGTCGCCAACCGTTGGCAGTGTGCGTCTGCTCCTTCCAGGCCACCTAAGTTACCGCCATTCCCAATCGGCTCGCTGGTAACGAAGAACGACATCAGTTCAGACGGGACAAACATTCGAATAGCGTGAATGCCCATACCTTGAGCGGATACCGTGTCTGAGCCAAATAGAGGGACGAGCAACGAAAAAACGATTGGCAATATTATCCTTTTCATTGGTTTTCTCCGGTCACGGCAAAGCAGTAAAACTGACCAATACCGTGCGTTCTCGGTAAAGCGGCCTGGCTGCAGCCGCGAGTACCGTGCGATGAATTCCAGGAACCGTTTCCGCCACCTTCCCGGTCAGGAAACCCGATCTGCACGTTCGGCCTACCGGCCCCACCAGAGAGTCCAGACAGGTCAAATTCGGGACCGGGGTCTGCGTTGCTTGTCCAGTTGTCGCAGGTGTAATCGATATCTGGCGGGTAAGCTCGGCCATCCGTCTGAGAGCCTGTTATTACTTCGTGACGATTGGAATAAGGTGTATTTTTGACGTACTCCCAATCGTTATCCCTGGGATCGAGAAAGTCATACAGACCAGGCA
>CAUZMW010000133.1:0-5363 GCA_963581225.1 Gammaproteobacteria bacterium
CGCCGACCGAAGCGGCCCCGGCGCTGCCGCCTGGTCGTATGGGAGAAATGATGGCCGCTGCCGGAGAGATCGTGACTGACCGAACTCCGTATGTTGCGGCGCTTCGAGATTGGGTGGCCAAGGGAGCCGAGAGCGAGTTTGCGTTGTCGCCCACCGAGGTGGTCTCGCGATCGGGCGCTCGCGGTCTCGACCAGTCGACGGCTGCAGCGGAGTTCGAGTTGGCACTGCATCTTCACAGTCAGGGTGATCTCGAGTCTGCGCGTTCGCACTTTCGTGAGGCGCATCGCCTTGCGCCGGATAACTGGACCTACAAGCGACAGGCCTGGTCCATCGAGCCGTCGCCGCTGGAAGGGCCGATGGCGAGATTCTGGCAGGGCCCCCTTCCGGGCGCCGAGGCAGAATGGGCCTACGAAGGTGATTGGGTCAAGGATGCAACCGCCGACGGAGCCGCCAACTACTACCCAAGGTTTCGGCCCTAATCTGAGAGCCCTGCGTGGGATCGCGATGTAGATCCTGTTGCGCGGGGTGATTGAAACGTGTGGCGTGCCATTGGCATGCGATTTCTGATAGCCCGAAAAGATCACCAAATTGTTGAGGTAACAATCGATGTCCGCAGGAACTACCAACTATGACGACGTCAAACAGTACAGGCTCGACCCGGAGCGCGAACAAGAGCTGGTGAACACGGCCGGTGAATGTGTGTTCTGCTGGGCGAACAAGGCCGGGCATCCGATTGGGGTGATCACCGCCTACGTACCGGTCAAGGGAAAGATCTGGATGACCGCGACGCGCGAACGAGTTCGCGTCAAAGCCATTGCGAGAGACGGGCGGTCTTCCGTGGTCATGTCAAGCAAAGGAACACCGATGGGCGGGGGAAAGACCGTGACCTACAAGGGTCATACCGTGGTTCACGACGACAGGGAAACCAAACTTTGGATGTACAACCTGTTGGCGCGGGGTATGGCCGCGTCAGGAGACGATGGCAACGCCTTTACAAGTGGTTTGAATCCGGAATTGTTTGTGAAGTTCCTCGATACCCCCGAGCGTGTCGTGCTTGAATTCAGATCGGAGATGTCGATCCCCTTCGATGGAGACAAGATGGCCAAAGGGACTGCCGCTGCCTATGCCGAGTTTGCCAAGCAGGTCTGAATGGTGATCGGCTCTAGGGCGTACTCACCGGTCTGGGCAATACGACGTGAATCGCGCGGTGGCGAACAGAACTCTGATCGGAGTACCAGATGAGCGAGATCGGGAACGCGGGACAGGTTGTGGTCGTCACCGGAGCGGCCTCCGGAATCGGACGGGCGTTATGCGAGCGACTGGCTGCATCGGGGGCGTCCGCGGTGGCCGTGGACCTCGCCGCCGCAAGGCTTGCGTGGACGGAAAAAGCGGATCGAATCGTTTCGCTCGTAGGAGACATCACCGAAGAAGCGACCAACGCGGCCATGGTGGAGCTCGCTCTCAAGGAGTTCGGACATCTCGATGCGGTCGCGCTCAACGCCGGGCTGCCCTCTAGTGGGGCACTCGAGTCGCTCCCGCTGGCCGACTTCGATCGCGTCATCGAAGTCAATCTTCGCGGAACCGTCCTGGGAACCCGTGCAGCCATTTCGACGTTGCGTGACGCGGGCGGGGGCGCTGTGATCGCGACCGCCTCGGTATCAGGTCTGGGCGGCGACCCGAATATGTGGGCGTACAATGCAGCCAAGGGAGGTGTCATCAACTTCGTTCGATCCGCGGCGATCGATCTGGCGGGAGATGCGATTCGAGTCAATGCCGTATGCCCGGGTCCCATCCGCACGGGCATGACTGCCGCCATCGAGACGTCGGCGCCCGAGGTGCACGAAGCACTGCGGAGCCATATCCCCCTCCAGCGTTGGGGCGAAGCGATGGAAGTTGCGGCGCTCATCGCTTTCCTGATCTCCCCCGACGCATCGTTCGTGACCGGGGCCGTGATTCCCGTCGATGGTGGCATCAGCGCTGGAACCGGCCAGTTCCTACCGCCGCAGCGTCCGGCAGCTCAGGTATCTCCGAAGACGAGTTGAAGCACGGCGCGCTGTCTCGGGTCACATCTCGAGTTCGCCGAAGTCGAATCCCATGTCGGGCCGCTCGGCCGCACTAGGAGCCTGACCCAAGACTCGTCGCGACGCCCATGCGCCGATCCATCACCGCTGCGTGCGTTGCGAAACCTTGCTGTAGCTCGCGATAGCTGCGGCCCCGCGCCTTCCCAGCGACGCGTCTCGACACCTGGGCTTCCCACGAGAGTCTTGGGTCAGGCTCCTAGCTGCGCGCGACAGTATGCCGCCCGGTGATCAGGGGCAGATCCAGGAAAGTGCGAATCCCGGCCTCCGCGCGGCAGACATGGGGAACCGCATGAACGGCGTGTAGAGCGGTACCCGCGATGCCATTACTAATCCAGCCTTCCTCCATCTCGAAGGAGATTCGCGGACGACCTTCGATGCGGACAGTGCCGCCGACGTCCGGCCAACCCGGAACCAGATCGCGGCGGGCTCGGTAAATCGCCTCGAGGACGATTCTCTTCTCACCGTCCACGACGCCGGACCAACAGAAACGTTGGGCAGCAATCGTACCGGCCTCGATGGTTCCCGCGGCAATGTCGAAGGTCTCCGGTGCGGTTTCGAATTCAGCCGTCTTCTCGATCTCGTCGAGATAAACGCCCAGACCCTCTGCGAGCATCTCCACGCTTTCGCAGAACAGACCGGAGAGCCAATCGCGGTAGCGCTTCGACTCGGCATCGAACTCCGCCTGCCGCTTTCCGAAGCCCATCATGTTCACGATCACTTCCCGCGACGGGTACCCTGAAAAATCCGTCGACTCCATCACGTAGACCCTGTCGATCCGGGAGGACATCGCGGACATGGTCAGCGGCAGTAGCTCGCCCATCCAGCCAGGGTTGACTCCCGTGCCGTGCAGAGAACTGTTGCCGATGGCGCAGGCCCTTTCGAACCGATCGACGAGTTCCCTTCCATAAGCCTTCGGGTACACATAACCGACCGTGGTGACCACGTTCTTTCCCGACTCGAGCAGCCTGCAGATATTCTGCACGTCGGCATCGGGGTCATCGCCATACCGAATCGACGGAAGCGGCATATGAAGAACACAATCCGCATCCATCGCAACGATCGCTTCGACGTCTGCGGTGGCCGTGATGCCCATCGGATCGCGTTTGCACAGGGCGCCGGCATCTTGGCCCGCCTTCTCTGGGTTGATGACGAGCAGGCCTGCGAGCTCGAGCTCGGGGTGGATGGCCACGGCCTGCAGCGAGGCGCGGCCTACGTTCCCGGTCGCCCACTGAATGACACGATAAGTCATCGCTGGGTGTCCGATCGGCTTTGCGCTCGACGCGCCGGCAGTGCGATCAAGTAAACGCGAGCCGGTTCCAGATCGAGTTCGACCGAGTCGAATGATTGCACCATGTCCTCCTCGTAGCTACGACTGGAGTGGATCTTACACGAGACGACGGTCCGGCAAGGGCCCCTGATGCAGCGGGCGTGCGACCTTCATCGTTGCTCGAAGCGGCATCGATCAAGAAGACTGCGTCCGGATCGTTTGAGAGCGAAGGGGCGGGCGGTGCCATTCTTCGCCATGATGTCGGCTGGTTGCGTGGCAGGCACGCGCGCATGCGGCGCGTCTTGAACGGGCGCCCAATGATCGGTTCAACCAACTCGCTGGAGCCGCCTAACAAATCATGGCCGATGACCCTGACATGTCTTCGAAGCGGCTGACGATCTCGACCCTGCTGTCCTACGGAATCTCCGATTTCCCCGTCATGTTGGCCAGCATGCCGATGATGCTCTACCTCAATGTTTTCTATGCCGGTGAGATCGGTCTCGATCTGATCGATCTGGGCAACATGCTGTTGTTCGCACGGATATTCGATCTGGTGACCGATCCGCTCGTCGGTTATCTCAGTGACCACACGAGAACCCGCTGGGGCCGACGCAGACCGTGGATGGTCGCGTCGCTGCCCTTCTTGATGCTCGGGCTGTACAAGGTGCTGATCCCCGATGAAGGGGCAGATATCTGGTACCTGTTCACGTGGATGATGGTGATGTGGCTCGGCTGGACCATGTTGATGATCCCGTATTATGCGTGGGGGGCCGAGCTGACGGCCGACTATGACGATCGGACCCGGGTGACGGGGTGGCGGGCCGCCATGGGCAGTCTTGGTCAGCTGGCGGCAATCGGGTTTCCTGTCATTGCGGCGACATGGTTCGAGTTGGATGGATTCGCCGGAATCATGCGCATCACGGCGTACGCGGCCTTGATCCTGATGCCGGCCTCCGTGTTGTTCACCGTGTCCAGGGTGAAAGAAGCCGAGAGTTCGCAAGCACCAAACACGAGGCTATTCGACGGCCTTGCGATCATGGTGACCAATGGTCCGTTCTTGTGGCTCGTGATCGCATTCATGATTTCGTCGCTCGGTGTGGCGGTGCTCATGCCGCTGAATGCGTTCTACGCGACTGCGGTTCTAGGCGCCCCCCAGAACGATGTCCCGCTCTTGATGCTATTTGGATCGGTCGCCGGGTTGTTGGGTATTCCATTCTGGGTCTTCATATCAAGGCGTTTCGGGAAGCACCGCGCCTGGATCGGTGGCTTCATGTGGGTGACCGCATTCAGCCCGATGTACCTCTTCCTCGGCCCCGGAGACTTCTGGTTCATGGTGCCCTTCGCAGTCATCAGCGCCTTTGGAACCGGCTCCTTCATGGCACTACCGAATTCGATGAAAGCGGATGTCATCGATGTCGATACGGCGCGGACAGGGGAGAACAGGGCGGCCGTTTTCTTCTCGGCATGGTCATTGGCGACCAAACTGGCGTCCAGTCTCGGCGGTTCGCTCGGTCTGTGGGCACTCGCGTGGGTCGGATTCGATGCCAGTCTCGGTACCGATAATTCGCCTGACGCCATCATGGGCGTCAAATACGTTTACGCTCTTCTGCCCGCCGCGATCTTCATTCTCGCCGCGATCGTGATCTGGAATTACCCGTTAGACAGAGCTGCGCAGCAGCGTATTCGTGCCGAGATCGATCTCCGCTCTGATCGCGATGAGGGATCGCCGTTACTGGGTCCGTCGGTGAAATAGCGTCTCTCTCATTTGGTCTTGTGGGTTCGTCCTGCCGTTATTCGCTCGAAACGTGTGAAGGGCACTGTTGCTCACGTTCACGCAATTCAAACTACAGAAGCGTACTGAGCTCTACGTTCTGCAGGCGGGAAGTCAAACGCTCGAGCCAGCGGCTCATCATCTGTTGGCCACGGCCCGGATCGATCTCCAGGTCCTCGGTCGGTGAGAGAGATGGAATGGTGAGCATCAGGGCGCGCTGGTAGTCACGCCACAGAGACTCGAA
>CAUZMW010000134.1:0-5333 GCA_963581225.1 Gammaproteobacteria bacterium
CTTGAGTAACTGATATGGACACTGATTTCTCTGATGGCCTGACGCGCGCGGAGCTCGACGCCTACTGGATGCCGTACACCGGCAACCGGGCGTTCAAAGACAGCCCGCGCATGATTGTCGGGGCGGATGGTTGCTACTACCTCAGTGCGGACGGGAAGCGAATATTCGACAGCCTTTCCGGCCTTTGGTGTTGCGGGTTCGGCCATAATCGTCACGAGATAGCGACCGCCATCAGCCATCTTCTGACGACGCTTGATTACGTCCCGGCGTTTCAGGTCGGTCACCCGCTGGCGTTTCAACTCGCCAACCGGATCGTGGGCATGACGCCTGCCGGTCTCGACCACGTTTTCTTCTGTAACTCGGGCTCCGAGGCTGTCGAAACGGCGTTGAAAATGGCGCGAGCCTACTGGCATCTGAAAGGCGAGCCGAGCCGGACCAAGTTTATTGGTCGCGGCAAGGGTTACCACGGCGTTAATTTCGGTGGAACGAGCGTCGGCGGCGTCGAGGCGAATCGCAAGCCATACGGCGAACTCGTTGATACGGTGCATCTGCCGCATACGCTGTTGCCGGAGAACGTTTTTTCACGCGGTTTGCCGGAGCACGGCGTCGAGCTTGCCGATGAACTGGAAGAATTAGTGGCGGCGCACGGCGCAAAAAATATTGCGGCCGTTATCGTGGAACCTTTCTCGGGATCGGCCGGCGTGATCCTTCCTCCTCAAGGCTATCTCGAGCGGTTGCGTGAGCTCTGCACGAAACACGGTTTGCTGCTGATTTTCGATGAAGTTATTACAGGCTTCGGTCGCACCGGCCAAAACTTCGCTGCCGATACCTTCGGCGTCACTCCCGACATCATGTGTCTCGCCAAAGCGCTGACTAATGGCGTCGTGCCGATGGGCGCGACAGTCGCCACCCCGGAGATCTACGAGACATTTATGGCCAACGGCGGACCCGATTACGCGGTCGAGTTCCCGCATGGCTACACCTACTCCGGACATCCGGTCGCTTGCGCGGCCGCGCTCGCAGCGCTCGATATCTTCGAACAGGAGAAGCTGGCGGCGCGTTGCCACGAGCTCGCGCCGTACTTCGAAGATGCAATTCACGGGCTCAAAGGGCTACCTTACGTGGCCGACATTCGTAACTTCGGGCTGGCAGGAGCTATTCAACTCGAATCTTATCCGGATGAACCGACACGACGGCCGGGCGAAGTGGGGAAAGCCTGTTGGGAGAAAGGCCTCTACGTTCGTTATGCGGGCGATTGCCTCGCGTTAGCGCCGCCGTTCATCGCCGAGAAAGAGGACATTGACTTCACCTTCAACGTTCTAAACGACGTGATAGGAGCGCTGGCATGAGTTCGCCGATAGCGGAATACAAGGTTACGCAGAGAATCGTTGGTCATTTAATCGGCGGGGAACGCGTCTCTGGCGGCACGCGAACGACCCCGATCTACAATCCGGCGACGGGCGAAGTTGCTCGTGAGGTTCAGCTCGCCGACCAGGAAACGGTGGAGCGAGCGATCGCTGCTGCTGCCGCCGCCTATCCTGCGTGGCGGCAGACGCCGCCCGTCAAGCGTGCCCGCATCATGTTCCGTTTCAAAGAATTGCTGGAAGCGAACGAAGACAGAATCGTCGCGTTGTTGACCGAGGAGCACGGCAAAGTCCTGGCCGACGCGCGTGGTGAGTTACGTCGCGGTATCGAGAACGTCGAGTATGCTTGCGGTGCACCCGAACTCCTGAAGGGCGAGCACAACAGGAACGCCGGACTGAATATCGACAGCTGGTCCGAGATGCAGCCTCTCGGAGTCGTCGCCGGTATCACGCCGTTCAATTTCCCGGCTATGGTGCCATTGTGGATGTACCCGCTCGCACTGGTCTGCGGCAACACATTCGTTTTGAAACCGTCGGAGCGCGATCCGAGCAGCGCGATGCTGGTGGCCGAGTTACTGCATGAGGCAGGTCTACCGGAGGGCGTCTTCAATCTCATCAACGGAGATAAGGAAGCCGTCGACACGCTGCTCACGGATTCGCGTGTGCAAGCCGTGAGTTTCGTCGGCTCGACGCCTGTCGCCGAGTACATTTACAACACGGCGAAAGGAAAACGGGTACAGGCGTTGGGCGGCGCGAAAAACCACGCGATTGTTATGCCCGACGCGGATATCGACAACGCGGTCAGCGCGCTGATGGGCGCGGCTTACGGTTCTTGCGGTGAGCGTTGTATGGCGATCTCGGTGGTCGTGGCCGTCGGCGATACCGGCGATGAGCTCGTCGATAAGCTTGCCGCGGAAGTGCGCGCACTGAAAATCGGCCCGGGTACGGACGACGGCAACGACATGGGCCCGCTCGTCACGGCAGCCCACCACGAAAAAGTGAAAGGCTATGTCGATCTCGGCGTCGAAGAGGGCGCTGAGTTGGTCGTCGACGGGCGCGGCATCACGGTGGCCAGTCACGAGGACGGATTTTTCCTCGGCGGTTGCTTGTTCGACCGCGTCGAGCCCGGTATGCGTATCTATCAGGACGAGATCTTCGGGCCCGTGTTGTGCGTCGTGCGTGTACCGAGTCTGGAAGAGGCGATGCAACTCATCGACGATCACGAGTTTGGCAACGGTACCTGTATTTTCACGCGCGACGGTGAGACGGCGCGCTTCTTCAGCGATCACATCAAGGTGGGGATGGTCGGCATCAACGTGCCGCTGCCCGTGCCCGTTGCGTGCCACAGTTTCGGCGGCTGGAAGCGCTCGTTGTTCGGCGACCTGGCGATCTACGGCCCCGACGCCGTGCGCTTTTACACTCAGCGCAAGACGATGAGTCAGCGCTGGCCATCAAGCAGCAATCGCGAGCGCGCGAAGTTCTCGTTCCCGAGCAACGACTGACCACCGCCGCTGTGGGAGCGAACGCCTGGTCGCGATTCGCCACTTATATATAATGAATAACATTCCGGAGGAGACCACACTATGAAATTCCCACGCCACTCCCTGTTGTCAGGGCTGATCGTATTCGCCAGCGCACTCGCAGCCCCCGCGCTAGTTTCGGCCGAAACAATCGCCGTCATCGGCACCGGCAACGTCGGCGGCGCGTTAGGACCGGTGTTCGCGACACTCGGTCATGACATCGTCTACGGTTCGCGTGAGCCCGGACGACAGGACGTTCAGGATCTCGTGGCACGCACGGCAGGCAATGCGTCCGCCGCGCTTCCCGCCGCTGCGGCTGCAGACGCTGATATCATCGTCATCGCTGTTCCCTGGGGCGGAGCCGAGAACGCTGTCATGAGCCTCGGCGACCTTTCCGGCAAGATCATCCTCGACCCGACCAACGCCGTGCGGCGTGACGCCAACAATATTCGTTATCACAACATCGAGACGTCGACCGGCGAGACCATTCAAGGCTGGGCGCCGAACGCGATGGTCGTTAAGGCGTTCAATACGCTGAGTTCGGAAACGATGGCTAACCCGAGCGTCGCCGGCGGCCCGGTGACGATCCCGATTGCGGGTAACGACGCCGATGCGAAAGCCGTCGTAGCCGATCTCGTGACCGGTATCGGCTTCGACGTCGTTGACATGGGACTGATCGGCGCGGCACATGCAATCGAGCAGATGCTGATCGTGCGCGGTAACGCCGGCACCTACGGCGCGCCGTTCAACTACTACTTCCGCCCGGTACCGCAGAACTAGCCTGAGCCTGTAGAAGCGGCCGCCTGGCCGCGATTCTTCGTTCGCGCGTCTTGTCGATGTGTCGATGCCTATGCCCCCGAGGCCGACGGCACGCCGGACTACGTCCGGTTTCCTCTCCCACCTCCGCCGGTGTGCGGGGCTCTCTCGGCTCGCTGTTCGAGTGCTCGCTCCCGTCTCGCCCTTCGCCCTGCTGGGCGGAGCTAATCCCGCGACCGGGGAGCCGTCTCGGCGCACCGCCTGACTTGGCCTCGCCGGCATAGACACCACCAGGACGCTTGGGTCACCGCCGTGCGAAACGCCCCGCTGCCCATGGCCGGCCCCTTTGCGCATACATGGACTATTGCTGACCGCCATTTGCACGAAGGCCGAATCGCGACCACACGGTCGCTCCCACAAGCGTCCGCGCCTACAACTCGCATTCCATCCGCACGTGCGGAATCCCGGCCTCGTCGAACGGCTCGGCGCTCGTGATTCGGTAGCCCAGACGTTCGTAGAACGGTACGGCCGAGACCTGGGCGTTACACCAGACGTTGTTAAGGGAATTCTCCCGGGCGACGCAGTGAACGAACGACATCAGCGCGGTGCCGACACCCTGGCCACGACGCGAGGTTACCACCGCGACACGCCCGACCTTGCCGCCCTCCGCGAGATCGATACGGCCGGTGCCGACCGGCGCATCGTCATCTGAGGCCAGTAGATGGACGCACCGCGCATCGCTGTCGTCGATCTCCATCTCTGCGGGCACTCGCTGCTCGTCGACGAAGACGGCGAAACGTATCGCGCGGATATCTGCTTGATCGGCGCCGAAGTCGGCGATACGAACAACTAGCGTCAAGACTGCCTCCGGAGCTCCTCTGTGTCACCGTACACGAACCGCTCGAGCTCACCATGGATACGCCACACAGTCGCAGCAGTCGGTGGCCGTGTAAAGCGCGACACTTCGATCGTCACGATGAAGTTAATGAGCACCGACCAGATCCCGCCGTGCAGCGTCAACGGATGCGGGATGACGACCAGCGTGACGTAGAGCGTTACCATCCCGGCCCCGATCCCTGAGAGCGCAATAAGCACGACGAGCAACTCGAACGTGTTGACCGTGAGCAGGTAGCCGACGATGAGCAGAGCGACGACGATCACGCGGCCGACCAGAATGTAATGACCCGGGGTCGCGTCGGGCAAAACGTAGCGCTGATAGACGTCGCGATTCTGTCGCGGCCGGGCGGCCGCTCCCACATCGCGATCCCTATTCAAAAATATCCAGCGGCAGGATCGCCGTAACGCCTACATTCGGCGCATCGACGAGCTGACCGATACGCAGATCCACCGCGACACTCGCAACGAGATAGGCCTGTTCGCGAGTGAGCTCGTGGTTGGCGACCATGTAATCGATCATCTCCAGCAACGCGTTGCGTGCCGCGAGTGAGATGTCCTTGGATAGATTCTCGAGCCCCGCGACCTTCGCCGACTCGAGATATTCCATGTCCGGCGGTACGTCGCCCTCGCTCTTAAGAGGAAAGCCGGTAGTCGCATAGAACCGCCGCGACGGGATGTCCAGTAGGCGCGACGGTCCCTCGTAGTGCGGTCCGCGCGACAGTCCGGGGCCGCCCTTGATTACGCGTGTGGTCAACGTCACGTCGGCATCCATCTCGATTGCCGTGCCCGACACTTC
>CAUZMW010000135.1:0-5331 GCA_963581225.1 Gammaproteobacteria bacterium
TCAGTTAGCGATATTCTGAGCGCGAATGAAATCGATCTCGCCAACGGCCGTGAACGCGGATTGTCGGCGGCCATGCTGGATCGATTGGCGCTGACGCCCGAGCGGATCGAGGGTATTGCCGTCGGCGTGGAAGCGATCGCCGACCTCGCCGACCCCGTGGGCGACGTGACCGCGGAGTGGCAGCGCCCGAATGGACTGATCATTCAGCGGGTTCGAGTGCCGCTCGGCGTTATCGGCATCATTTATGAGAGCCGGCCGAACGTAACCGCGGACGCTGGCGCGCTTTGCCTGAAGAGCGGTAATGCGGTGATTTTACGGGGCGGGACCGAGGCCGTGAACTCCAACATAGCGATACACGCGTGCCTCGTGCAGGGCCTGACAGCAGCGAGTCTCCCGGAGACGGCGATCCAGAGAGTCCCGACTCAGGATCGCGACGCCGTCGGCATCCTGCTCCGAGACATGGCCGAATACGTTGACGTTGTCGTACCTCGCGGCGGCAAGAATCTGATCGCGAGAGTTCAGGCCGATGCTCGCGTGCCGGTCATGGGCCATCTGGAAGGTCTGTGTCACACTTATATCCATAGCGGCGCCGATGTCGATATGGCGCGCGAGATCTCCGTTAACGCCAAGATGCGGCGCACGGGTATCTGCGGTGCGACCGAGACGATCCTCGTCGATGAGGCGGTCGCCGACTCCCATCTGGGGCCCGTCGTCGCGGGCTTGATCGACGCCGGCTGCGAAGTACGCGGCGATACGCGGACTCAGGCTGCCGACGAGCGCGTCGTGGCTGCGGCAGAGACCGATTGGGGTCACGAGTTCCTGGACTCGATCGTGGCAGTCCGCGTCGTGGACGGCCTGGACGACGCGCTGGACTATATTCGCCGCTTCGGTTCCGGGCACACGGATGCGATCGTCACGGCGGACGCCGAAGCCGCAGACCGCTTCCTGAACGAACTCGACAGCGCGATCGTCATGCACAACGCATCCACGCAGTATGCGGACGGCGGCGAATTCGGCATGGGCGCGGAGATCGGCATCGCGACCGGACGCATTCACGCCAGAGGGCCCGTTGGCGCCGAGCAACTCACAAGCTACAAATATGTCGTCAGAGGGACCGGTCAGACGCGTCCCTAACCATACCGCCAGCGCCGGCACGTTGCCTGATCAACGCATGCCGGCCGTGGTCTATGTCATCGTTCTTACGCAGTTTGCGATCCCGTTCATGTACTCGGGCGTGGCGCTAACGCTGCCCGCTATCGGACTCGAGCTGGCTGCGAGTGGCGTGCCGCTGGCCTTGATCGAGATCGTGTATTTGGGCGCGGGCGCAGCGTTTCTGTTGCCGCTGGGCCGCGTCGCAGAGACGGCGGACAAAAGTACGTTATTCAAGACCGGTCTTCTTATCTATATCGCCTCGACATTCGCGATCGGGTTTCTGCCGTCGATTGAGACGATCGTTGCCGTACGCTTTGTGCAGGGTGTCGCCTCGGCGTTCATGGGCGCCACGGCGATGGCTCTATTGTTCGAGAACGCTTCGGCGCAGACTCGCGGCCGAGCAATTGGTCTCTGTATGGGTGCGGTCTACACGGGGCTGGCCGCCGGACCGTTTCTTGCAGGCCTGGGCATTTCTCAGTTCCCGATCTCAACTGGCGTGCCAGTGTGTTCGTCCTCGCGGCGGTCTTCCTGCTGATTTTTGGCTGCGCATCGCTGGGGCGCGGTGCCGTCGGATACGTATTGTTGGCGCTGGCCGCGATAGCCTGTATCCGGTTCTTTCAACTCGACAAGCGTAGTCGTCGGCCAATGCTGGAACTCACGAGAATTCGTGAAAATAAGGAGTACGGGAGGGCATTGCTCGGGCTGTTCGTCATCTACGCGGGCGGTTTCGGAATGATTTTCCTGTTGAGTATCTATCTGCAACTGCTCAATGGATACTCGCCGTAGGAAACAGGTTTCGTGCTGATGGTATCGCCGTGCGTCATGGCCGTCGTCGCCCCGGTTGCCGGGCGTATGGCGGATCGATACTCACCGCGGGGGGTTATCGGCGCTTGGCGCGCTCTGCGTCATGGTCAGTCTACTGATGGCAACGATGATTACGATTGAGACAGAGCTGCCGTACATTATCGCCGTACTGATAATTCAGGGCGTCGGTTTCGGGTTGTTTTCGACGCCGAATATGTCGCTGATCCTGCATAGCGTGGAGCAGGAACAACTCAGCAGGGCATCTTCGCTTTCGGCCAAGATGCGTTCGCTCGGTATGGTGGCAAGCATGGCGATCGTTACCGTCTTTCTCTCCGTGTATATGGGTAGTGGACCCATCGCCGAGGGTGGTGACTATGTGCACGGCATGTTGTTCGGCTATCTCTCGGTTCTGGAGTTCTCCTTTATCGCGCATGCCGTGCTGGCTTGCGTCGCGGCGTGCCTCGTCGTTGGGCGGTACGGGGACGGTCTACCTAACTATCTAGATAGTTCGACAGGGTTCGCGAATTAGGTAGACCGTCCCCGTATCAGTAGGCGGCGGGGACGCCGAGCGTTCTGGCGCCGTCACAGGTAGAATCGGCAGCGATGAAGGTTGGGGAGCTTGTATGAAGACACGGACGCTGCTGCTGGTTGCCGGCTTGGTTACGGCAGCGATCAGTTTCGCGGCGCCTGCGCCGCTCGATCGCTTGTCTTCCGAGTTGCTCGATATCGTGGCTCCAACTGAGCGTGTAAGCGGCGCACCCGGGGAGATGACGATTCAACAACGGGCGTGCCGCGCGTTCCCTGCCGAGGATGTTCGGCGTCGCATCGTCGATGCGGCCGTTCAGGAGTGGGGTTATTTCGGTTTCAGCGTCGTCGATCAGACGCTTCCGGATGCAGCCTATCCTGGAGCGTCGCGGGGTTTCGACCGACCCCCACGACTCGGCTGGACGGAATCGGCGCGTGTTGCCGACTCCATCGCGGGTTACTGGACCGTCACGCCGGATGGCAGCTGGATTCTCGAGCGGCAAAACCGCGCCTGGCGTGGCCCGAACGGTGAGGGCGCACGCTGGCGAGATCCCTGGTCGGCTGCGTTCGTTTCCTGGGTGATGTGCGAAGGCGGGCTCGGTGAGACAAGTCAATTTCAGCGCTCCGTCGCCCATCATGTCTACATCGATCAAGCGATCCGCGCCCGTGACGAAGGCGAGCCACAGGCGGCATTCGAGGCCTACGATGTCGGCGAAGCGATTATCCAGCCGGGCGATCTGCTCTGCACGGCGCGCCGGGGAGCTTATCGCACGCTCGACGAACGTCGCGCACACTTAGGGATAGGCGCGCGGACGCACTGCGATATCGTCGTCAAGGTCGATGAAGCAAGCGACCTGATTCTCGCGATCGGCGGCAACGTGCGCGGCTCGGTGCGTCTGAAGTTATGGCCGGCCGAGCGCCGCGAGGGGCGACCACTCTATCCGATGGATCAGTCCCGTATTCCGGGCGGACGCGCCGTATTCGCCCATCTTAAGCTGCGCGCCGACCCCGTCAAGGCGGATACGCTGGATAACAGCCCGACGATCAAGGCGCTTGGCGAGCAGGACGATGCGCTGGGTTGGTTGCGGCAGGTGGCTGCGGCCCGCGAAGTTGCTGCCGGAACCCGTTTTTACTCGGCGCCCTGATGTCGCTGCCGTGACCTGCTGTCGCGGGAACGCCCCTGGTTCCCGACTACGGCAACGCGCAGTCGAACGGTTTCACTTCTTCACCTGGAACCCAGTCCCAATAGCCGACGAGTCTACCGGGTCCGGTAAAGATCAGCGGGTCGGTATGGATGGCCTCGTAGTCGAGGCGGGCCTCGTCCTCGCTAAGCGTAAAACGCTCGACGACGCTCGCCTGATCTCCCTGAGGCGTTCCATGGTCATCGAAGTAAGGGTCGCTGATTGCAGTCGTCGTCACCGTGAGTGTGTTGCCTTCCCAGTGTCCGGTTGAGTAACCGAATCGCGTCGCGCTCCGACTCTCTGCGCTCGCGTCGCTCGTCATATGGATGATGCGCCTCCCATCCCACTCTTCGAGGCGTAACAGGATCGTCTCGTTCTGGTCGATAAACTCGATCGGCAGCGGGTTGTTCATGATCGATGGCATGCCGCGTGGTGTGCACTGCAGGACGGGATCGTCTCTGAGAGGATTCCATGCTTCCTGCGCGGTTCTTGCTGTGGCGGTGTAAGGCAGTTCTCCCTCCAACAGCGCTAACAGCTGACCCCGCATTCCCGGCCGGCTCCAGACGCGAAAGATACCGTGCGCCTCACGGCGGCTGGCTTCCGCAAGAGCGCTCGAAACAGGTGCCGGCGCGACCTCTCGGCCCAGTTGGCGCGCACGCTGCGGCCAGATTGGCACTTCGGTGCCGTCGTCCAGAGTCATCAGGAACGCGGCCATCGCTGGGATCCCGGTTCGAGACAGCGCTCCGGTGAGGTGTACATAATCACCTACCGTGACGACATCGGCTTCGATGCCGACTCGCTGCAGCCCGTTTCGTGACGACGACTCGATTTCCCAGATCTCCGTTGTGCCGTCGTCGAACGACCGTTCAATCTCGAACATCACGTGCGGATTGCGCCAGGACACGGCTAGAATTTCTCCCTCGATGGATGCGAGGTTGTCGATATCGTAATAGAACGCAGTGCCGTGATGAGCGAACCCCAGCGTAGGTCCAACCAACAGCACGTGAAACAGTGCGATTCGGCGCATCGTTATGCTTCCCTGGCAGCCGAGCCAGCCCGCAAAGTAGCAGCTGACGCACAGCGCTTCAATGTTCTTGATCAATTCGGCAACGTATTGTTGAGTTCCCAGGGTGATGCCGTGAGCGGAAACTACCAGCAGATGCACATCGACGCCGGCGTGCTCTACTACGTCATGGTTCGCGCCGAAGATACAATGAACGCAGATCGAGAATACACATTGCGGGTCTTGGAGGCGTTAACCCAACCTGAGCCGGAAGTTCTGCAGGAGTTCGATCCTAATGCGCCGATCCTAGCTGCGGGCGAGGCGATGTCGCTTACAACGACTCTCGACTGGATACCGCCAACCATGAATGAGGGCGGCACGCCGCTAGCGGATCTGGCCAGGTACAACGTGTATTTCGGGCCAGAGTCAGGTATATATCTGAACTTCCGGCACCTGGACAATCCGGGGTTGGTGACTTACGTACTGGACCTGCCGACGTCACGCTCCTGGTTTATCGTGATCACCGCGCTCGACTCGGCTGGACATGAGAGCGACTTCAGCAATGAAGTTGTTCTCGACGTGATGTGTGACTGCGACCTCCCTCCAGGTGATCCGGGGTTAATGCCATGATTAATGTTGATAGCCGTCAGCGGACATAAGAATTTT
>CAUZMW010000136.1:0-5316 GCA_963581225.1 Gammaproteobacteria bacterium
AGAAAGAATCCGCCCCCGCCGAGACCGGACCCAGCAGGTTCGACAACGCCTAATGCCGCGCTGACGGCGACGGCCGCATCGAACGCATTGCCGCCGTTCGCGAGGATCTCGGCGCCGGCCTGACTTGCGAGAGGATGAGCGCTCGCGACAGCCGCTCGGTCCGGCAACACGCCGGCCGCGAACGCGACGCGTCCCACGAGTATCAACCCAAGCGGAACGAGCGCTGCGTATCGAGGAGAGAACTTCATCGTCAGTTACCAAATTTCGTCGTTAGACCTTCAGCGACACGCGGGTGCACGAACGCCGAGACATCGCCCCCTAGTCTAGCGATTTCGCGTACGAGACTGGACGATACGAACGTGTAGTTTTCTGTGGGGGTCAGGAACACAGTCTCAACCTGATCCGCTAAATGCCGGTTCATCGTTGCGAGTTGAAACTCGTACTCGAAATCAGATACCGCACGAAGCCCCCGAATGATCGTAGATAGACCACGCTCGCGAGCGAAATCCACGGTCAGTCCCTCGTAGCCAGTGACGGACACGCCCGGGAGGTCCTTCAGCACATCGCTTGCCAATGCAACACGCTCTTCCAGAGAAAACAGCGGTGTTTTGTCGGGATTCGTGGCTATCGCGACCACGACTTCGTCGAACAACTTCGTTGCCCGTCGCACGAGGTCCTCATGACCCCGAGTCACCGGATCGAATGTTCCTGGATACATCGCGCTGACGCTCATCTCTACGCGGCAACCTCAGCCTTAGATTTTGCCATTGTATCCCTGCGGCGGCGTGAGCGTCATTCTTGAAGCCCGAGTAGCCCGTAGCGTACTCGGCCTGCCCGCCCTTGCTTTAACAACACCGCGCCCGGAAGCGCTGCCGCGATTCGAACGAGATCACCGCCGGCACCCTGGATATCCGGGCGTTCGATATAAATTCGCGCCCGCGGCGCAAGCCACGGAGAAACTTTCGCAAGTATCGGTTCCAGCTGCAATTCGTAAGGTGCGTCGAGAAAAACGACATCAAACTGCCCGGACGCAGGCCAGTCGAGCACGGCCGACACATCTTCGCAGAGTACTTTCGCGGTCACTTCGAGTTTGTCGATCTGCTTCTCCAGCGAACGGACGAGCGACGGGTCGACTTCTACGAACCAGACATCGTCCGCGTCTCGTGACAATGCCTCCAGGCCCAATACTCCGGTTCCCGCGAACAGATCCAGGCAACGGGCACCGGAAATTACCGGACTCAGCCAGTTAAATAGTGTTTCGCGAACACGATCGGGCGTAGGCCGCACCGTGGTTCCGGCCGGGATGGCTATTCGCCTGCCGCGCCAGTTGCCGGCTATGATGCGGACGGAATTCTGCTTAGCCATAGGACAACCCTACCTCACCTGCATTGAGGCGGCATGGGCTGTGCGTATAATTCTGCGCCTCAGCCCGATTCCAGAGAAGCTTCGTGCCATAGCCCGTGATGTCTTTATGACTCCTACATCTCCCGACCGTCGGAATGACCGAGACACCAGCCTTCTGAGCAAACTCAGGGGAAGCCTGGATCGGGGCAAGACCCGACTGCGCCGGGATCTGCGCGATCTGTTAGGCCGTAGAGCGTGGAGCGAGGCAACTCGCGAGGAGCTGGAGGAGCGTCTGCTCCAGGCGGATGTAGGCATCGATGCCACAGCATGGCTTCTATCGCGACTGGACGCGCGGGCGGCGGGCTCCGAGGCCGATCCCGAGAGTGCCCTGCGAATCATCGAGAGCAGCGTCACCGAATTATTGCAGACCTTCGAGCAGGAGCTGACGATATCGCAGGAGTCGAAGCCTTTCGTGATCCTCGTGGTTGGCGTCAACGGCACCGGCAAGACGACAACGATAGGCAAGCTGGCGCGACGACTGACGAATCAGGGTCGGTCCGTCATGTTGGCTGCCGGAGATACGTTCCGAGCGGCCGCTGTCGAGCAGCTCAGCGAGTGGGGCGAACGCACGGGAGCAGCCGTCGTCGCCCAAGCGCTGGGCGCAGACCCGGCGGCCGTCATCTTCGATGCATTGTCGTCGGCCCGTGCACGGGACGTCGATGTCGTCATTGCGGATACCGCGGGTAAGCCCCATACATCCGCAAGTCTGATGGATGAACTCAGGAAGATCAAACGAGTCATGGGTAAGATCCACGACGCGATCCCGCACGAAACACTTCTCGTGTTGGGCGCGAGTCAGGGTCAAAACGCGCTCGTACAGGCCGCGGAATTTCATCAAGCGCTCAAACTCAGCGGACTGATCGTCACGAAATTGGATGGCGCTGCGAAGGGCGGTATTCTTCTCGCAATCGCTCGTCAACTCGGTCTGCCGGTCCGCTTCTTCGGCACAGGCGAGGGCGAGGATGATTTTCAGCCCTTCAACGCGCAGGACTTCACCGACGCTCTTCTCGGAGACGACGACAGATGATTCGTTTCGAGAGTGTCTACAAACGTTACCCGAACGGGCGCGACGCGCTAGCGAGCGTAAGCTTTCGACTCGAGCAGGGCGAAATGGCGTTCCTAACGGGCCCGTCCGGCGCCGGCAAGAGTACGCTGTTGAAGCTCGTCGCGCTGATCGAGAGACCGAGCCGAGGAACCGTACTAGTCGGTAGCCTGAACACTTCCAGAGTGCCGCGTCGCAAGATTCCCGAGTTCCGGCGCCGACTCGGGATCGTGTTTCAGGACCACAAGCTGTTGAATGACAGAACGGTGTTCGACAATGTCGCTCTGCCGCTTGTCATCGGCGCTTTGCGGCGGCGCGAGATTGGACGTCGCGTTCGCGCGGCGCTCGATCAGGTTGGACTCCTCGGTTTCGAAAAAAACTTCCCCGAATCGCTGTCTTCAGGCGAACAACAACGCGTCGGCATTGCCCGGGCGGTCGCCAGCCGACCGGAACTCGTGATCGCCGATGAGCCGACGGGAAACCTGGATCCGGAACTTTCTCGCGAAATTCTCGGCCTGTTCGAGCGATTCAATGAGGTCGGTGTGACCGTGCTGATCGCCACACATGATCTCGGGCTGATCGAAGGGAATAACCACCGGCGGCTCAGGCTGGATGGCGGCAAGGTCGTGCCGGAAGTCGCGGAGTAAGCCACACATGATGCGACGGCTAAGATTCTACTTCGCGTTGCATGCGCAGAACCTATTCGGCGCGCTCGGGCGAATTGCGCGCCAGCCCGTCGGCAGCCTGATGACGATCGTCGTGA
Organism: Gammaproteobacteria bacterium; assembly: GCA_963581225.1. Lineage (GTDB taxonomy): Bacteria > Pseudomonadota > Gammaproteobacteria > Steroidobacterales > Rariloculaceae > SMWC01. Next base: position 3,210 of record CAUZMW010000136.1, read on the forward strand.
TCGCCATCGCGTTGGCGTTCCCGGCCGGTTTCCGAGTACTCCTGAACAACGCACAAAATATTAGCGGCTCTTGGAACGACGCCATCGACTTCACCGTTTATCTAAATATGGACATCGATACGTCAATTGCCGAGCAGTTAACGCGCGACATTGAGTCGCGAGAGGACGTCGCACAGGCGGTGTTTATCTCGCGCAGCGACGCTCTGGCCGACTTTCGTGCGTACTCGGGCTTCGGCGAGGCGTTGGATGCCTTGGATGAGAACCCTCTTCCGCACGCGCTCGTCGTACGACCCGCGAGCGGGAATGCGGCAGACATAGCGGCGCTGGTCGGCGCTTTGGAATCCATGCCGGACACAGACTTCGTGCAACTGGATACCGCCTGGGTTGAGCGGCTGAACGGGATTCTCGCTCTCGCGAGACGAGTCGTGGATATCGCGACGATCCTGCTCGGTCTGGCCGTCGTGCTCGTCATCGGCAATACCATTCGGCTCGAGATCAATACTCGCCGCGAAGAGATTCAGGTGGTCAAACTCGTGGGTGGTAGCGATGGATTCATACGCCGGCCGTTTCTGTACATTGGATTTTTCTACGGGCTCGGCGGCGGAGTGATGGCGGCGCTCACGGTCGCGCTGAGCCTGAGCTTGATCGCATCGCCGACGCGTGCTCTGGCAGAGCTTTACGGGTCAGGCTTCAACCTCTCCGGCCTGACCGTGCTCCAGACGCTGGTGTTGCTGGGCAGTGGCGCGATCCTCGGCTGGGCCGGAGCCGGAATCGCGACCGCACGCCATCTGAGAGCCATAGAGCCTCGATAACTCACTGTTAAATAAGGCTTTTAAGTTCTCTATTTAGGGAACGTGACGCGCTTTTAGCACTCTAACCTCCAGAGTGATAAAATATAGCCCAACTCAGGAGACCCATGATTGTGACAACAGAAGTTGCTCTCAGAGATAACGTACTCGCGCTCAGCGGGCCGATCGGCAGCCTGAATCAGTACATGTCCGCTGCTTTCGCGATACCGGTTTTGAGCGCCGAGAAAGAATTCGAGCTGGCGACACGGCTACGGGATTCCGATGATCTGGAGGCCGCTCAGCAGCTCGTCATCTCTCATCTTCGATTCGTCGTGCACATCGCGCGCGGCTACACGGGCTACGGATTGCCCATAGGCGACCTGATTCAAGAGGGTAACGTCGGCTTGATGAAGGCCGTCAAGCGATTCGACCCGAACGTAGGCGTCCGGCTCGTCTCTTTCGCCGTACACTGGGTCCGAGCAGAGATTCATGAGTACGTTCTGAAGAATTGGCGGCTCGTCAAAGTCGCGACGACGAAGGCGCAGAGGAAGCTGTTCTTCAATCTACGTAAATCGAAGAAACATCTGGGCTGGCTGTCCAAAGACGAGACCGAAGCGGTCGCGAGCGATTTGGGTGTGAGTACCCGCGAAGTCACAGAGATGGAGAAGCGGCTTTCAGGGCGCGATATCTCTTTCGACCCGGCTCCGGCGGAGGACGAAGAGTACGCGCCGATGGCCTACCTGCCGAGCCCCGGCAGCGACCCGGCTGAACTCGCGGAACACGACGACTGGCAGGCCGACTCGAATGGCCGGTTGAGGCAGGCACTAGGAGAACTCGACGAGCGTAGCCGTGACATCGTCGCGCGGCGCTGGCTCGGAGAAACCAAGGCGACACTGCATGAACTTGCCGCCGAATACTCGGTCTCCGCCGAGCGCATCCGCCAGATCGAGGCGAATGCTTTCCGCAAGCTGAAAGGCTTCATGGCATCCTAAACCTCGACGCGGAATAGCTCGTCGAATAAGGGGACGGTCTACCTAACTCACCGACTATATTGACCTGTCTGGATAGTTAGGTAGACCGTCCCCTTATTTGCTTCGACCAACGCCCCGGTAACCGTCAAAGGGGTGGGCATGATGGTTCATGTCGACTCGAAGCCGCCGGCACTCACGCTTAGCTCACTCGTGGTGGGTACGGCGCAGGGAGACGTGGACCATTATGGCCGGCCCCTTTGCGTCTATATGAACTATCGCGACCGCCATATGCGGCGCGGCTGATGCTAAGCTCGGACTCCCGAAGCGATTGGAGTCCACGTGGTCCCA
>CAUZMW010000137.1:0-5267 GCA_963581225.1 Gammaproteobacteria bacterium
TACTGGATCGCATCATCGAACTCGGCGACAAGAAGCACACGGTCGTACCGGAAGATCTGCTGATGATCATCGCCGACGTACTGAAGACGCCTGCGGAACACGTTATGCGGATTGAGCACTATGCGATTAACGTGACCTCCGACGGACCGCCGGAGGCTACTGTGGCCGTATCGTTTCAGGGTAAGACGGCAGAGGCCTCAGCTACGGGTGATGGCGGCTACGATGCCTTCATGCGCGCGCTGACAGAAGCCGTGAAACAGTACGCGATCGAGATACCGCGATTGGCCGACTATCGGGTACGCATCCCGCCGGGTGGACGTACAGAGGCGCTCGTCGAGACGCTGATTAGCTGGGGCGACGACGCGGAAGGCCATAGTTTCTCAACGATCGGTGTCGATTCGGATCAGACAGCTGCGGCCGTTATCGCGACCGAGAAGATGCTTAATATCATCGCGCATGGAGAGTTGACGGCTGACGAGCTTCGCGAGTCCTCCCAGTAACGTTATAAAGTTTACATGTCGGGGCTAGCGTCTCGACGAGACGGTCCGCCTTATTTCTGGCAAGATTAAGCGATAAAAAGACAGAACCTTGGAGTATCTAGCTATGAATCTAATTCGACTCTTCCCCGTAGTAGTTCTTTTGGGTTTGTCCGGGCCCTTAGCCGCCCAGGGTTGGTTCGAATATACCAGCCAGATAGATAAATTCACGGTGAACTTTCCAGCCGAACCGGCGATAACGGAGATCGACTATCCGTCTGAGTACGGCGCGATGTTCCCTGGTCGCGTGTACACGGCTAAGAGTGGCGAGAATGTCTACAAGGTGACCGTGATTGATTACCGCGATGCTGAGGCCATCCACCTGGCGCGTACGAACTCGACTGAAGCGGATTCTCCCGAACGTTATGACTATTGGAGAGTTGATGTCCTGGCGTCGGTCGCCTATGCGGCGACTACTTACCGTAAGAGAGGCGGCGAGGTAACCTACGACGCGTGGGCGCATATCGACCGCGTACCCGGACTTCAACTGCAGCTGACAAATGACGACGGTTCACGTTCTTATGTCGGTATCTATCTGCACGAACGCCAACTGTACGTCACCGACGCGACTGTACCTGCATCTTCACCCCCGCAGGGCCATTTCCAGCAGTCGCTCGGCTTTGTCGACGATGAGGGTCAACGAATTCGTTACAACTATGATGAGAACTCACGTGTTGTGACAGGTGTCGGAAACCACGTGCGCAGCAACTGGACTCGAAACCGAAATTAGAATTCAACTGTCATAAAGTCAGAATCTGACATTTGGTAAATGTAGAGATTATTGCTATGAACGAATAAGGTTTTAGTATCAATCTCGGGAGAAAGATGTGAAGTCAATAATTTCTTTCATCGCGGTAATCTCCGCTCTGTCGATGCCTGCGCTTGCGCACCATTCTCACGGTAATTATCAGATGACTGAGTACACGCATTTAGAGGGTGTCGTGACTGAGTTTATCTTCATGAACCCGCATTCGTGGGTTTATATGTCGGTTGTGGGAGAAGATGGCGCGTCTAAGATTTGGGCGCTCGAAAGCGGTAGCGTGGGCGCGCTGGAACGTGCTGGGGTATATGCCGAGACAATTGTACCTGGTGACAAGATCTCCGTTCGCTGCCATCAACTGAAAGACGGCGCTAACGGTTGTTTGCTGGGATTCTTGACGCCGCCGGGCAGCGTAGAAAACGAGTGGGACTGAAGTATTTTTTATAATAGTGCCTGTCGATTAGGAACGACGATAATCTTAATAACTAATAAGCTTTTGCGATTCCAGGGAACACTATGCCGGGTAGGGGTTACCTACGAAATTCCGGTAGAATATTAGACTAGGTCGTCTCACGGGAGGGGGAGAATCTGACATCCCAGCCGATGATTCGAATCCAGCAACAATAACTAAGGAAAACTGATATGAAGATTTTTAAACCTCTGTTAGGACTGATCGCCCTTGCCGCGATCACAATTCCAGTTCTTTCACAGGATCAGCAGCCGATGAGTTTCTTTATCACGAGCGTTGGCTCGGGTGACGGTGGTAATCTGGGTGGACTTGCTGGTGCCGACGCGCACTGTCAGGCGCTCGCTTCGTCTGCAGGCCGCGGGAACGCCACCTGGCGTGCCTATCTTAGCCAAGCTCCAGGAAACGGAATGCCGGCGGTTAATGCGCGTGATCGTATTGGCGATGGGCCGTGGTATAACGCGGCCGGTGTCTATGTCGCTTGGGACATCGACGGGCTGCATGAGGATCGCAACAATGTCCGTAAGCCTGTCGCGATAGATGAGAATGGCGACGTCGTTAATGGTGCCGGCGATTCGCCGAATCGGCATGATATTTTGACCGGTTCTGACAGCTCAGGCCGATTAATGTCAGGAAGTTTCGTGCCTGGTAGTGGAAATGGTGCTCTGACTACTTGCAATAACTGGACAAGCAACGACGCAGGCAACGCTATTGTCGGCCATCACGATCGTCTCGGCGGACCGAATGCTTCGTGGAACTCCGTGCACAGTACTCGCAACTGTAGTCAGGAAGGCCTAGTTTCCACCGGTGGTGACGGTTTGTTCTACTGCTTTGCAGCGGACTGATATGAGATATCTTGCGATAGTAGCCGCGGCATTCTTTGCCACGGCTACTATCGTAGGGACGGCGCATGCGCCTCGTAGAACTCCGTTTCCGTTTTGCGAACCTGCTGATAATCGTCGAGGCTAGTGATCAGGAAGAACGTCTTGACGATATTCTCCATCGAGCTTCCGGCCGTTTCCATCGCCTGTTTCGTGTTCTCCAGCGCGAGCCTGACTTGATCCTCTGCGCCTTCCGGCGCGGGCGCGCCGGTGCTCAGATTCTGGCCGACACAGCCTGAGACGAACACGAGATTGCCGACGGCAATGCTTTGAGCGAACTTCGGGTGTTCTTTCGGCACGTTGGGGTACGCGAGCTTCTTCCCGGCCCAGTGCGTCGGAAAATAGTGCAGATTCCAGTTCATGCATGCGCCTCTGTCGATCGCGGGGGTTCCCGCACACTACCGGACCTCAGCGCCATCGAGGGCGAAAGCCAGCGCACGGATTCGCAAAAGAATTGCGAACAGCATAAGTTATGGCCTTCGGTCTAATGGGGAGAGAGAAGTGAAGCAGAAAATTCATGTCGTGTTCTTAGGCGCCATTGTGACTGTGGGACTCACGGTGGGCGCGTCGTTAGTTCAGGCGCAGGGCTCGGAGGAGCCAGAGCCCGTGTGGGCATACGCGTGGAGTACACAACCCGAACCCGGTGACACTTACGTCCCTCAGCTCCCCCCGGTCAGGGAAGTGCTTCCCGGGGAGGACGCTGAGGAAATTACTCAGCTGAGGCAAGTCGAGGGGAGCAGCGCCACGTATTCGCGGATGGAGGTCCGCGACAACCACAACGTGATCGACTGGTTTCCCGGCGACCACCCGCCAATGCCCGACATCATCAAACACGGCCCCGCGAGCCTGGTCGCCGAGCGCGGCCGGGGCTGCGGCTCGTGTCACCTGCCTAACGGCAAGGGACGGCCGGAAAATGCGCCGCCTGCGGGGCAACCGGTCGCCTATACCATCCAGCAATTGCAGGACATGCGAGACGGCCTGCGATACACCGTCGATCCGAGAAAGCCGAACACGCATACGATGATTGCGCTGGCCGAAGCGATGACCGATGAGGAGATGCGGGAGTCGGCCGAGTATTTCGCCGCGATCCCGTGGACGCCTTGGATGCGTGTGATCGAGGCCGACCTGATTCCGGAGATGCACCTGGAGCCGGGCAACATGTACATCACAGTCGGAACCGAGCCGACCGAGCCGCTCGCCGGCCGAATCGTCGAGACGCCCGAGGATGCTCATCAGGCCAACTATCTTCGTAATCCGCGGTCGGGGTGGGTCGTGTACGTACCGGTCGGAAGTCTCGAGGAGGGTGAGAATCTGGTAACGACGGGCGCCGGCAAGACGATACAGTGCGACATCTGCCACGGGCAGGACCTCATGGGCCTGGCAAATATTCCTGGAATTGCCGGGCGCTCGCCCAGCTATATGATGCGCCAGTTGTACGATATGAAGCGGGGCACGCGGAACGGCCTGTCGGCGCAGTTGATGCAGCCGGTCATCGCGAATCTGACGGTAGACGACATGACGGCCATCGTGGCCTACTTGGCCTCGATCGAGCCACCGACTCCGATGCCCACTGATGCTCAGTAGAGGAGAGCGTACGATATACCGAGAGATAAAAAGCGACGCGTGCGGCCGACCGAACGCACGCGGGTCAGAAACCCGTGGCCTCAGTCGTCGCTCGTTTCTTGTCGCCGGTACGGCAGCAGCCGCCACGGCGGCGCTATCGCCGGCTGCGCTCGCGCAGCCGACTCACGCTGCAGCGGAAACTCAGACGAAGTTCAGGCGTATTTTGACCCAGTTCATCGCGGCGTTGGGTGATCCAGATGCAACCTCGGGAAGCGGCGCTCAAAGATGGGGTCTGTGGCGTCGGGATCCTGGTCCGCGAGGAGTGAGACTGAGTCGCTACGAGCAACTGGAGGCTGCAGGTGGCGTCGCTCCGGCACAGTGGAAATTCGACAACACGGATTGGTGGTTGGAGGAGCACGGCTTGATCATGGAGCAACCTGAGTTTCCGCTCGCTCCTGGCAAGTACCTCGTCACAGGCGACCGTGAAGCGACGGCCGTGTTGACCGTTCACTCGACAGAGAGCGACGGGACCCGGCGTTGGGAGCTCGATGGCGGCGCGACGCTCTACGATGTGACTCACTTGGCCTGCCGCTCCGCACGGTACACGCCGGCGGCGGGCGAGAATTCGTGTTCGCCGGCCAAGGCGCAGATGTCCGCATTTCCGGTTGCCCCAGGTGGGTCGATGCCTCCGGTCGAGGGCTGCGACAAGCTGGACTACACGGTTCTCCTGGTGATCGGCCTGCCTGTGGACGACTGAGTGCTGGTGTATCGCTTGTGGCAGGGCGATTCTATCGGCCGCTGGCAAGGAGATACCTTGGTCGTGGAGTCGGAGAACTTCAACGGCAGGGCATGGCTGAATGAAGCAGGAGATGTCACCAGTCATGCACAGACTGTCGTTGAGACGTTCACTCCGGTCAGCCCGATACAGCTGATGTATCGAGAAGAATCAAGCTCAGGCACAGCCTCGGATCTGCACATCCTGACTTTTGGAAATGAAACAGTTTCCCAGCCCCTCATTCAGTCAGAATTTGATGAAGACTATTCGATGATCTCTCCGGACG
>CAUZMW010000138.1:0-5210 GCA_963581225.1 Gammaproteobacteria bacterium
CCTCGCGACCGAGCGTAATCCGGCCCAGGCTCGACCAGATCGAGACGCGGCCATTGCCGTCCCACGACGCGATAGAGGCATGCGGCTCCAACGGTACATGCTCGACCATCTGAGTCTGGAATCGTCGTTCGAAGATATGATCGGCTTCAGCGAAGGCTTTCTCGACGTCGCCTTTCTTGATGACTTTGCTGGCGTAGATGTTGGTATCGCCGCCATGGATTCTCGGCGCATCGTCCTCCAGCGCTTCGAGCGGATCGAACACGGGCTGCAGCGGCTCGTAGACGACTTTGATCTTCTCGAGCGCATCGGCCGCGAGCTGTTCGGTGACTGCCGCTACGGCGGCGACGCCATCGCCGCGATGCCGAACGACATCATCGGCCAGGACCGGCTGGTCCTGCAGCGTGGGTCCGAATGAATTGCGTGGAATCTCCTTGCCGATCAACGTTGCCAGGACGCCCGGCATGGCTGCCGCCGCACTGGTGTCGACGCTGATGATGCGTGCGTGCGCGTGCTCACTGCGCAGCACCTTCGCATGGATCATATGGGGAAACGTCAGGTCGTCGATGTACTGCGTCTGACCCAGTCCATGCAGACGGCCATCGGGCCGAGTCGCGCGTTGGCCGACAGCCGGCGTCTGCAGGCGTGCTTTCGATTGGGGAAGCTGCAGTGGATATACCACCGGCTCGTCCGCTGGCAGTGTCAGGGGCTGTTTGGCCGGAGCCCGGGACTCTCTGGCTGTGACCAGGTCCTCGGTGTCTGTCTGAACGTCTTTCGTCCTGGTTGCCATCCGTCTACTCTCCCTAAAGATTCCTTCTCAGCCGCGAATCAGGCTTGCGCTTCGGTGGTACTCATTGCCTGCCCGGCATGGACGATCGCTTCGATGATCTTGGTGTAACCCGTGCAACGGCACAGATTCCCGGACAGCGCATCGCGAATCTCCGCATTGCTGGGTTCGGGATTCTTGTCCAACAGATTCTTCGCGGACATGATCATTCCCGGACCGCAGAAGCCGCACTGCAATGCGCCCAGTTCTTCGAACGAATGCTGTATCGGGTGCAGCTGTTGTGAGTTCGCCAGGCCTTCGATTGTCGTGACGACGCTTCCGGCCGCTCGTGCCGCAAGCATCAAACAGGAGTTGACCGACTCGCCGTCAACGATGACCGTGCAGGTACCACAGTCGCCGACGTCGCAGCCCAGCTTCGCGCCTGTGAGGCTCAGCTGTTCCCGTAGAAACTTCAGTAGCGTCGTTTCGGGCGGGCACTCCGCCGAGCGGATCTCGCCGTTCACTTTTAATTGCACCATCATTCCTGCAGGTCTCCGCTCAGGCTTCTCTCGCGATCTCGATAGATCGCGTCAAGACGCGTTTCGTAAAGGTTCGGATGATGTCGCGGCGATGTTTCGCCGACGCACGAAAATCGTCGATCGGTTTGGCTTCCGTGACGGCAATCTCGGCCGCTTCCGCGATAACCGCATCCGTTGCGGGCTTACCCTCCAGGAATGCTTCCGTCTCGACGGCACGCAGCGGGACCGGGGCGACCGCACCCAACGCGAGTCGCGGTTCGACGAGCGTCTCGCCGTCCTTATCGAGCCACAGGCTGCCGGCGGCGTTGACGAGCGCCAGCGCCTGACCTTTTCGCAGACCGTGCTTCAGAAACTTGGACGGTTTGCCGAGAGCGCTTTTCGGAATCAGCAGGCTTTCGAGTAGCTCGTGTGGTTGCAGACTCGTCTTGCGCGGCCCGACGAAGAACTCTTCGATCGGCATCTCACGCGATCCGTCGGGCCCCGTAACCGTGACCCGTGCGTCGAGGACCATCAGTGACGGCGCAATGTCCGCCGACGGAACGCAGGTGACAAGATTGCCGCCCACCGTGCCCAGGTTACGCGTCTGCACGGCGCCGATCGTATGGGCGCCGGCAACGATCTCGGGTGTCATCTCCTGACACACGGGCGAGGCCATGATCTCACCGAAAGTGACCATGCTGCCGATGCGCAGGCCCTCGGGCGTCTCCTCGATACCCCGGAACTCGGGGACACAGGAGACGTCGACCAACAGATTAATGTTACCGGCGTCGTGTTTCAGATCCACGATCAGATCGGTGCCGCCCGCGAGCGCGCGCGCGTTGTCGCCGTGTTCTGCCAGTAGCGTGATCGCCTCCTGAGCGGAGGAGGGTGCAATGTAGTCGAACGGTCGCATCGAGTTCGTTCCGCCTGTCGTCAGGCTACTTTTTGCGAGACCGATCGATTCACGATGGTCGTGAATTGCTCGATCGTCAGCAACTGCTTGGTCGAGCCGCCCAGGGCTTTGACTTCCTTCAGGATAGCCACCGCTTCTTCATCGGATGCCCCGACGCCGATCTTCTCCAGCCAGATACGGACCGAATCGATCCCGCTGCCTTTGCCCATGACGACGTCCGCCGCAGGCTGGCCGACGAACTCCGGACGAAACGGGAACAACTCCGTCTGGTGCTCTTTGCCGCAGTTCCTGAACCAGTTCGCGATAATGCCGGACTCCACCTGGAACAGCTGGTCGCCGACGACGGAGCGATTATTCGGAATCTGAATCCCCGAAATCTCTTCGACCATCTTCGCCAATGGGTAGAGCTTGTTGTAATTAATACCGATGTCGATACCGTACATCGTCAGCAAGGCCATGACGGTGTCTTCCGTCGGGGCATTGCCGGCGCGCTCGCCCAGTCCGAGTACGGTGGAATGGACGACCTCGGCGCCTTCGCCGAGTGCCAGCAGCGTATTCGCGACACCGACGCCGAAATCCTGGTGGAAATGCGTCTCGAGTCGCGTGTCCGGAAACCGCTCCCTGACTCCACGTACGAAGAACTTCATGGCATGCGGTGAGACGACGCCGAACGTGTCCACCAGCGCGAGTGCATCCATATGCCCTTCGGTGGCTACTTTGTCGATCAGGTCCAGCACCCAGCCGATCTCCGAGCGCGAGAAATCGATCGGGAAGAACACGACTTCGAGCCCCTTCTCGTGAGCGTAGGCCGTCGCTTCAATCGACAGGTCAATGGCTTTCTCGAGCGGCCATTTGTAGGCGTGCTCGATCAGATGCTTGCTGGCCGGCACTTCCATGATCAGGCCCTTCACGCCGCAATCTACCGATGCGTCGATATCGCCCTTCATGCAGCGGCAGAAGGAATAGATTTCCGGACCTAAATCGCGTTTGACAATTTCGGCGATCGCTTTGAAGTCGTCTGGGGACACGGCCGGCAGGCCCGCCTCGATACGATGAATGCCGGCCTCGGCCAGGCCTTCCGCGATGCGTATTTTGTCGTCGAAAGTGAACGCGACGCCGGTCTGTTGTTCGCCGTCACGTAGCGTGACGTCATGAATTTTGATGGTTTCGGCGAAATTCAGCTCTTTGGTCACTTCTTCGTTGAAATTCCAGGCACTGCTGAACCAATTATCGCTTTTCCAGGGTTGTTCACTCATCTTCGAAAATCCTCAAGAAATCAAAACACTACTCTGAGCACAGCAAACCATTATAAACTGATTTTGACGCTTCCGCGCGGCCCTTTTATGTGGGTGCGACCTGCGGCTACGTTGTGGGAGCGACGGCCTCGTCGCGATTCTTTAAGGCCTTATCGCGGCCGGTCAGGTCTTCTTGGTCGGGCGGAATTCCTCGTCCAGCGCGGCGCGAATTCGCGCGACGGCAACCGGATCCGGCTGCGTCGTCATGCGACTAACGATCAACGCGACCGGGACGTTCACGACCAGACCCCAGAATGACGGATCGAAACGGATGCCCGCCGGTAGCATGCCGCCGAGTAACGACGGCCGGGTTGCGAGCGCGAGGGCCAGCCCGGCGAGGATGCCGGACGTGATACCGGCCTTCGTGAACCAGACCCGCTTCATCGGCACGGTCACGGCGATGACGGCGGGCAGTAGCTGCGTGATCATAGAAGCCGTTACACCGATCATCAGGACGACGAGACCCCAGTTGCGGGTAGCCGCCAGTACGGTGATGGCGACGAGGAAGATGACGAATATGCGGCCGACGGTGATGTAGTGTCGGTCCGTCGCCTTCTTGTTGATGAAGCTCGCATAGACGTCTTTCGTCAACATCGCGGAGTTCGCATTCGTATCGGCGTCGAGCGACGACATGCCGGCTGCCAGTCCGCCGGCGACGATAATGCCCGCGAACCAGGCGGGTGCGTATTCCGCGAGTAGACGCGGGAACGAGGAGTCGGCGCCCGTGCCGCTGAGTTCAGGAAAGTACGTGTAAGCCGTGAAGCCGATGACCATGGCTGGAATATATAAAGCCATCAGATAAAAGCCGACGGTCAGGCCGATCCTCCTCGTCGTCTGCACGTCCTTCGCGGAGTAGAAGAACATGAAGCCGCGCGGCAGGATCGCCCAGTACAGCGCAATGCCGAATACGGGCCAGGTTGCCCACCACTGGGGCGTTGCAAGGCCCTGTGGCCCGGGCAGCGTCAGCATCGCCGGGTCCATGTCCCGAACTCTCGTAAACAACGCCATCAGATCGCCGTCGATGAGGTCCAGACACCAGAAAGCGGCAGCCCAGACCGCGATGAACATCCAAATGGCCTGAGCAACCGTCGTCCAGGTCACGCCGCGAATACCGCTCGACGTGACATAGATAACGACCATGGTGCCCATGATCGCGAGGGCGGCCCAGTAGGGGATGTGGTTCTCCGTGCCGGCGGACAGAAGTGTCGCCGGTCCGACGATGTTGGCGGTCATCAACGGAATGCAGCACGAGAGGGTGTAGAGCGCGATGAAGGCGCGAAACTTCCCGTCGCCGAAATAATCGACGAGCATGTCGGCCGGCGTGATGTAGTTGAACTTTCGGCCGAGGCAGGTAATCCGCGAGCCGATGAAATAGATCATCCCCAGCGGCGTGAAGACCGTCCACAGTATGTTGGCCGCGAACGCCACGCCGTGGGAGTGGTAGAAGCCCATCGACCCCGGAATCGCGAATGCGGTATGGAAACCACCTGCGATGCCGAGATAGAGAACAAGAAATCCGAAGCCCGGGCCGACCTTGAAGTAGTCGTCCATCCGAACCTTGCCGACCCTGGTCCAGCGTCCCGTGCCAACCCAAAGAATCAACATCGAATAGGCGATGACAATGGCGACGGTGTAGTGCCACGATTCCGAAAACATCGGCTACTCTCCCTTTATCGCGGCATCGTCTGCGGCGATTTTCGTGCCGAAGAACCAGCAGCCGG
>CAUZMW010000139.1:0-5116 GCA_963581225.1 Gammaproteobacteria bacterium
GGTGGATCCGTCATTCTGGCCGCCGTGCTCCTGAAGATGGGCGGCTATGGCTTCGTACGTTTCAGTCTGCCGATAACTCCCGATGCGAGCCATGCGTTGGACTGGCTCATGATCGGGCTCTCCCTGATCGCCATTGTCTATATCGCGTTCGTGGCGTTAGCCCAAAAGGACATGAAGAAACTGATTGCCTATTCGTCCATTACCCATATGGGTTTCGTGACGCTCGGCTTCTTCGTTGTTTTCGCAATCGCAGCCAATGCGCCGGAAAGTGCCGGCGCGCAACTAGCCATGCAGGGCGGTATGGTGCAGATGATCTCGCATGGCCTGATTTCTGGCGCGCTATTCCTGTGCGTTGGCATGATGTATGACCGCCTCCATAGCCGGAATATCGATGACTACGGGGGCGTCGTGAATACGATGCCGACTTTCGCTGCTCTGATGGTGCTGTTCGCTCTGGCTAACGCCGGCCTGCCGGGCACGTCCGGATTCGTTGGGGAATTCCTGGTTATCGTCGGCAGTTTCCACGCGAGCTTCTGGCTGGCGTTCTTCGCGGCTACGACGCTGGTTCTCGGTGCCGCCTACACGCTATGGCTCATAAAACGCGTACTCTTCGGTGAAATCGCGAATGACGGCGTCGCCTCGTTGGAGGATGTCGATTCTCGGGAGTTCTTCATCCTGGCGGTATTAGCCGTGGCCGTGTTGGTACTCGGGCTTTGGCCGGCGCCGTTGATCGACGTGATGGAGCAGACGTTGGCCCACCTTCTGGAACACATTGCGCAGTCGAAATTATGAGAGTAGAGCGTACCAATGCTTGAGTTCATGCCGGCCGCGGCAGAGATTTTTCTCATCAGCGCCATTTGTGTGGTGTTACTGATCGATGTCTTCTTGTCCGATGAACAGCGCCGGATCACGTTCCGGCTCGCAATACTGGCAATTCTCGGCACGGCCGCCTGCTCGTCGTACTTCGCGGTCAGCGAGTCGGTGACTATTTTCAGCGGCGCTTTCGTGGCCGACCCGACCAGTCAAGTGCTGAAAATGTTCGCGTATATCGTCGTGGCATTGGCGTTTCTCTACTCACGGGATTATCTGATCCGAGGAGGGCTATTTAAGGGTGAATTCTTCATCCTCGGTCTGTTTGCTCTGCTCGGCACCATGGTCATGATTTCGGCGAACAGCCTGCTAACGCTTTACCTGGGCCTGGAAATCCTGTCGCTGTCGCTTTATACGCTGGTCGCCTTCAATCGCGAATCGGCAACGGCGGCCGAATCCGCGATCAAGTACTTCGTCCTCGGCGCCATCGCTTCGGGCACGTTGTTGTATGGAATATCGATTCTTTACGGTGTCAGCGGCACTGTGCAGTTGGATGAGCTTGCCGCCCACTTTTCGGCAGCGGACACACCCAGCGTGCCAGCGCTTCTGGGGCTCGCGTTCATCATCGTCGGTGTCGCGTTCAAGTTCGGCGCGGTGCCATTCCATATGTGGCTGCCCGATGTGTATGAGGGCGCACCGGCCCCCGTTACACTGTTTATTGCTACGGCGCCCAAGATTGCAGCTTTTGCGCTGATGTGGCGACTCCTCGCTGAAGGGCTAGGCGATCTGCACGCCAGCTGGCAAAGCATGATCGCGATTCTCTCCGTTCTGTCCTTAGGGATAGGCAATGTGGTGGCCATCGCGCAGACCAATCTGAAGCGAATGCTGGCCTATTCCACGATCTCTCACGTCGGATTTATCCTGATGGGTTTCGTGGCCGGAACGCAGATGGGCCTGGCTGCGGCCCTGTTTTACACCGTGATCTACGCGCTGACGGCGGCGGCGGCGTTCGGGATGATCATCCTGTTAAGTCGCAAGGGCTTCGAAGCGGAGAAACTTGAAGACTTCAAGGGGCTCAATGCCCGAAGTCCCTGGTTCGCGCTGATGATGCTGATGATCATGTTCAGCATGGCCGGAGTGCCACCATTCGTGGGTTTCTACGCCAAGCTGGTTGTTCTTAGCAGCGTTATCGATGCCGGCATGCTCTGGCTGGCCATTGCGGGCGTAGCCTTCGCAGTGATCGGCGCGTTCTACTATCTGCGTGTCGTCTGGTATATGTACTTCGCGGAGCCGGAGGCAGACGCACCGCTGCAGGCCGATCTCGACCTCCGACTGGTCCTCAGCGGCAATGTACTGGCGCTGCTCGTGCTCGGGCTGTTTCCGGGAGGGTTGCTGGATCTCTGCGCCCGCGTCCTCCTGTAGGCGCGACGGCCCTGGCGGTGGGAGCGATGGCCTCGTCGCGATTGGCCCTGTCGAAGCGGCCACCTGGCCACGAATTTCGCCAACAAGCGTGCTGCTTGCAGGTGTTACAAGCCCCTAGTATCATCGCCGCTCGCGATTGCGGGGTGGAGCAGTCAGGCAGCTCGTCGGGCTCATAACCCGAAGGTCGTAGGTTCGAATCCTACCCCCGCTACCACTATTAAAGGCAAAGGGCTTACTTCGGTAAGCCCTTTTGTTTTTAGGGCAGGATGCGCCCACAAAACGCCGTAGACAACCGTTCGTGTTGAATATTTTCAATGTCTTCACCCGACATTCGAGGAGAGGACTCCGAAGACAGTCCCAAATTTTCTTGGCCGTCAGAGTTATCAGGGGGTGGGGGTTTTTCCACCAGTTGTGCGACTTACAAAAGGTACTGTGAGACCCGACGTAGTGCGGGTCAGCAAGCGAACGGAAAACGCATATTTTTTGCCAGTTTTAGTTCCAGTTACATTCAGTTTCTAACGTTGCGATAAAGGGACGGAATTCGGTTACGGGCGTAGAGATTGAATCCATACAATTCCACGCTGGCTCGCCCAAGTGGCTGGACAGCTAACACCACGCAGGTTACCAAGGTAATGTCTGGTAGGAGTGTTTGCGGGCCCTCAAGCTACGGGATGACGCGGGTTTTTTGGCGGGTTAGGTTCCCTGAACTTTCCATTACTGATATTCCACAATTCTACATTTTGTCCGTAGAAGTACGTATAAGTGCGTAGTAGTATGGACTGTTACGGTTCGTGCGAGTATCATGAGGCCCGATCTTTTTTCCCAGGCAATAAAAGGCATTGGAAGAAAAACGTCACAAAATAACTGTCCTGCTAGATGCTGAGGGATTTAGCAGATTTGAAAGCTATTGCGTTGACCGCGGATTCAAGAAGAGCACATTGATTGCTCGATTGGTCCGCGAGCACCTTGATAGTGAGAATTATCGCCTGCAGGGTGAGTTGAACCTGCCCGGATCGCGTGAAAAATAACTTCAAAAAATCGAACTCGCTGACAAGACGGCTCATAGGCAATAGCAATTCTGAGAATGCCGAAATTGGAAGCCTCGCTAGTCTAAGATCAACGATGGCAAGAATTGCCGCACCTCGAGCGACATTAGATTCCGCAGCCATTCGGACGTCAGCTCAACTACTTGGGCAAACAGCTAGCCTTGATATCGATGGCGCTTGGCTAGAGTCATCTGAAAAGAATGTTGGTCCAATTGATGTAATAGATATGTTCAGTGGTTGCGGCGGAATGTCAGCTGGATTTCACGCGATCAATGGATTATTGCCGAGTTTTAATTTGGCAGCGGCAGTGGATATCGATAAGAAAGCAAATATTACGTACGAGCACAATTTGGGAGTTCGTCCGATTTGCGCTGACATTTCCGGAATGTCCCGCTCCAAGAGGCAGCTCGACGATTTGGTTGCTCGCACGCGGTCGAGAAAGAAACTCGTCCTTATCGGATGCGCCCCATGCCAAGGGTTTTCTTCGCATAGGAACAAGAGCGGACAGACAGATCAGCGTAATAACTTGTTCCTCGATTTCGCACGTATTGCAAAGCGGCTCCAACCCGCTGCCGTAGTTATCGAAAACGTTCCAGAACTCCTGTCAGATAGGTATTGGCATTTTATTGCCGAGGCTAGATCGATGCTGGAAAGTTCGGGGTATTTCGTCCACTTAGCAGCTCACAACTTAGCTGAGTTTGGCGTTCCTCAGGAGAGATTTAGGGCAATCTTAATAGCTATGAAGAAACCATTTTCTTCTCCGATTGGTTTCCTAAGTCGTAACGAGTTCCGGACGGTCCGGCATGCGATTGGCGGTTTGGCTCCTGTGGCTGCCGGAGTTCGTGATCCGTCCGACGAGATGCATTACAGCGCTGGTCACAAGGCTTCAACTATCGAGACAATAAGAGCTGTGCCGGCTGACGGTGGCAATCGGCCATACAACGTTGGACCGGCATGTCTTCGGACATCGAAGAGTTGGAATGGTAAGCCCGCATATGAGGACGTATATGGCCGTCTCCCCTGGGACAAGCCTTCGATTACAATTACCGCATATGCGAGAAATCCAGCGAGCGGCAGATTCGTTCACCCGGTTCAACATCGGGCTCTAACAATTCGTGAGGCCGCAATTCTTCAAGGATTTCCAGCCGACTTTTGGTTTAACGGGTCACTGGATGAGGCTTTCCGTCAGATTGGAAACGCTGTTCCGCCAAGATTCGCGGCATACATCGCGGCTCACGTGCTTGGCGAATTGCTAGGACGCACCGGCTCAGAGTTGAGCTTTGATCGAGGAATTACCGCTCCTGTCGGTCCTTCATTTTCTCGACTGATCCCCTCGCTTAAGGCGGGCACGCGAAAAGCAGTTGGGGAGAGGGTCGCTCAAGTCGGTTAAAGTACAAAGCTGCTCAGTCAAAACTATACGCTCCATTTTCAATGAGAGACGGATTGAAGAATCTAGAAAAACCAACCGCAATTGACCTGTTTTGTGGTGCAGGGGGCCTCTCATTGGGGCTCCAAAAGGCCGGATTCGACGTGGTTTGTGCCGTCGACGATGACAAATTCGCTATCGATTCTTATAGACAAAATTTCAGCCATAGAGCGATAAAGCAGGATGTTGCCGATCTAAGCGCATCTGATCTCCTTTCAGAACTCGGAATCGATGCAGGGGAACTCGATCTTCTGGCTGGCGGGCCACCTTGCCAGGGATTTTCGATTCAACGCATAGGTCCGGACACGGATCATCGAAACAATCTCGTGTTGGATTTTGCACGCCAGATTCGCGATTTCTCTCCAAACGCGTTCCTAATGGAGAACGTGCCCGGATTACTGGGAAAGCGCGG
>CAUZMW010000140.1:0-5048 GCA_963581225.1 Gammaproteobacteria bacterium
AGGCGGATGCGCTGGACTGCGCGAAACTTCTGCCTCACCGATGCCTGTCGGAACCTTCTACTCCTCTATCTGCGGCAGCATGTACAAGATGATTATTTCCAAAGATCCCGAGCAGAAGTATCTGTTCGTCGCAGACGCGCACAATGACGTGGTTTGGGAAGTCGAACGGGAAAGTGGCGAGACGCTCGGCTACTTCGGTGGAAACGGCCGCCTGGCCGGGCAATTTCATTTCGCCAATGCGATCGGTATCGACACGTTCGGGAACGTATTTGTTGGTGAAGTTGATACCGCCAAACGCATCCAGAAGTTTGCCCCAGTCCCGACCGGCGTTCGCTAGCCTGCGCGCGTTCGACCGTTGTGGACGGAGTTCATCGGCACCGATGGGACGACTACCGTAATGCTGCTATGGAGGTTTTTCGGACGGTGGCCCGCGGATGAGTGAATCTGTCAATCGCCAATGAGTTTCTGCATCGCGCCCTTCCGGTGAGCCAACGGCCGTTCGGGTGGCGCGTTGTTTTGTTTCTGGTCTCAACTCAGAGCTGGGGGCAAGAGGGAAGGTTGCACCAGTGGTAACTGTGTTAATGGCCAAGGCACCTTGACTTTCGCTGACGGAAACGAACATGTCGGTGAGTTCAGGGATGGGTATTTCAACGGACAGGCACCCATACAATGACAATAGAGATGTGACATTTTGCCGATAACACCTTATTTTACCTGGATATCTGTTATAGTCCGCCGCGTCTTGGCGTACATCGGTCTGCGCTAAACCTTCTAGCCCCGCAATTCCGCGGCTGCTGAAACCACAAAAATTCCCAGCCTGGACCGAAACCACGCATGGCACTGCCCTGCATCTGGTCAGGCGCCTCTGGAGCACTAAATCTAATGTTGTTTAACGAACTCGGTCTTTCGGCCGAACTGCTGCGTGCAATCGATAAAAAGGGGTACCGTCAAACGACTCCGATACAGCAACAAGCTATCCCGGTCATTCTCGACGGTCAGGACATCCTAGCCTGCGCTCAGACTGGTACCGGCAAAACCGCTGGCTTTACGCTTCCCATCCTACAACGCCTGCAGAAACCTAGTTCCGGCTCGCGGCGTATTCAGGTCCTGATACTTACACCAACACGCGAGCTCGCGGCGCAGGTCGCGGAAAGCGTGCGTGACTACGGGTACCACCTACCCTTTAAGACTACAGCTATCTTCGGCGGTGTCAGCATCAATACGCAGATTTCAAAACTGAAAAAGGACACGGACGTCGTGGTTGCAACACCTGGCCGTCTGCTTGACCACATAGAGCGCAACACGGTTGATCTTTCCGGCATAGATGTTCTCGTCCTCGACGAAGCGGATCGAATGCTGGACATGGGGTTCATCCGGGACATACGAAAAATCCTCAAGAAACTACCAAACAAGCGTCAGAACCTACTGTTCTCGGCAACATTCTCAAACGAGATCAGACGTCTCGCGGCAGATTTATTGAACGCACCAATCGAAATTCAAGTTGCCGCGCGAAATGCGCTGGCAGATCGCGTAGAACAAGTGGTCCATCCCGTCGATCGGGCCCGCAAGCGTGCTTTGCTGTCACATCTCATCCGCAGCGAGAACTGGCGCCAGGTACTTGTCTTCACACGCACGAAACACGGTGCTAATCGGCTTGCCGAACAGCTATCCAAGGATGGCCTGAACACCATCGCCATTCACGGCAACAAGTCGCAAGGGGCGCGAACGCGCGCGCTCAAGGATTTCAAAGGCGGCGCAGTCCGAATTCTCGTCGCAACCGACATCGCCGCACGCGGTCTCGACATCGACAAGCTTCCACACGTCGTCAACTACGAGTTACCACACGTCGCTGAAGACTATCTGCATCGAATCGGACGCACGGCACGTGCTGGCCAGAAAGGTCAGGCCGTCTCGCTCGTTTGTGTCGACGAAGAGAAGCTATTACTCGGCATAGAACGATTACTGAAATGCGAGATAGATAAAAAGATCATCACCGGCTATGAGCCTGATCCGCGCATCAAAGCAAAGCCGGTCACGCAGGGACGTTCACAACATCGCCACTACGGCGGTAAAGCTACAGGAAAAGGCCGACGCAGCGGTGGTAGAGCTACAGCAAAAGGCCGACGCAGCGGTAGTGCAGGAGCGTATCGCCAGTCGTGAGGAAGTGCTGCAGACACTGACGGGCTACATGCATTCAGGCGAGCCTAAGGACAGCGTAAGGCTCCGTGCAGCAGAGCTAATGTTTTCAACCTAGGTCCCAGTCCTTCTTATTAAAGTTTATCTAATCTCGACAGCTATATCGGACGGATATTCTCCCTTGCGCCAGTCCCACCACGTCACTGTACCCCCGAGGGCCGCGGAATTTAGCGGGTGGAGCCACCCTCGCTGTCGGGAAGCTCGCTCGCACCACGAATGTTGGAGCCCGTTCCTCGCGAGTAATACGTACCATTTACTTCCATACCCATGAACTCCGCCGTGTGTTGCGACTTGTCCCGCGGAGGATGCGCGATAATCTTAACGCGATTCCCAATCTTGAGGATCTGCGGCGAGATTCCGGAAGCCACCATAGAAGCAGCCCCGGAGCCCTCAAACCCCCAGCTCTCCGTCTTGCCGTCCGAAGTCGGCACATCAAGGGTGACCCACATGTGCGGATTCTTCCACTCGACCTTGGTGACCACTCCTTCGACAGAAACTAACACGTCTACGTCGAACATCGCGCGCGAATGGTGGGCCGATAGCGGCGGTACGACCGACACGAATCCGAGAAGCATCATTAGGATGCCGACTGCTTTCCACGCCATACATGCCTCCCTCAAAACTGCTACTGCGATTCGCTACACAGGCGTTGAATTTACTAGCCGATGCGCGCGAGATAGGTCGCCGGCCCATCCTCCGGCCGGCACATAACCTCTTCGATTCTGTCGCCGGATTGACGCTCAAACGTGACCGTCGGTGTCTCCCAGGGTAGCGTCAGCATTGCTGGATCTTCTACCCTCGCCTGATACTCGAGCGTGTCGGCATCAATGCGACGCCACCGCTCGACGACGTGCATTGCGTCAGAACTCAACCATACGCCCGTACTAGTGTTAGTCGGCCTATCCTGGGCACTCGCGAGCCACCCTTCACCGTTAAAGGCAGTGACGTCGACCACGAGCGTGTCTCCTTCCCACCGTGCCGTCGAGTCGCCCATATAAGTGGGGTACAAATACTCCGCCGCGGTATGCGGCCTTCCCGTTGTCGGTATGGTACGGAAGACTGGGTACGCCTCGGTGAAAACAAATGCGAACCCAGGGCTCTGAATAATCTGGATCGGGTGCCCCAACATCGCAGCGCGCGGAAAAGCGGGAGGCGCACAACGCATTGTCGGGTCATCCTCTGCCGAGAGTTCCGTCATCCGTACGCGCGTCTCGGGCGTGTACAGTCCTTCGAGCGTTGTCAGATCAAACGTATCGCGCCCAACGCTAGCGCCAAGGGGCTCTGCCCTCCATACACCAGCCAGGTTCGCTTCTCCCCACTGGGTCCTCATCGCAACCGAATCGGTACGCGTCGAGTTGCTATCGATTGCCGATTTCTCGTCCACCGCTACTCGGAGACCGACCAGAACGGCAGCCCCGATGACGACTGCGCCAACGATGACCGTCATCGCACGTGCGCTCATTGGATAACACCTTGCGATCCGGCTTCAATTGCAGCCTCATCCGACTCACCCCTCTTATCTGCTTCCGCCTCAGCAAACTCCCGGTGACGCGTACCCAATTCGGGATCGGGGAAACAGAGCGACTCCTGGACTGTGTCGTACGGCACGATACCCCGTCGTTCTACCGGCCCGGTCCATCGAGCCGTGATCATTTTCGGATCTTCAACTACCACGCTGTATTCAATGATCTGTGCGTCCGGCCGACTCCAGCGCTCGACGATGCGTAACGCGTCAGACGAAGTTTGCGGCAGCTGGTCGGGCGGCCGAGCTGGTCCAAGCCAAGGTTTGCCATTGAAGTTCGTCACCTCGACAACCAGCGTGTCACCTTCCCAATGACCAACCGACGAGCCTTGAAAAGATGGTTTGTGCGACGTACTCGGTTGAGACTCATTTTCGTCAACGATCGGAATGATCCGGAAGTTGTTAGCACCCTCGTTGAGCATCAGGAGGTATCCCGGAGCCGACACCAGTTGAACGGTTCCGGACATCGAGCCCTCGACAGGAGAGCGAGGCCAGCAGTGAAAGAGCGGAGTATCGATGCCCCGCCAATCAATCAGACCTGCTGCACCACCTCCGGCTTCTCTGTAGTCGCGTGTCTCCAAACGATACAGTGACTCGAGCGGCACTGGAGGAGAAGTGATTGTCGCGTCGGGCCAATAAACGCCCGAAAAATCCGGCTTCCCATCCCATGACGTGCGTGGAACCGGGTATGCCAATGGGTTAGGCGTGTAAGCAGCGATGCGCGACCTCGCCTCCGCGCGACTCTCGACGCCTGGCGGAAGGATCTCAACTATCCGCTCTGTCCAATCCGTGCCCTCCGCCGTCGCCTCCGGCGGCGTATACGTTTGAATCTGAGCCGATGCGCGGGAAGCTCCGATGGCGATAAAGAGCACCACTACTGTAATACCGTAACGAGCCAGCATCGCGACCATCTCGAACTTTCTGTCGCTCAAAGTATTCATTTGAAACTAGGGTGACGACATGGTCATCGAGTGCTGCATCCCCATTCTCATTCGGAAACGGTTGCGTTCTAATCGCGACCATTCACCGATTATCGCATCACCTTACTCAGGCTCCCATCTTTTTAGTTTTTGATAACGTGGGTCTAAGCAATTGCTCAATCCTACTATAAGTCTGCATAACAAATCTTCATTATTAACTCGACATCCGTTCTATATTACTGTGACCATGGTGATCAACAAGCTTGTCAGCTGCTCCTCCAGCGTCCCGGGCGCTCTGGAAAAACAGATCGAGACGTTCGTCGATCACTACAATCATCAGCGATACCATGAAAGCTTGAAAAACCTGACACCGGCCGACGTCTACTTTGGACGCGGCCAATCAATACTGG
>CAUZMW010000141.1:0-5011 GCA_963581225.1 Gammaproteobacteria bacterium
GTCTATAACCAGATACTGACGGCCATCTGGCGCGGTTCCAACAACTCCTGGATGAAATCACTCTGGACGAGGTCAACGCGGCAGTCAGACGGTATCTACGAGCCGAGAATCTGAAAATCGCGATCGTGACGGGTGACGCAGAGGCGCTGGCCGACGCGCTATCTAGCGATGCGCCAAGCCCGCTGGACTATGAGTCACCCAAACCTGAAGAAGTTACGAACGAAGACGTCGATATTGCGACGTTCTCTTTAGGCATTTCGCCGGAGAACGTAGTCATCATTCCGGTCGACGACATGTTTCAGAGCGGGTAGAGGTATCGCGGCGATAGAGTAGCGGCTTGAAACCTCCGGGTCGCATGCGAAGCCGAGCATGTCGAAATGCGGTGCGTAATACCACGACAGCGTGCCGGTGAACGGCTCGGCCAGATATTCAGGGTCATCGAGACGGAACTCGATCACGATACGGCTGCCGTCGTCACTCAAATCGTAGCGCTCGACGACATGCTTATCCGGACCCGAAGGCAGACCGGAGCCGAGAAACTGCGAGCGGTGCGTCGTAAACAAGGTCGTATCGACGACCAAAGTGCCGTCTTCCCACCAACCGATCGAATGGCCTTGATTACTGCGCTCACCATTTTCCGGGTGCCCGCGACCGTCCATGTAAACAATACGCTCGACGTTGAAGCGCTCGTTACGAAACACAACGCTATCCGCGTGGATCTCTATTTCGTTTAGATAGGGCGCGGCGAGGAGTCCCGGAGAGGGAAGCGCCACGCACTGCGCCTCGGGGCTATCGGACTTGATATCGTAGCCAGCCTGAGACGCCGCGCCCTTTGTGGTCGACGGCACCAGGGGCCATGACGCGGCAAATCTCGTGTAATCCGCGAAACCGAGCTCCCAAAAACCGCTCAGACTGGATGCGGCTGCGGTCGAGTCAGTCGCATCTGCTCTGCGCAGAAAATTAGATCGAGCCGCGAGAACGGCGCCATCGTCTTTGGCAACGGACACCAGCAGCGCATGGCGCCTCGCGGAATTCCGGTCCGGATTCGCACGCACCGACACGATGTCCCCAGACACGAGCGAATCGGCCGCCCAACCACTGCGGATAAGAATCGGCGTCGCATCGGTCTCAAGCTCCCATTCGACGAGTTCACCGGTATCGGCTCGCGTTTCAACGTAGATGTAGACATGCGGATTGGTCCAGTTGAATCGCGTCACGGTACCCTGGAAAGCCACGACCAAATCGCGGTCGAAGATCAGAGCACTGTGGTGCGCTGTGACCCGCGCGCTCAGCACACAGGCTATTGCGAGAAGTACGGCTGAATTTCTCGTCATCGCTCGATCGACGGAATGCGCCCCCGCAGCCAGTCTACTCCGAGACTACGGTACAGCCGTTCGGCGACAGTCGATAGCGAATCCTTTCACCTTGCTCGTCGAGAAACCGCAGAGATTGCTGAAACTGACCAGGAGGCGGCGACCCCGAAGCCACCGTCGCTTCCAGCACATGGAGGCGGCTTACATTACCGTGCAGATAGATTCCAACGAAGGTTCGGGATTGATCGCGATTGGTAATCTGTAACTGATGCCCCTCGACAAGATCGATATGGGACCAGGCGTCGTACGTCACCTCGCCGTCCCGCTGCCGGAACTCCCTGGCCGCACGTGCAACCGAGGCCCGCTGATCGTTGATCCACGCATTCGCTCCGCTGGCCGCTTCGGTCTTCTCCATCTCCGCATGGATTCTCTCGGACTCTCTGAAGTCGACCACGGTGACTGAGTACGTGTTGTCGCCGACCCGGGCGGTGTATACGCGTCCTGGGAATGTCGCGTCGAATTCTGAGGCGTAATTGAATTCCCGTACTTCCGGCTCGCTCGGAAAATTCACACTGAAACGATCGGTCCGGCTGACGAACTCAAACCAACTCTGCGCGAGTGTCGGCGAGGAGAAGAGCACGATCAGCACGACGAATACTCGTTTCAGATTACGCATGACAAATTTCCTTCAGGGGCTAACGAAACACGGTGGGTGAGACGGTGGAACCGCCCGAGCCTCGAACCGGGGTCGTCTGAATGACGATCGTCGAGATATAGCACGACTCCTCAGGCGGGCTTGGAGTGCCGTTCGCGGCGACGCTCGCTGCCCGCTCGCTTTCACAGTCTGCGGCCAGTACCTCCAGATCGAGATCCTCGAGCATGTAGATCCCGCTGTTCAGCCAGCTCACATGCCCGGGCCGCTCGACGGTAACAGCTCGCGTCGGATCGGTTGGATTGCTGTTTTCAATCGTCTTCGAATCGCCACCGACGAGTACCGGCATCCGGTTGATCGTCCATTGGATCGCGCGAGCGTCGATGCCGGGGCCGCCGGGCAGGAAGTCATCCTGGCCACGGTTCAGGTATTTGACTCGCTCATTGCGGGGGTCGGCAGGATTCGCAGTCCAGAAACGCGCCGACCATCCGGTTCGAATGAGCAGCGCGTCCCCGGGATGGATCTCGTCGACAGTGAGCCCCTGACGAATAAGCGCCTGCTCCAATTCCTCCGGCGTGAATTCATAGTTGGCGGGCGGAAACTGCTCCGGGTCGCGACCCGCAGCCGCCTCTCGGTCACGCAGCAGCTGGCCGACATCGATCAAAACGGCGCGCGCGACGATCGTGCGAACATTCTCGATCCCGAGTTTGTTATAGCCGCGAAAAATATAGTCGCTGCCGGGGTTGCCGCGCGGCAGGTCGCCCGGATCGCCTTCCGGATAGAAATGGTCGGCGGGATTTCGTGTATCGAAGCAGTTGTACGTGATGCCTTCCTGCGTCACATGATTAAAGCCGTCGAGCTGCGTCCCGAGCTCGAACTGCATGACGCCGGCACGATCTCGGTTAAACGTACTGTTGCCCAGCGTTTCCTCGTTGTTAAAGATCGTATGGCTCGCATCGCGACCGGGCCACTCACCGAGATTGCTCTTGAAATCGAGATAAGCGGAGAATCCCATTTGACCCGGCTCGAGCAAATGCCCGAGTTCATAGACGGTCCCCAGCCGAATGAGGCTAAGGTTGTCTCGCACCCGCTCCGGGGTCAGGTAGTTCAGATTGCCGACTTCATCGTCGGGGCCCCACCTCCGTGTGGTCGGATTGTCACAGGGGTCGGGCAATCCAACGTCGGCCGGAATTCGATCCATGGGCGTGTAATCCGACAGCGTCTGCGCAAGAACGTGGGGCGCCGCCAGACCAATCGAAATCAGTCCTGACAACAGCGACCACGAGCGGGAAGAAGTTCTTAATGCCATGCTTACTCCAAAAATCAGGCTCGTTTATCTCGACTTATTGTGTACTGACCCGACGGCCTTACACGAGCTCCGCATCCGAACGAATCTCCACCAGCGCCGGCCCATTATGCGCCAGGGCGTTGTGCAGCGCGACTTCGAGGCCCTCGGCAGCGGTCACTTCAACGCCGTGCGCGCCGCAAAGGTCAGCGTATTTCGCGAAACTCGGATTATGCAGCGATGTTTGCCACACCTCCCAGTTGCCGACGCGCTGCTCCTTGCTGATCTTGCCGAGTTTATCGTTGTTGAGCAGCACATGAGTAATATTCACGCCGTACTTTACGGCTGTCGTCAGCTCCGCCAGGTACTGGCCCAAGCCGCCATCTCCCGACACGGACACGACTTACCGGCCCTTGAAACGTGGATCGTCCTCCTGCGTCACGGCCCAAGCACCCATCGCGGCAGGGAAAGAAAATCCAATGGACCCGAGGTAGCCCGACATGAGCCCGGGCTGGCTAGCGCACTCGAAATAACGCCCGAAGCTGTAGGTATTGTTGCCGACATCGACGGCGATGATGGCATCTTCGGCCACCTGCCGGGACAGCGCGGCGAAGATCGCGGCAGAGTTGATGCCACGGCCGTTTGCACCGAGATGCTGAATGTAGCCGACATGGGGTTCGAGCGGCGTACCGCGAGGATCGGCATACAGCTCCTGGTAAGCGTCGCGATTGTAGGGTTGCGGGTTGTCGCGCTCCCACTCGACGATGTCTTCCTCATTCACCCATGCGCCGCCGTCAGCGAGCCACGCGTCGAACCGTTTCAGCCGTTCGGACGGCTTGTAGGAGCAGATACCGGTCTTGCAAGAGTAGTCCCAGTTGTGCAAGCCGCAGATGAGATTGTTGCCCTCTACATGGCCATCTGCCAACAACGCGCCACGATGCAGACACCGGCCGCAGAGAACCGATACCTCGTCGTCGCTCTGACGAATGACGACGAGATCCACGTTGCCGACCAACGCGTAGCTCGGCTTCAGCGGCTTCAATGCGTCCCAGTCTGCTACTTTGTTTTTTTCATGGGGTCTCCTCACGAATCTCAGCGCGCTGGAAACACAGAACCTCCGACGCTGAATCAAACGTAGCCTGATTCTACCGCTTCTGGATCGTCCGGCTGGTTTGACCGGGACAATTCTCTTAATCTAAACGAGCAACTGTACCAGGGCATCGACTAGATCTGAGTCGATGCCCTGCTGCGGTGTCTTCGAATCTGGAGGAACACGAAAACGCATGACAGGCACCGACGATAAACGAGATTCAGTACCGGATTTGTCTCCGGACGAATTCCGGAAGCTGGGCTACGCGCTCGTCGATCAGATCGCCGAGTTCTTCGGCACGCTGGCTCAGCGGCCGGTCACCCGGGCGCATACGCCTAAAGATATACGGGCGTTGCTCGGCACCGGCAGCCTCCCGGAACAAGGCACGCCCGCCGACGCGCTACTACGAGACATCGCGGAACAGCTCTTCGATCACTCCCTACACAACGGTCACCCGCGCTTCTTCGGCTATATTACTTCGTCGGCCGCGCCGTTGGGAGCGTTGGGGGACTTGCTGGCGTCCGCGGTTAACAGCAATGTCGGCGGCTGGGACATCTCTCCGCTGGCCAGCGAGATCGAAGCGCAGACGATTCGCTGGCTGGCCGAGTTGGTCCATTATCCCGCCGGCGGCGGCGGGCTCATGGTCAGCGGCGGCAACATGGCCAACATCG
>CAUZMW010000142.1:0-5000 GCA_963581225.1 Gammaproteobacteria bacterium
AGCGAATGAAGGCCATCCAGCCGTCTCGAGGAGGCCGATTAATAGTGACACCCGCATTCATCAATCGCTCACAGGTCTCGTAGATATCGTCAACCTCGTAGGCAACATGGCCGAAGTTCCGTCCCTCGTCGTAACTCTCAGGATCCCAGTTGTAGGTCAGTTCCAGAGGGCATTCTTCCTGACCTTCCGGAGCCACGAATATCAGTGAAAAACGGCCGGCTTCACGATCGACGCGGCGAATCTCCTGAAGACCTAGTTTGTTGCAGTAGAAGTCAAGAGATGCATCCAGATCACTGACCCTTACCATTGTATGGAGATATCGCACAATCTATCCTCCGGCAATGTATTGCCTAAATCCTGTAGAACTATAGCGGTTCCCCAGGCACTGTCCTAACGATTTCCGAAGCGAGGCGCGCGAAGCCAATCTGCGAGTATTTTGAGATCTAAACGAATTATTTTTGTGCCGGGCATGAAACCGAAGCCGCCCCGGGAAGTTCATCAGCGTGCTCTATGCAGGACGATCGTGGCCGGGTTGTCTCGGGTACGACCGAGCCTTGCGCAAGAGTTCGCTGCGGACACGGCGTGCTTGACGTTAGTGCCCTGGACGTATTCGTTCTATCGATGTCACCGCGACATTGAGTTGGATAGGCCGGGTATCGACGCTCTTCTGCGAAACCCGGAGCCCACAGCGGAAGACATCGCCGAGATCGACTCCATTGCCAGAAAGCTAGCGCGGCTGCTCCACGTCCTCGGCGACGCCTCGCCCTGGTTTGCGCGGCTCGTCGCCAGGCCTGACATGCGCTTGACCATGGCAGAGGCGCGCAGCTATCTCCGTAACCGCAAGGGTGTCGCCAGAAAGGTCAGGTCGATGGTCAAAGAACCGTTGCTGGAAGCATGGCGGAACGGCGAACGTGTGCTATTGATCGGCCACAGTTTAGGCTCAGTAATCGCATACGACACGCTGTGGGAGTTGGCGCATGACGACCGGCACAGCGGGCGAGTCGATCTATTGATGACCCTGGGTAGCCCGCTCGCTAGTCGGTTTATTAACAAGCGGCTCCGGGGTGCGGCGAATCGGGGGCGTAACCGGTACCCTACCAACGTCCGCCACTGGGAGAATTTTTCTGCGCGAGCTGAGATGACTGCCCTGCGTCCAGAGCTTCGTCCGTACTTCGGCGAGATGCTTGAGCTCGGCCTACTGAAGTCGTTGAACGACCATGTGGGGCTCTACAATCATTTTCGTGGTGACCTCGGACTGAACGTCCATAAATCTTACGGGTATTTAGCGAACTCCGAAGTCAGCGAACGCATCGCTAGCTGGCTGGAGTCCTAGTCAACGCCGCGGTGCCCATGACCGGCGGCCGCTCCTAGGGCGCGAGCCGGAAGAATTATTCGATCTGAGGTTCGATCAGAATATCGATTCGTCGGTTTCGCGTCCGGCCCTGTGGCGTTTCGTTATTGGCGATGGGACGGGTTTCGCCGTAGCCGACGGCACTAATCCTGAACGATACGATGTTGAGCTCAGTGCTCAAATACTGACCAACCGACTCTGCGCGGGCGCGAGACAGAGCCATATTTGCACCGTCGCTTCCGTAGGAATCAGTATGGCCTTCAACTATTACTTGCGACCGAGGAAACACTTCTACGGCATCCTGGACCTTCGCCAATAAGAGTTGATATTCTGGGTCGACGTTTGACTGGCCGCTCTCGAAGGTAAGCCCAACCAGCCGCACGATGATGTTGTCTCCCTCCCGGTAAACGAGTGCTTCGTCACGGGCAAACAGCGTCTCGATCTGAGTAAACTGTTCTTTGATTCGCGCCTCCGCCTCGAGCCTTTGCACCAGCGCCACACGTTCCTGCGAGACGCCGCCCAGCCGCTCGTCGAGATCGCGAATCTCTTCTTCCAGGCCCACGATTCTTAGGTGACTTACGTTCAAGTCGTTGTTTAGCCGCTGCTCTTTGAGAAGCATGTCTTCGATATAGGTCACCAATTCGTCGACCACGGGTTCCGTACCCGCGTCGAGCTGCGCAACCTGATCGGCCGCTGCGGCGATCTGCGTAATAGGCTCTTCGTACGCGAGAATCATCTGTTCTTCGGACCAGTCCTGATCGCGTAGGAGCTGCACGCGTTCGGCGAGGAAGATGGCGTGCCGAGCTTCATAGTTCGCCTGCCGCGCCAGGCTGCGGGGCAGGTCGGTGTCGTAACGGTTGTTATTCAGCTCCTGCTCTGCCTGCAGAAGCAGAAGTGTCGCTTTCTCGAATGTCACCGGCGCGTATCTCGGCACTCGCGCCTGCTCGGCCTGCGCGAGCAGAGCTCGGGTCTGGCTCAAATATTGCGCCTTAATCGCGGTCAGCTCGGCATCACGGAACAGTGCTTCGGCTTCGTCCGCTCGTGTTCGGGCACCCCTGATATTGCCTGACTCCAAGCGCCGAGCCGTGCTGTCGAACATCTCTTCGGCATCCGCCCACAACTCCGCCGCGAAGTTGTCCGCTAGAGCCTGGATCGCATCGTCCCGTGTCTTTATCAGAGACGCCAACGTAATTTCGGCGATCTCCGAGGCTTCCGCCGCATTCGTGAATGCCGTGATCGCGGTATTGAGCCTATTCCTGATTCGATCCAGATTACGACCTCTCTCTAGATCGCTTTCGGCCGCGGCGTAGGCCTCGAGGCCGTCTGCGAAGAGTCGAGGCGATAACAGAGAGGCATTCGCGTTTCTCGCTGCCTCGAGCGCCAGATCTGTTTCCGCGAAGAGAGTGTCACGAAGGTCCTGCGCCATCGCGCTTTGAACAAGTGCTAGCCCGAAGATCAGCGGTAGCCAATGTCTCATCTGTCATACCCAACGTGATTCCACAGTGCCTCTATATAGTCTGGGTAGAATATGTCAAGGACTTCGTCCGAATCGGCCACGTGACTTCCGTGTCGACCACCACCGTTTGCAGGCAAGTTCACGTTCTGGCGCTCCAAATCGCAACTCGACAATAAACTGTGCAACCAGTCACAGCGCTCTAGAACCGTCCTTCCTAAACTGATCTCCATGGGCGTCAAGTATTAAACGCATTTCGTACTGGCCGGTGAAGCTGAGATCGGATCCCGCCAGGAATTCAGCGGTGTCGTGGAAGTGAATCAGACGACAGAGAGTCGATTTGAGCCGCAGGAGATCGAGGCATTATTGGCTCGGAATCTCGATCTCGATTCAAGCGACGTTCGCCTGATCAATTGGTCACGGTTGCAATAGCAGCTGATAGTTTCGGAGTTTCCCCAGGTATTCAACCCGGCGCACCGCCGGGTTTTTTTCGACAAGACTCCGCATATCACCCGTCTCGTCCCGAATTAAGACTTTGCCGGCCGATACTCGATCCGGATGATCGTGTAACGAGTCTCTCCGTCGGGTGCCGCGACCAGGATATCCTCATGTAGTGCTTTCCCCATGACGGCCTTTCCGAGGGGCGAGTCCATGCTAGTGTATTCTTCAGACTGATCGAATTCATCCGGCCCGACCAGCCGAAATGTTCGACGCTCGCCAGCGTCGTTCTTCAGGTCAAACCAGGCGCCGAAGAATATCTTCGAGGCGTCGTCCGGCACCTGATCGATGACATGTATTCCTTCCAGGCGTTTCCTAAGGTAGCGGACTCGGCGGTCTATTTCGCCGAGTTGCTTCTTTCCGTAGATGTACTCGGCGTTCTCAGAGCGGTCGCCTTGTGCGGCGGCTTCCGATACGGCTTGCGTGACCTCCGGTCTTTTCGTTCGCCATAGGTAATTCAGCTCTTCCTTCAGAGTTGCTGCCCCTTCCGGGGTGATGTAGTTCGAGCGCGGCGGGCTTGGTGGCCGGTATCGACCCATGGGACGCTTCTTAGAAACCGTGAGATAATGATTACCCGTCAATCATAAGCGAACATCTCCTATCGTGAGCGACTTCCGCGGCATCCCCATCATTGGGACCGGCTCGAAATACCTTACCAGCCATGGGTTTACGGCGATCAAGAACGGCGTCAAGGAGCGGACGGACCGTCGTCCGGCCCCTGTCGGTCGTAAGCCGCCATGGTTGAAAGCCAGAATTCCCGCGGGTGAAAAATACCTCAATGTCAAAAATACCGTTCGTGAGCATGGGCTCGTTACGGTCTGCGAAGAGTCGATGTGCCCCAATATCGGCGAGTGCTGGTCGAATGGTACTGCGACATTGATGTTGATGGGGGCAGTCTGTACGCGCGCGTGCCAGTTCTGTGCCGTCGATACCGGCAACCCGCGTGGCTGGCTGGATCCGCAGGAACCCGGCAATGCGGCACGGTCCGTCGAGCTCATGGGGTTGAAGTACGTGGTGCTTACATCCGTCGATCGCGATGACCTGCCCGACGGAGGCGCGAGTCACTACGCGGCCTGCGTTAAAGCGATCAAGGCGAGATCCCCGGAGACGGCGGTAGAAGCGTTAACGCCCGATTTTTCCGGAGTGCTGTCTAGTGTCGAGACCGTCCTGAATTCGGGAGTAGAGGTTCATGCGCAGAATATGGAGACAGTGGAACGCCTGACTCACTACGTGCGTGACCCGCGTGCCGGTTATCAACAGACATTGAATGTGTTGGAACATGCCAAGCGCTACCGGCCGAATGTTTTGACCAAGACGAGTTTGATGCTCGGATTGGGGGAACGCGATGACGAGGTTCGCTGCACGATGGACGATCTTAGGGCGATCGACGTTGATATCCTGACGCTCGGCCAATATCTACGGCCGACTGTTAATCACCTGCCCGTGGAGCGCTATGTTTCGCCCGAGGAATTCGAACGCTACCGCCGCTGGGGCTTGGAGATCGGTTTTCTCGAAGTAGTCGCCGGCCCGCTCGTTCGGTCGAGTTATCGAGCAGAGCGTGTGTTCGAGCGGAATAATGTCGGGCTTTGAGATCTTCTCCATAGGTCGCAGAGTCCACCTGGGATAGCCATGTTCGAGTTCTTCGCTGACTATGGGTTATTCGTGGCAAAACTCGCGACCGTAGCCGTGATCGTGCTG
>CAUZMW010000143.1:0-4946 GCA_963581225.1 Gammaproteobacteria bacterium
CTCAACGCAAGGTTGTTCTTGGCGCACAGCATCAGCCTGCGATCGTCATCGACAGGATCTTTGGTGATGAAATAGACAGACCTTACTGCGGCAGTAAACGCGAGTGAGCCGGTCACCCGATAGAGCGCAGTTGAGCTATCGGATTTTCTAAGGTGGGACACAGCAAGCACAGCGCAATTATGTTCGGCCGCAAGCTGAGCAAGTCCGCCTAGCACGGTACGCACATCTGAATTGTTGTGCGAGTCGATTTTGTGTCCAAGATAAGCCGCTAGTGGGTCAATAATTAGGAGTCTGGTTTGACCGCGTTGTGCTCGGAGCACCTCGGCGAGGTGTTCCATATGCTTATCGAGGGACAACCAGATTGGCGTAGGGCCGTCCTTGGTGTATGCAGTGATATCACGTATGAAAATTATCCGCGTAAGGTCTGCGCCCGCTGCGGTCAGCCTAGGAACTATCGTGTCCTCTAGGTCATCCTCTGCGCTCAGCATGACAACGTTCGCGGGTTGTTGTTGACCCGTACTACATGGCCAAGGCGCCCCGGTGGTAATGCGGGCCGCGATATCGCAAGTGACCATTGATTTTCCAAGCCCCGGATCGCCCGCCAACATTGTTGGTTTCCCTGCCCATAAAAACCCCGGCCAGACTGGATCAAGATCTTTCGGCTTGACGTCTTCCGCTCGGATAATCCGCGCCTGCATGCCACCAACCATCCATTCTGGGACCTTAGTGTCTGTGGCTTTAATCGACATGATGGTCAGCTAAAATGTGTCGAGTTTTCTCGACTACCCACTGGTGGCGGCCTGAGACGATCCGGGTTTGATCGTTGATAGAGAGGATCATCTTGCACCTCCCTCTTCACGACTGATCTTGGTTTGTTCCGCGATCCAATCGTCGACTTCGGTGGCAAGAAAACCAACCGAACGGGCACCTAATCGGATGGGTCGTGGGAAGTTTTCGTTATCGTCGGCGAGCTTCGCGTAGATCGTTGATCTTGCGAGGCCAGTTATTGCGATGACCTGAGGGAAGCGAAGTACGGCATTGGCCATGTTTATGTCTCCTAATGCACAACATGGTTCTATCAGCGTACTGAATGAAATTTAATTTAGTAGCCTTTAGGTGTTTTATTTCCTTTCGTGATTGGGCTACCGTCGTCCTTGCCGTCTTTGCTGGCGCGGCGTGACCGTTCTGCCTTGGATTGCAGTTGATCTTTGAGTTGTTTGTTTTCCGTTTCTACTTCTGCGGTTTTTTGTCTTCTCTGGCGTTCCGCTCGGTACAGGGCCTTTAGTTTCTTTGGGTCATCCGAGATGTCATAGACGTCAGCACTCCCAACTCTGACGACAACCCCGGGAATGGGTTCCCCCTCACTTAGATCTACCGTGGCATCTGCGCGTAGACCACCTACCTTAATAAGTGCTTTCCAACCTTTTTGTAAGACGGCCCAACCAAAGAACTGAGAGACATTGATGTGACCATTTTCCAGCTTCCGCAGTCGTGGGTCTTTCTTTATTTTGCGGGCATACCGAATGCGACTGCGGACAAGTTTCTTTGCGTACGATCTATCGAATCCACCCTTTCGATACTCTTTGGGGTAAAGCACCTCGGCAAGCCACTCGACCACTTGGGATTCGGGGGCGGTATCGGAAGGAAAGGGAAATTGCGTGATGCTGGACATGTTTCAGTGCCAACTATAGGTCATATGCAATGTTGAGGAATAAGACCGGCAGTAAGACCGACGAAGAGATATATTAAAAAGTCCTATATAATCAATTAGATATATTCGATGATGGCGGATTCGATCTCCGCCGGCGTGGCGTCGTCGAACTTCCTCAGCACATACGGCTCCGGCATCTCTCGCTCTCTTCTCGCGCGGTCGTCCGCGACTCACCCGATAATGCGATCACGGTATTAGTCATGATAGCAAGCCCATCGCCACGCCGGGCTTCGATGATTTTTATGCTAACGCCGCTCGAAAGCAGCCTGGAGCTTGGGAATGACGTCGGCAACCGCGATTAAGCTCATCGCGTCGGGGCTGCGGACTCGGCGGCCCCAACGAATCTCCTCGACCGACCGGCCGAGCTCCTGTCGAACAGCCTCCGGGTATTTGTCGACGACCAGGTCCTGGCTCAAGTATGGCCCCGTGCGATGCCGGTTGGAAGTCGCATAGAGCCCAACGACCGGAGTCCCCACCGCGGTCGCCATGTGCGCAGGCCCGGAGTCCGGGCACAGCACGACCGAACTTCGCTCGAGCAAGGCCAACAACTGCTTCAGCGTCGTCTGGCCGATCAGGTTCACTACGTCCGCTCGTGCCAACTCGACGATCCCACGCCCGTAGTCGCGCTCGAGATCCGTCGGGCCGCCGGTCAGAAAGATCTTCGCACCATGCTGCTCAGCCGCGTAATTCACGATTGCGGCATAGCGATCCATGCTCCAATTCCTGAAATTTCGAAAACGTTGTCCTGTACACGGACTGACAATCAGCGACGGCCCGCCATCGTCAATCTGTGAAGCCGCGAACTCACGGTCAGTATCCGCGACCGGAATCTCCCAGCGAAGTTCCTCGCGTTCGATACCGAGGGCCGCCGCGAGCTCGAACAGCCCGTCCATGACGTGCTGGCGCGGCGTTGCGGCTAAGCGATTTCGGCAAAACAACCACTGATAATCCCACCCCCTCGCTCGGTCGAAGCCCAGCTTCGTATTCGCAGCCACCTGCAGGCTTACGAGATTCGCGCGCATGGAGGCATGCATGTGCAGCAGGATCTCAAAGCGCCGCCCGGACAACTCCCGACGCACGTCGAGATAGGCGCGACGGCCACGGGATTTATCGAACAGGACGAATTCGACCCCGTCCAGGCCCTGCAGCAAGCCATGCTCGGTCTTGCCGACGATCCACGTCAGCCGAGTGTCCGGCCAGGCCTTCTGTATCGCCCGGACGACGGGCACGGTGTGGCAAGTATCGCCAATAGCGGACAACCGAATAAGGCAAAGCTCTGCTGGCGGGACGTCAAACGAAGGTAGCACTGCGTGATGTATCAGCTCAGGCGATCTGTCAGCTCTTATAATAGCCTACAGGTACGGACAGCTAAAGATGCGGCGAGTTGGGATGATTCTTCGTGAGACTCGGCACAGCGATTGCTTTACAATCGGCATGCCATTATGAAGTTTCTGGCGACTATCATTCTCGTAGTTACGATCTGCATCGTGTCAGTGACGTATCTGGCCGTACGCGGCAGTCTCCCCGTCCTTGATGGATCAATCTCGATAGCCGGATTAATCTCGACAGTGGTCGTCGAGAGAGACGCGTTGGGTGTCCCGACGATCCGCGGAGCGAATCGTCTCGACGTCGCCCGCGCCACCGGCTTCGTCCACGGGCAGGATCGGTTCTTTCAGATGGACCTCATGCGTCGCGGCGCGGCTGGTGAGCTGTCGGGGCTCGTAGGCGTCAACGCAATCGAGTTAGACAAGGAGCGCCGCCTGCATCGCCTGCGCGCGGCAGCAAGAGAACGAGTCAGTAGCGTGAGCGCTGCCGAGCGCGAACTCATAGTGGCCTATTCCGAGGGTGTCAACTCGGGTCTGCAGTCATTACGCGCGGCACCGTTCGAGTACATACTGCTGCGCGCTCGTACGCAACCCTGGCAGCCTGAGGATACTATTCTCGTCAACTTCGCCATGTACTTTCAGCTCAACGATTCCGATGCCAGCCGCGATGACGCCTACGCGACGCTGCATGACGGGCTACCGGGACTGATGCGGGAATTTATTCTCAACGAGGGCACGGAGTGGGATGCCCCGCTCGTCGGCGATGCGCTGCCCGTACCGCCCCCGCCCGGCCCAGCTGTCTGCGACTTACAAACGGATGTGACACGTTACTACGTGCACGAACAACCTGAACGAACCGAAGTCGCTGCCGAGGAACGCCTGGCCGGTAGTAATGGTTGGGCTGTGTCCGGCAGCCGAACTTCCACGGGCCGAGCAATTGTCGCCAATGACATGCATCTCGACCTAAGCATTCCCAATATCTGGTACCGGATGCGCTTGATCGTCGAAGATCCCGAGAACGCCGTTGAGCGTCTCGACATCACTGGCGTGACCTTGCCCGGCGCACCGGCGATCGTCGCCGGCAGTAACGGCTCGGTCGCCTGGGGTTTTACGAACAGCCGCGGCGACTGGTCCGACCTGGTATTGCTCGAACTGGATCCGAGCAACCCGGACGCTTATCTGACGCCCGATGGCTATCGACTCTTTGACATCTATACCGAAGCGATCGACGTGCGACGCTCGCCGACCGTGGCAGTCAACATTCGCTCGACAATCTGGGGCCCGGTCGTCGGTGAAGACAGCCAGGGCAGGCTACGTGCGCTGCACTGGCTTGCTCATGAGCCCGAAGCCTCGAATCTGCGCATCGTCGAACTCGAACGAGCGCGCACTATTCATGAAGCCATTCGCATCGCGCATACCGTAGGCTCACCTCCACAGAACATCATGTTGGCCGACAGTAACGGCGAGATCGGCTGGACGATTATGGGCCGCATCCCCTTGCGGGCCGGCTACGACCCACAACTACCGGCATCCTGGTCTGACGGACAAACCGGTTGGCACGGCTGGCTGGCATCGGCGGACTACCCCGTCGTGATCAATCCGGAAGCGGGTATCGTCTGGACGGCGAACGCACGCGTCGTGCAGGGCGCGGAACTCGAACTTATCGGTACTGGCGGTTATGCCCTGGGCGCGCGTGCGAGCCAGATCCGTGACGACCTACTGCGGCTCGATCGAGCGACCATCGAGGACATGCTCGCCATTCAGCTGGACGATCGCGCGCTACTGTATGAGCGCTGGCGCGCATTGTTGCTCGACGTGCTCGATCCGAGTGCGATCTCTGGGAATCCGCGGCGCGCGGAGCTTCGTGCCGAAGCAGCCCGGTGGAGCGGCCGCGCGGAACCGGACTCCGC
>CAUZMW010000144.1:0-4917 GCA_963581225.1 Gammaproteobacteria bacterium
ACCTTGATGCTGATCATGACGCTCATCATCGTCATCGGGCTGGTGGTTGGTGCAGTGGCGTTGATGTCCGACTGAGCCGCGTCCGCGCATCGGCGGCTCGGAGCCTTTGTGGTAAAGTTGCCGCTGATATTTCCACGGAGGGCAGTAACTCGATGGCCAGGCCAGGACCACAGACCCACGCAAAACGTCAACGCGAGCAGGCGAAGAAAGAGAAACGCAGAGCCAAGGAAGAGAAAAAAGCCCTGAGAAAGGCAGAGAAAATGGGCAACACGGAGCCCGAATCGACCTAAATCGCGACCTTCGCTGCTAACCGCAGTTCAGTTTCATTATGCGCGGTACCGAGGATAGATCCTCACGGGGCCGTTTCGCGCTACAATACCGAGTTCTGTCGTCACTGCTTCTTTGGAGTATACGGACATTCCGTCCATGTCTTCTTAAGCGGCTGTCAACCCGTAGGAGGAATCATGGGTAGGAAACTTTACGTAGGAAATTTACCGTATTCGGTTACTGAGAGCGCGCTCTCGGACAAGTTCGCAGAATCCGGGACCGTCGAATCTTGCAAGCTGATTACCGATCGCGACACCGGGCAGAGCAAGGGCTTTGGTTTCGTCGAGATGGCGACCGACTCGGAAGCTCACGCGGCTATCGATGCCCTGAACGGTACGGATTATGACGGCCGGCCGATGAAGGTCAATGAGGCGAAGCCCCAAGAGAAGAGATCCGGCGGACGTGGCGGCTACGGCGGCGGCGGAAATCGCTGGTAAGCCTTCTCCCCCGCTCTCACAGTGTTTCTTTGACATCGAGAATCTGCCGGCCTTAGGCTGGCAGATTCGCTCTGTTTCGCAACACGCAGATCCATTGTTATCCTTAACTGTCACCGACAGGACATTGGGTTGATTTATGCGAATAGCGTTTATTGGACAAGCCGCATTTGGTGGAGCCGTACTAGAAGCTCTAGCCGCTGACGGCCAGAACGAAATCGCCGGGGTGTTTGCGCCGCTGAGCAAGGGTCACAGAGATGATCCGATCGTGGAGGTTGTCAAATCGCTGACGCTCCCACTATTTCAGTTCGCTAGTTTGAAGGGTCTTGATGCAATCGAGCAGTTTCAGGCGTTAGAGCCCGACCTGGGAGTGTTGGCTTTTGTCACGCAGATCGTACCCATGGAAATTCTTGGCTACCCGGAAAAAGGCACGATCCAATATCATCCCTCGCTGCTTCCCCTTCACCGTGGGCCTAGTTCCATAAACTGGCCGATCGTGAAGGGCGAATCGGAGACCGGGCTCTCAATATTCTGGCCTGATGAAGGTCTCGATACAGGTCCACTGCTCCTGCAGAAAACCGTCAAGATCGGTCCGGACGATACGCTTGGAGTTGTCTATTTTCAGCACCTCTTCCCCATGGGCGTTGACGCCATGGTCGAGGCCGTCGAACTCGTTCGTCAGGATCGGGCGCCGAAGACCGTGCAAGAGGAAATCAGGGCAACTTACGAAGGCTGGTTCACGGCGAAAGAAGCCGCGATTGACTGGTCGAAGCCTGGCGCAGATATCTATAACCTGATACGTGGAAGCGATCCCCAGCCAGGCGCCAACTCCACGCTTGATGGGCAAACAGTGAGTTTCTACGACGCGTCGTTCACGGACGTCGAAACAACTCAGCGGGCCGGTGCTGTCGTTTCAATTGGACAAAAAATTGATGTCGCGGTGAGCGGGGGAACAATCAGTATTGGACGCCTCCGGGGCGCCGAGGGCAAAATGTCCGGCGCCGATTTCGCGAAAGCGACGGGGCTCCGGGAAGGCGTCTGCTTCGGTACTTAGCATGACGCCGCCAATTCAGGAAAGCCGCGGAGTCGGATCTTCGTTGTTAGCGGTGAATGGATTTTTCTGCCGCCTGCAGCGTCTGCAGGATTAGTGTGTTGATCGTCATCGGACCGACGCCGCCGGGGTAAGGCGTATACGCGCTGCAGCGCGGAATAGCTGCGTCAAGATCCACGTCACCACATCTCTCGGGGTGCGAGCCGGCATCTATCACCACAGCACCCTTCTTGATCCAGTCGCCCTTAACAAACCGCGGCTTGCCCACCGCGGCAACCATGATGTCCGCGCTGCGAACGACGTCTGCCAGATTCTTTGTATGCGTATGACAGACAGTTACGGTTGCGTTGCGATTCAGCAGCATTAGCGCCATCGGTTTTCCAAGAATCGGACTTCGTCCCAGCACGACGGCGTGGCACCCCGCGATCGCGATATCGTAGTGGTCTAACAGCCGTATGATGCCGCTCGGAGTACAGCTATTGTAAGCCGGTATGCCCATCGCCATCGAACCGAATCCCAGCGAGGTCACGCCGTCGACGTCTTTATCTATGGATATTCGATCGAAGCAGAGTCGTTCGTCGATCTGTCCTGGTACGGGATGTTGCAGCAAAATTCCGTGAACATCGGGGTTCTCATTCAAGCTGTCGATGGCATCCAACAGCTGTTCGGTTGTGGTGCTGCCGGGTAACTCAACCTTCAGAGAGTCGATACCGACTCGACCGCAGGCATTGCCTTTCATTTTTACATAAGTCGCTGAGGCCGGATCAGAGCCGACGAGGATAGTGGCGAGCATGGGGGGGCGCCCGTCGCTTCTGACTTTGTATTGTTCTACGCGCGTAGCGATCTCCGCCTCTGTGGATCGTGCGAGCGTCTTTCCGTCTAGCAGGGTGGGCAAAGTCATCGGCAGGCCTATTGTAGCGGATGATTCGCCCGGCTCGGCGCTAAGCAACTAACTGCCGGGACGGCGGTCTGAGTTGGAGAGATCGGAAACTACGGTAAGATCAGACTGAGTCTTCATATTGGTTATTAGCAGGCGATATTTACACAGCCTCGGCCGAAAACAGACGTCGGATGAGAGCTATGGAGAGCGATGTCTAGATCAATTTTAATAATCACCATGCTCGTGGGGTGCTCTGGTTTAGCCTCATGTGCGAGCAATGATCTGAAGGGTTATGAGGGAGTGGCCCTGCCGGATGAGGAGACGGCGTTAGTATTGGGTGTCTGACGTCAGCGCCTCCGCGACATGCTCTAGATGGGGGTTCGCGGCATTCGCCGGCGGATTGCTCCGGAGAGGTGTAGGATTCTAATACGTCACCCCCGAACGCATCGACGATAGTAGAGCGCTCGGGGCTGGTTACGCGCAAAATCTAGTAGAATTTAGTCAGAATAAACGAGGTGGTAGAGGGTGAATACTCGGCGCATAGCAAGTTTCCTGGTCTCAGCATCTTTCCTCGTGAGCGTTGATCTGTCCGCCCACCACGGCGGGGTGCTATACGAATCAACTGAAACGTTAACGCTCAAGGGGCCCGTGACCAGGTTTCGGTTCGTGTTTCCACATACGTTGGTCTACATCGCAGTGCCATCTGATGATGGCGACATTGTTGAATGGTCTGGCGAACTTACTACTCCAAACCGTCTAGCCCGCGGAATCGGCCCAGGTGGCACTCGGCACAGCGCTGTTTGGACAAGAGATTTACTTCAACCAGGCGATATTATTGAGTTGACCGGCAATCCTGCCAGAAACGGTGCGCCGTCCATGCGGCTCCGCCGCATCGTTGATGCCGGCGGTGTGGCACTGGTGGGTGGAACGGCCACTGATACTGTCGCTCGGGTGGAGTCGCAGGACGTCAACACGGAACGGCGGGTCACCGAGAGTGCTAATCTGAGCGGTATCTGGAATTATCACTACAGCCATAGTTATGAGAACTACGCATTTACTGCTGAAGTACCATCGATGACCCCTTGGGGGAGAGAGCGTTTCGAAGCATCGAAACCAACGTTTGGCCCACGTGGCGTTGCCGTTTCCGATACGAACGATCCCGTTTATGAGTGCTTGCCGTCAGGAACGCCTCGCATCTACGCTCATCCAGCGCCGTTCGAGATTGTGCAGACATCCGAGCGTGTCTTAATCATGTACGAATGGATGAATCTCAATCGACATATTTACACGGACGGTCGCGATCATCGCGAAGGTCGACCGCCGTCGTGGATGGGCGAATCGATCGGGCATTGGGAAGGTGATACGCTGGTTGTGGAGACCGTCAATTTTAACAATAGGACCTGGGTTGACCGTCGCGGACTACCTCATAGTGAACAGCTCCGCGTAGTTGAGCGTATACGGCGAGACAGCGATAGCGAGCTAGTTATCGATATTATGGTCGAGGACCCCATCGCATATACTGAGCCTTGGTCAGCAAGAAGATTTTTCCGCAGTGTGGACGATTGGAGGCTCGAGGAGAGCGTTTGTCTCGACAATCAATCGTTTACGGATTTTGAACAAGCACTGATAGATTACGAGTCGGAGGCCGAAGGCAACTAGACTACGCGTCGCTGATCACGCTTTCCTTTTCATGGCGCGAGTCTTTTCATGCTCGCTTTTCAGTTTTTCTATTTGCGCCGCGCTAAGGTTCGCGATATTCATAAAATCATGCTTCCAGTTATCGTCATTGGACCACACTTGTGGTGACTGGACTGTCGTTCCGGCACTCTGTGCAGTTGTAAACAATTGCAGCGCACCTGCATCGGCAAGGCTCACCGGGGCGCCATCGTCTCGCTGGTCGAACGCAAGAGCCGATATACCTTCCTGGCACATACCACGCACAAGACGGCTGATGCGGTCCATCGATGCATTACCAACAGCCTCGCGCCTCACAAGAAGCGTGTTCACACGCTGACTTTAGACAACGGTCGTGAGTTCGCCGATCACCAAGATATAGCCGCCGATCTCGATGTGCGAATTTACTTCGCCCATCCCTACGCGTCTTGGGAGCGCGGGCTCAGCGAGAACACCAACGGACTGGTGTGACAGTATTTACCGAAGCATCGTGACCTTCGTACTATCACTACCGAAGAGCTTGCATACATCATGAACAGACTCAATCATCG
>CAUZMW010000145.1:0-4820 GCA_963581225.1 Gammaproteobacteria bacterium
ATCGGCGTCCCGCCCGGCATGCCGTGCTGCGCGATCGTCACGGAGGACTGTAAGCCAGACAGAGCGAGGATCGCGGCCAGGATAGAAAACTTTTTCACGTGCACCTCCAACTGATCGTCCCTGCCATCATGGCCGGACGTGATGGGCCGGCGCAGGCTGTTAACTCCGCAACTCACTCCGGACCCATCTGCGTCGCGCCGAGTGGAAAACCGACCGGGTAGGCGTTCTGGTACTCGCCAAGATTATCGCTCGGCTCCCGCCAACGGTACAGGTAATCCCACATCGAGATGACATTCGCGCGGAGCCAGTTCTCGTAGTTCCCGTAATCGGAGAAATCTTCCATCGTTACACGTTCCAGTATCTCCT
The DNA here is from genome assembly GCA_963581225.1 of Gammaproteobacteria bacterium. Classification (GTDB taxonomy): domain Bacteria; phylum Pseudomonadota; class Gammaproteobacteria; order Steroidobacterales; family Rariloculaceae; genus SMWC01. The sequence goes on from CAUZMW010000145.1 coordinate 367, forward strand.
CAATGGAGGCGCCCGATACCATCTCGGCCAACACACGCTCTTTGAGTGCGACCAGCCAGTCGTGAAAATAGACGAAAGATTGCTGATTGGCGAGGCCGGCATGCCCCGGTACCACGATATCGACATCACGAAGTTGAGATAGCTCTTCGAGCGTATCGATCAGGTTATCGACATTGGAGTCTCGGTAGTCGGGCAAGCCGATCGCCTTGCCCGAGCGCACCATGTCCGTGGCTACCAGAATGCCTTCCTCGGGAAAGTGTATCTGAATGAGGTTGTCGCTGTGGGTCGGGCCGAAGTAATACAAAACGACTTTCTTGCCCCCCAGGTGAATCTCCATGTAGTCGTCGAAGACGACATCGGGTACGGACGTGTTTCGGCCTTCTCTGGCGATGTGGTCTCGAGCATTGACATGCGCGACCGTGACGGCCGTGTCGTCAAAAACTTGTAGCCCGCAGATATGCATCTCATGGTCGTGACTCAAGATGACGTACTTCACGGGCACGTCGTAGCGTCGATCCAGTTCCTCCTTCAACCAAGCCTGCCCGCCTCCGTCGCAGGTACCATCGACAACGATGATTCCTTCGTTGGTCACGATAAAAATATTCGAACCGGCGCCGCGCCGAAATACGCTTTCCGACAATTGCACAATCGTATCGGCACCTGCGCCCATACCCTGCGTTCCGGCGAACTGCGAAATGCCCAAACCGAAACTCAATAGAATCAAACTTAAGTTGAATCTGCTGCTCGTCATTTTTTTTCCCTAATCAATGAATCTAGATACTGTCTTTCAGAACGGGTCGTTGATCCAGGTAATCCGTCTGCGCCTCGTAGGCCATCGCAAATTCAAGCACTTCTCTGTCGTGCCCGGTCGGCCCGATAAACTGTATGCCCATCGGCCGGCCTCGTTCATCGAATCCGGCAGGAAGATTGACGACCGGTAATCCCGCCAGCGTCGCGCCGATCACGACCTCCATCCAGCGATGGTAAGTATCCATGACCCGGCCGTCGATCGATTCCGGCCAGTGGACGTCGGCTGAAAACGGAAACACCTGTGCCGTGGGTAGCGACAGGATGTCGTAGCGCTCGAACAGCGCGTGGAGAACGCCGTACCAGTCAGCTCTGGCAACGGCAGCCGCCGATATCCTTGCGGCCGGCATGTCGAAGCTGCCTTCGATCTCCCAGATCAACTCCGGCTTGAGTAGTGCCCTGGTCTCTGGATCGTCATACAGATCCTTTCTACTTCCCTGGGCCCAGTGGCGCAGCGTAAGCCACGTCTCCCAGAGTCTCCCCATGTCATAGGCAGGCTGGCAGGGTTCAACGAGAGCGCCCAACGCCGCCAAGCCGTCAAGGCTGCGCTCGCAGAGCTCGAGTACCCCCGGTTCGATCGCGAGATAACCGTCGTATTTACCCATCCAGCCGATTCGAAAACCAGCAAAGTCAGCAGCCTGAAACATCTCGTACGCTGGAAGTTCATCTCTGAGGCTTAGCGGCACACGAGAATCGAAACCGGCCATGGTCCCGAGTAGGCGAATGGTATCTTCGACGTTCCGCCCCATCGGGCCGTTCGTCGACAGCTGCCGGTAGAAGAGATCGTCACTGGGAAAACTCGGAACCCGTCCGTAACTCGGGCGAAAACCGATTACGTTGTTGAAGCCCGCGGGGTTTCGCAACGAACCCATAAAATCGCTGCCATCGGCGATCGGCAACAGCTGCGTCGCCATACCGGCCGCGGCCCCACCGCTGCTGCCGCCGGCCGTTAAGCCCGGGTCGTAAGCATTTTTTGTCGTACCGTGAACTTCGTTGTAACTCTGCGAGCCCAGTCCGAATTCCGGCGTATTGGTCTTGCCGATAAAGATCGCACCCTGCGCGCGAATACGAGCGACGTGAAGCGCGTCCTCCTCAGCAATCGTACCCGCGAAAATTCGCGACCCGTAGCTCGTCTCCAGCCCCGCCGCGTTAGACAAGTTTTTAACGGCATGCGGCATCCCGTGCATCCAGCCCCAATACTCGTCCTTCTCCAGGGCGCGGTCGGCCAGTTCCGCCTGCGCAACCAACGTATCGTCATCGATCAGGCTGACGACGACGTTGTAGACCGGGTTATAGCGATGAATTCTTGCCAGGTAGGCTCGCATCACTTCGACGCAACTGACCTGTCGCGTCCGAATGGCAGCCGAGAGCTGAGACGCCGTCATGCCGGTGATGCGAGCGGGCAACTCTTGGGCTCGCGTACCCAGCGAGGGCAGGGTCAGCGCCGCAACGATACTCGAAGTGCTTTTCATCAACTGTCTACGATTCAGGTTCATCTCAATGTTCTCACTTCAGTGCCCACTTATTCCAGCGTTGTCGCGCGAGACCGGCGACGATCATCGTGTAGAATGATTCCAGACCATGTCACCAGGGGGTCTCCAGCCTATGGCCACATTGCAGTGGCTCGAAGACACAGCGTTTTCTGACTGGGTACTCACATCCACAATCGGTTTCCCGCTGATGCTCAGCCTACACGCGGTAGGCATGGCGGTCGCCGTGGGCCTGATATTGGTGCTCGATCTTCGTCTACTGGGAGCATTCGATGTTATCTCGTACTCGTTTCTACGCCGCGCCCTGGTATTGTCGTGGACGGGTTTCACCATCAATTTCTTCTCCGGTCTGGCCCTCTTCGTTCCGCGGGGCATCGAGTACGTCGGTGACCCGGCGTTTCTCAGTAAGATCTTACTCGTAACTCTCGGCGTTGCGACAACGGCCCGTCTGCAGAGACTGCTGAGCCACAGGTCATCGGACCGGGACATCGGCGCGCTATGGTTCGGCGTGGGAATTCATGGCAGGTTGATCACCTTCTTCGGCTAGTCGCCTGATGAAAAAAAAGACCTTCGATCTGATCGTCATCGGCGCTGGCATCAACGGCGCCGCCATCGCGCGCGAGGCCGCGCTCCACAAACTTAAAGTCCTCGTTCTCGATCAGGGGGATCTCTGCAGCGGGACGACGGGTTGGTCCAGCCGTTTGATTCACGGCGGGCTCCGTTACCTCGAGCATGCGGAGCTTTCACTCGTCTATGAGTCCCTCGCGGAGCGAGAACGACTGTTGCAAGCCGCCCCTCACCTCGTGCAGCCTCTAGGACTTTATATCCCGATCTATCGCGGAGGACGGCGGCCCCCGTGGCAGATCAGAGCGGGAATGATTCTGTACGACCTGCTCTCATGGAAGAAGTCCTTTCCTCGCCACGACATGTATTCCGTTGCTGGACTCGCGGAGCGATTGCCGAGTTTGAACAGCGAAGGCCTGCTCGGCGGCGCCTTCTACTTCGACGGTCAGGTGACGTTCCCTGAGCGATTGGTCGTCGAGAACCTGCGTGATGCGACCGATCACGGCGCAGAGCTTGCGACCTATACACAGGCGACCAGCTTCATTGTCGAACGTGGCCGGGTCCGGGGCCTCCGTTGGCGCAATCGAATGGGGCAGGAAGGCGAGGCACGCGCAGCCGTGATCGTGAATGCCGCCGGCCCGTGGGTCGATGAAGTCCTGGGCGATCTAGGTAAGCGACCGTTTATCGGCGGCACGAAGGGGAGTCATCTTGTCGTCGACCCGTTTCCGGGCGCTCCCGACGCCGCGCTTTACGTAGAGGCGTCCAGCGACGGACGACCGTTTTTTATTCTCCCCTGGAATGATCTGCTGCTGATCGGCACGACCGACCAGCGCTACGAAGGCGACCCAGGCGAAGTCTCGATCAGCGACGACGAACTCGAGTATCTCGTAAGGGAAACTCAGCGAGTATTTCCCCAGGCCACGGACCTTCGCGAACGCGTGCTCTATACCCAAGCCGGAGTTCGGCCTCTACCACATCGGCCACGCGGCCGGGAAGGAGCGATAACCCGTCGCCATATCATCCGTCACCATCGTCGTCGTGCGCGCGGGCTCTACTCCGTCATCGGCGGAAAGCTAACGACGCATCGGGCGCTGGCGGAGGATGTGATGACGCGAGTGGCTAAGCGTCTCGGCCTGCGGGGCGCAGACAGCCCGACTCGAACACGAAGGCTGCCCGGCGCGTTGCCGAGCGAAGAGCGCGATAGTCTCTTGAACGGCATCGCCGCGCGCCTCAACCGGCGCCAGGCAGATCGTCTCTGGCACCTCTATGGCGGAGGCGCCACGGTCATCGAGTCGTTGATCGGTCAGAACCAGCAATTAGCAACCGAGATCTGTCCGCACAGCGGGGCCATGGTGGCGGAGCTGATTCACGCGCTGGAGGCCGAGCATGCCGTGACGCTTATCGATATTTTGCAACGGCGTTGCATGGCCGGTTTGAGCCGGGACTTCGGTCTACAGGCCGCGCAAAATGCAACGGACTGGCTGACTCGCCTGACGATCTGGGATGCGGCTCGGGCAGAACAGGAGCTTGCGGATTACCGAAACTACTCCGCGCGGTTTCGCGTCAGAGTTACCACTGACGAAAAAGCTTACG
>CAUZMW010000146.1:0-4766 GCA_963581225.1 Gammaproteobacteria bacterium
GCGTTCCGCGGGCGATCACGGACGGCTTAACATTCTTCGCGATCGGCACCTTGCGCATATGCACTTTCAGGATCTGCTCCCGTCCGCGGACATCGGGCAAGGGAACGACGACCTGACGATCGAACCTGCCCGGCCGCAGCAAGGCTGGATCGAGAACGTCTGGGCGGTTCGTGGCTGCGATGACAATGACGCCCTCGTTCCCTTCGAAACCGTCCATCTCGACGAGGAGCTGATTCAGCGTTTGCTCACGCTCGTCGTGACCGCCGCCCAGGCCCGCGCCGCGGTGGCGTCCGACGGCATCGATCTCGTCGATGAAGATGATACACGGCGCATGCTTTTTGGCTTGCTCGAACATATCGCGCACGCGGGACGCGCCGACGCCGACGAACATCTCGACAAAATCGGAACCGGAGATTGTGAAGAACGGTACTTTGGCCTCGCCGGCAATCGCCCTCGCCAGCAAGGTCTTACCGGTACCGGGTGAGCCCAACAAGAGCACGCCCTTCGGAATCTTGCCGCCCAGACGCTGGAATTTCGCCGGGTCTTTGAGGAACTCGACGATCTCGACGACCTCCTCCTTCGCCTCTTCGATGCCGGCGACGTCAGCAAAAGTTACGCTGACCTGATCCTCGCCGAGCAATCGCGCTTTGCTCTTGCCAAACGACATCGCGCCACCGCCGATACCACCACCGCCCTGCATCCGCCGCATGAAATAAATCCAGACGGCGATGAGCAACAGGATCGGGAACGCGGAGATGAAGAGCTGAACGAGGAACGACTGCTGCTGTGGTGGGCTGGCCCGAATGATCACGTTGTGTTCACGCAGCGTGCCGATCAAAGCCGTATTCTCGGTCTCGGGATTGTAGGTGGTGAATTCCTCGCCCTGGCGGACTGCCCGAATGGCGTCGCCGTCGAAGACGACCTCCTCGACCGAACCGTCCTCCACGTAAGACAGGAACTGCGAGTAAGGTACGGGCGCGATAGGCTGGTTTTGCGTTCCGAAATTCCAGAATACCGACACGAGTACGACGGCGATGACCACCCAAAGAATGACGTTCTTTGCCAAGTCGTTCAATACCTTACCCTCACGAGCCTTAGACCGAGGCTAACTATTAGACCCTACTATATCCCATAGTTTCTCGCCAACAGATACATCTCACGGCTTTCAGGCCTTGAGGTGTGCGGTTTGAGCAAGCGTACCGTCTGAAATTGGCCCCTCGCGAGCCTGACGAAGCCCTCAAAGGATACTGTCAACTTAACAAATAGGCATGGGATGATCGCCTATAACTACGTCAATCTACGGCGCATAAGTTACTATTTTCACTACTGCGCAATCTCTTATCGGAGAGACAACCGCAACGTTTCCCACGTTATAGAACATGGATCGCTTAAGTTGACAATCCCCTTTGAACCACACGGAAGAGCCGTTAAAGTTCCGCCGATTCCAATAGACGACTGCCATTGCAGGGGAGAGGGCGCGCATAAGCGATCAAGAACTTGCCTCGAATGTGTGGGGGTTCTGCGGGGGCGAATTTCGTTTACGCTGGTTGAATGACGGTCTTCTCATGTGCCATGATTTACGCAAGAAATTCCGATATCAACGACTAGAAGATTTAGAAGGCAACATCGGGCGCAAGCTATCTAAAAACCACCCGCTAGGCTTACCCCCTAACGATTGTCTAAGACAACTCTTCCGCCTTGGATCACCACCTCCACATTCGTCAGATCCGTAAGTTCCGCAAGAGGATCTCCCCTGACAATCACGATATCGGCAAGCTTGCCGGGCTCAAGAGAGCCAAGATCATCGCTGAGGCCGAGAAAGGTGGCTCCGTTGGTTGTGAGCGCCGCGATGACTTCAGTTGGCGAAAGAATTTTTCCCAATGACTCAATCTCGTGAGTTGCTGGGCTAAGGGTCTCGTTCTGGCCTCTGTAGGGATCGGTGCCGAACGCGATCGTGAGTCCCGCATCCCAGAGTATGCGAATGTTCATCAGCGCCTCACCGAGATGAGCCTCCGCCCTTTCCAAATCGTCTGACTCGTAGTCTCGCTCGCCATGGTTAACGGTCGCCCGTCCGCCCTTGACGCCTTGGCCTTCGAGCGTCTAGGCTCCCCTTGGAAAATTGAAGCGTCAAGTGGGATTAACGACCGCTAGAAAATACAATATTCACTAGCTTTCGAGTCCGTATCCAAAGGGGATAAAAATGCCGTGGTGGGGATGGATGGTTATCGGCGCGCTTCTCTTCTGTGCAGAGCTCGTCGGTGTTGATGCACAGTTCTACTTGATCTTTGTCGGCGCTGGTGCCGTTGTCGTGGGCTTGACAGAGCTTACCGGCCTTGGGTTGCCGGCGTGGGCGCAGTGGCTGCTATTCGCTGTTCTATCGATTGCCAGCATGGTGATGTTTCGGAGGAAACTCTACGACAAGATTCGAGGAGGTGTGGAACGAGTCTCCGACTCGGTTATCGGCGAGATAGTCGTACTTGCCGAGCAACTGGATGCTGGGGCTCAATGTAGGATAGAGTACAGGGGGACGACTTGGACAGCGATCAATAGCGGTGAAGAGCCGATCCCGAGTGGGCGAAATGCCGTCATTGAGGAGATGGATGGTCTCACGCTTCGAGTGAGAATCTGTAGCAACTAGATTGGAGCGGAAATGATCGAGCTTTTGAATGAGATCCTGGGGGAGCCTGTGTTTATTACCGTTTTAGTGATTGCCGTACTAGCGGTTTTTGTGATCGCGAAAACCGCTATTGTTGTTCCACAGCAGAGCGCTTTTATCGTCGAGTCCTTGGGGAAATACAATAAGACACTTCAGGCTGGATTCCATATCCTTATCCCGTTTATCGAGAAGATCTCCTACCGACACAGTCTGAAAGAGGTGGCGGTCGATATCGCGGAGCAAGTTTGCATCACAAGAGATAACGTCCAAGTCGGGATCGACGGTGTTCTCTACATGCAGGTTCTAGATGCAAAAAGTGCGTCATATGGAATTATGAATTACGCGTTTGCGATCTCTCAATTGGCCCAGACAACGCTGAGAAGCGAGATTGGCAAGATCGTCCTGGATCGCACATTTGAAGAGCGATCGGCCATCAACGCGAACGTGGTTAATGAGCTAGACAAGGCGTCTGCGTCCTGGGGAGTGAAGGTCCTCAGGTACGAAATCAAGAACATCAATCCGCCGACGGACGTGCTCACTGCCATGGAGAAGCAGATGCGCGCAGAGCGTGAAAAGCGAGCAGTCATCTTGACCTCTGAGGGAGAGCGTGACGCGAATATCAATCAGGCGGAAGGCGAGAAGCAGAGGGTTATTAAGGAATCTGAAGCAGCCAAACAGCAGCAAATCAATGAAGCGGAAGGTGAAGCTCAGGCGATTCTGGCTGTTGCGACTGCGACTGGTAAGGGTCTTCGAGAAGTTGCCACGGCGGTTAACGCGGCCGGAGGTCGTGAGGCGATGCAGCTACGTGTCGCGGAGGACTATGTAAAGCAGTTCGGAAACCTAGCGAAGGCTGCTAATACCCTTATCGTACCGGCGAATCTGAGCGACGTGGCAAGCATGATTGCGCTGGCCACAAAAGTATTCGAGCATCGTACTGCAGATCCGGCTCCCGATCAGCCGCCGCCCACAGGACCTGCGGCTGCGCCGGAAAGTGCTAAGGACCCGAGTCCGTGGCGTAGCTAGGGTCTTAGGGCCGAAGCTGACGGGCAGGAATTGGCCAAATGATTGAATAAGAAAGCGAGAAAATCGAATGATATTGAACGGCTCCGATATGCTCACTATCGGTCGCAGAGCTTGGGATGAAGCATTAACATCGATTAACGTTGAATTCGCTCCAAACCGGTCGGTTGTATGCTAGATTTCTGACTCATGCTGAAAGGCAAAAATAATCGACCCGATTCTGCCGTTCGCCATTTCGCTATGATCTAACCTTTCCGGTCATTTCGGGCACAAAAATGAAGAAGATCGACCTCGGGAAGGCTATCGGAATACCAGCTAACGCAGGAGTGATAGCGGGGACCGATTTCTAGGCATGGAGTTTCGCTAGAACGATAAACTGGTCGTGGCTAATTATTAAAAAAAGGAAAAGACTGATGAGAAAAACGCTTTGTATATTGACGGCAAGCTTTTTGTCCCTGGTGGGCGCAGAAGCTTCATTTGCCCAGGACATGACTTTCTTTATCACCAGTGACGGACCGGGTAACGGTGGTGACCTCGGTGGCATCGAAGGCGCGGATGCTCATTGCCAGGCACTTGCTGAAGCGGCTGGGGCGGGGGGCAAGACGTGGGCCGCGTATCTCGGCACCGAGCGAGAGGGTGGTCGCGGAGTCGACGCACGTAGCCGAATTGGCGACGGCCCCTGGCACAATGCTGCTGGTGAACTCATTGCCGAGAACATTGACCAGTTGCACCTGGGTCCCCATATCGTCAGAAGCACGGCACTTGATGAGAACGGCAATCGCGTGCTTGGCCGGGGCGATGAGACGAATCGGCACGATATTCTCACGGGCGCTATGGCTGACGGCACAGCGTTCTTCCCCGATGCCGATGATCACACCTGCAATAACTGGACGAGCAGCGATGAAGGCAGTGCGATGCTGGGTCACTTCGATCGCCAGGGCGGCGGTAACACCTCTTGGAACGCAGCGCACCAGTCCCGTAGCTGCTCCCAGGCGGACCTACGAGCGACCGGTGGCGATGGCTTGCTGTATTGCTTTGCAACCGACTAGCCGATGAGCGGCCTTTGTTTCACTGGCAGCACCAGAGTCCG
>CAUZMW010000147.1:0-4747 GCA_963581225.1 Gammaproteobacteria bacterium
ACCGGTGTTTCCGAACGGCTGCGCGATCTGCGAAGTCGAGGTGGATCCCGAGACGGGCTTCACGTCCATCACGCGTTACGTCTCCGTCGACGACGTCGGTCGTGTCATCAATCCGATGATTGTTGACGGCCAGACGCATGGCTCCATCGCGCAGGGAGTCGGTCAGGCTCTGTGGGAGCAATGCGTTATCGACTCTGGCTCGGGGCAGCCGTTGAGCGGCTCGTTGATGGACTACGCCATCCCGCGCGCGGATGAGCTGCCAACTTTCGTCACGGCCGTGAACGAGATCCCGTCGCCGACGAATCCGCTGGGAGTGAAGTCCGCGGGGGAGGGGCCGACGACACCGGCGCTCGCCGTCGTGATCAACGCGATCGTTAACGCGTTACGGGAGTACGGTGTCGTTGATATCGAGATGCCGGCGACGCCGCATCGAGTCTGGAGGGCGATCCAGGATGCGAAAGCGCGGTGATTGACGCTCCCGAAGCGCCGTCACCGTGACGGCCGCCACGCTCAAGCTGATCGCGTTCCCGGGCGCGCCGAATCTGCCGATCTTCGCCGCGATCGAAAGAGGTTATTTCGAAGACGCCGGCGTGCTGGTGACGTTGGAGACGACACCGAGCTCCGCGTACCAGATCGAGTCGCTCGTCAATGGCGAGTTCCGGATCGCTGCGACCGCCTTCGACAACGTCGTCGCCTACCAGGAGCAGCAGGGCGCTGTGCAGCTGGCGAAGGAGCCGGACCTGTTCGTTGTCATGGGGGCGACGCAACTCGAACTGTCTCTGGTGGTCGCGCCCGATATCCAAACCTACGAGGACTTACGCGGCCGTTCGCTCGCGCTGGATGCGTTGGAAACGGGCTTCGCGTTCGTGCTCTATCACTTGCTCGAGCACGCCGGGCTCGAGCAAGTGGACTACACGCCCGTCGCGGTCGGCGCGACACCGCAGCGCTGGGAGGCGGTGAAGACAGCGCAGCACGCCGGTACGCTGACGATCGAACCGTTCACCAGTGCCGCCCTGGCGAACGGCTTTCGCGTGTTGGCGACGAGTTCCAGTGTGTTGAAGCGCTATCAGGGTGGTATTTTCACGGCCAGCCGGCATTGGGCTGCCAACAATGCCGACTCGCTCGAGGCGTTTATCCGTGGCTATCTGCAGGGACTGGCGTGGACTCTGGACGAAGCCAACTACGCGGACGCGGTAGATCTCTTGCGCCGCCGGATGCCGGCCATCAAAGCCGGCGTCGTGGATGCGGTCATGGGCAAATTGCTCAGCGCCGATACGGGCCTGACGCCGCTGGCGGCGCTCGATCCAGCGGGCATGCAGACTGTGCTCGATTTGCGCAGCCGCTACGCGCGACCGGCGAAGCCGCTGACGAGCCCGGAACCTTATCTGGATCTTCGTTACTACGAGCGCGCTCGAAACACGGGGACCAGATGAGATATGCTCCAGGCTTATTCCGCATGCGCGGGGGGATATAGTGACAAGCAAACAAAAATCCGAGGGCGTAAACCGCCGTGAGTTTCTGTCGACCGCCACAGTCGGCGTAGCCGCTGCCGCGTTAAGCAAACCCGCCTTGGCGCAGCAGGCCGGCGAAGAGACCGATGCCCAGATGGCTGCCGTGGCGCCGCCGAGCGCCGCCGCCGAGGCGATGGAAAACGATCCGCCCGCGGGCTATAGCGCACAGGAGGCCGGAGAATATTTCGTCAAGCATCCGGGCTCGGATTTCATGGTCGACGTGCTCAAGGATCTCGACCTGGAATACATCACGACGAATCCCGGCTCGAGTTTTCGCGGCCTACACGAATCCATCGTCAACTACGGCGGCAACTCGCAGCCCGAACTGCTGACCTGTCCGCACGAAGAGCAGGCGATCGCGATGGCTCATGGTTTCGCGAAGGCGGCGGGCGGCAAGCCCATCGGTGTTCTTGTTCATGGCACGGTCGGTCTGCAGCACGCGTCCATGGCGATGTACAACGCCTGGTGCGATCGCGTACCCATGGTCGTGCTCGGCGGCAACCATTTCGATGCTACCGAACGCCGTACGGGCGTGGAGTGGTCGCACTCCGCGCAGGATGCGGCCCGAGTCGTACGCGACTTTACGAAGTGGGACGACGCCCCGCAGTCTCTACAGCACTTCTCGGAGTCCATGGCTCGCGCTTATAAGATTGCGACGACGCCACCGATGGGGCCCACCGTGGTGATCATCGACGGGCATCTTCAGGAAGCAGAGATGGAAGGCGCCGCACCGACGATACCGGGCGTCTCGCCGACGCAGCCGCCGCGCGGCGATGGCGGGGCGTTGACGGAGGCCGCGCGTTGGCTCGTTGAGGCCGAGTCGCCGGTGATCGTCGTCGATCTGATGGCGCGCGATCAGGACGGCGTGGACCGCCTGATCGAATTGGCCGAAGCGTTACAGGCGCCCGTCGTGAATCAGTCGGGGCGCATGAATTTTCCCAATAATCATTATCTCTCGCAGGGCGCCGGCGTCGTCGCCCAGGCGGATGTGATTTTGGGCCTGGAGCTTTACGATACCTGGGGAACGCTGAACAGGCTGCGTGATCGGGTCCATCGAGATGAACAGCGCATCGCGCGCCCCGATGCCCTGGTCATCGATATCGGCGTCAAAGATCTCTTCATCAAGTCGAACTATCAAAACTTCCAGCGTTATAACGCCTCGGACCTCTCGATCGCCGGCGACGCGCAAGCGACGCTGCCGTCGCTGACCGAAGAGGTCCGTCAGCAGATGTCACGGTCCAGAAGGGCGGGCAATTCGGAGCGCGAACAGCGTTGGCGAACCGCGCACGCGCAGGCGCATGCCCGCGACCTTGATGCGGCGCGTTACGGCTGGGGCGCGAGTCCAGTCAGTACGGCGCGTCTCTATATGGAACTCTGGCAACTGGTTAAGGAGCGTGACTGGGCGCTCGTCTCGGACGACAGCCAGCAGAGCCGCTGGGCTCGCCGATTGTGGACGATCGACCGGCACTATCAGCACATCGGTCGCTCCGGAGGCGCGGGGCTCGGTTACGGCGCACCGTCGGCCGTCGGCGCGGCACTCGCCCATCGTGTCGAAGGCCGCCTCTCGATCAACGTCCAGAGGGACGGCGATCTGATGTATGTACCAGGCGTCTTCTGGACCGCGGCGCATCATCGGATCCCGATGCTCACCGTGACCCACAACAACCGCGGCTACCATCAGGAGTTCATGCACCTGCAGCGGATGGCTGCGCGGCGCCAACGCGGCATCGACGGCAGCTCGCATGTCGGCAACGAGCTCAACAACCCGGCTCCGGACTTCGCGAAGATCACGGCGGGTATGGGTGTCTGGTCGGAAGGCCCGATCACGGACCCGAATAACATCAGGGCGGCGCTCGTTCGTGCGCTCGATGTCGTCGATCAGGGCGAGCCGGCTCTCGTCGATGTCGTCTGTCAGCCGCGGTAGGGGTGTTGCTCATGAAACAGAAGCTTTCCCCCTCGGTGCGCGCGCTGTCGATATTGGGTCTCGCGCTGTGTTCGTCGCTGTCGTTCGCCCAGAATAATGACCAGGGTGCAGACGAAGGACGCGCGTTATTCACGGCCAACCAGTGTTGGCAGTGTCACGGCCATGAAGGGCAGGGCGGCGCCGCTGTACGAATCGCGCCGACGCTCTACCCATTCGTGGCTTTCGCGCAGTTCGTGCGCCATCCGAATCTGATGCCGGCGTATTCGCCCAACGTTCTGAGCGACGAACAGCTCCGACAGATCTGGGAGTTCGTGCGCAACGTACCGGAGCCGCCGGCGCTGGAGGATATCTCAGAGTTGTCCGGAAGTTAGCGGTCTGCGGCTAAAGCCGTGAGCGAGACAGGCGCCTCAACGCCGTGCAGCGAATCGGCGAATGCGACGAGTCTGTCTGTCAGCGCGGCATCGCGGTCCCCATAGCGAATATTCGCTGCGCACTTTCGCACGAGTTCGTCGCGGGTTAGCGGCGCACGGCTGCCGCCACGCAGATGGGGTTGGTACGCCTCCACGGACCGACCGTCGCTGAGCGTAGCGATAATGCGGCCGGTGTAGTTACGCGGATAGTCATCGTCGGGATCGATTTCGTAGCCGACGCGTTCGGCGAGCTTGAGAACGGCCTCGTCTCGAACCGCTGCCTCGCTGAACTCGGCGAGTCCCGCGTCACCGTGCAGGAGCCCGACGGCAACGCAGTACGGCCCACTGAACTTCGCGGCGTACGCGTTCGGCGGGCGTTGTTTCAACGCTAGTGGTTCCCACAATCGATGTACCGTGCCTTCGCCGACATGGCACGTCAGTGTCGCGATGTCATCGGCGCGCAGCGACCGCACGCGCAGCGTCTGCGCCAACTGAATGGCGCAGTCGACGAACGGCTGCGTCATCGTGCCGCAGGCGTACGGCTTAAACGCTGTGCGCTCGGTGTGCCACTGGACACCGAGATCCGCGGTCAGTATCTCGAAGTCGGGATCGATCGACGGGGCGAAGCCATGGAACAGGCCATGACTGCCCTCGAACACACTCGCCGGGCCGGTGAAGCCTGCCTGGGCCATCGCGACGGCGCGTAGGCCGGACTGCGCCGCCCAGCCGGCATGCATACGCTTCGTCCACGAGCCATCGGCGAGATACTCGATTATTCCCGATGCCATGCTGCCGGCAATCCCGAATGCGTTTGCCGTCGCCGCTGCCGGCAGATTGGCGGCCGCAGCGACGCCCGCGGTGGCCGCCATCGTGCCGAGCACCGCCGTGGGATGAAATCCCGC
>CAUZMW010000148.1:0-4669 GCA_963581225.1 Gammaproteobacteria bacterium
CGATTCGCCAGAGTCTATCGCGCTGTCGCTGCTGGCTGAGATCCATTGGGTACTCAACGGAGCAGGGGGCGCGGCACCCACTGTCGACTGATCGTTTTCGATCTAAAAAGCCCTTAGATCATAGCCAACGAACCTTCTATTCAGATCGTTGGCAACTCTACCTGTAGTTCCTGATCCCATGAATAGATCCAATATCAAGTCTCCTTCTGTAGATGTCTGCAATATAGGTAGAGTAATGATTTCTTCTGGAAAGGGGGCAGGGTGTTCATTCTTGTTAGAAGTTAGTCTCTGATTGACTACAGCTGTTCGAACTACATCCTCAGTCCAAAAATCACCCATGTTCTTACCTTCTCTTGGTATGTAAGGTGATTTTTCCATCTCAGAAGAGAAGATGAAACGTGGCGAGCTCAAGGAAACGTTCCACCCGAATGGTCAGTTGGCGTCGAGATACAGAAGACCGTTCGACAGGCCTGGACGACCGGGACGTGATTCTTTTTCAGTAGGGAAGCAGGTAGAGCACGATCGCAAGGAACGGGACCAGCAGGATCATCATCGTGATCGCGTAGCCGAACATGTCACGAGCGCGGAGGCCGGTAATCGCCAGCAGTGGAATCGCCCAGAACGGGTTGAGCAGATTAGTGTGTGCGTCTCCGACGGCGTAGGCCGCGATAGTCTGTCCATGCGGAATACCCAACTCGGCACCGGCGACCATCATCGGTCCGCCGATGATTGCCCACTCGCCTCCCGCCGAGGGCACGAAGACATTAAGGATCCCACCGGTGATCCACGCGATCACGGGGAAGGTTTCCGGCGTGGCAATCGAGAGTAGCGACTCGGTCATCGTGTTGACGAGTCCGGTACCCGTCATGATGCCGATAATTCCGGCATAAAACGGAAACAGCAGAATGACGCCCGAACTCCCCTGGACGGCGTCGTAGAACTCACCCAGGTATCTGGACGGACTCGTGTACAGCAGCAGGCCGATCATCAGAAATCCGAAGTTAAGGACGTTGAGGTTGAGGGCGCCGAGACCCTGGCTAAGGAACACGCTCGCGAACAGGACGAGCCCGGTCAGCGCAAGGATTCCACCGAGTATCGCGCTGTTGTCGATTCTATCCGCGAGCGACGGGTTCTTGCTGGGCGTCTGAGCTGTCGCTTCAGCTACTGTATCGTCGTCCCGGTCGAGTAGCACGTAGCGTTCGATGCCTCTGCAGTTGTCGTCGGGCGGGCAGAGCAGGTACAACATGATCGATGCGAAAATCAGGCTCAACGCCGTGAGCAGCAAAGGGTAGGCATGAAAGACCCATTCGGTCGCCGGTATGACGCGGTCGACGAACCCGAGTTCCATCAACGCATTGCCATCGGTCGCCTGCAGGAGTCCAGCGGAACTCGAGAGCCCCCACCCCCAGGTGAGACTCATACCCATGTAACCGGCGACAGCCAACAAGGGGTAGTGGACCGCCATCCCGCTTTTGCCTGCGTGTTTGCCCATTTCGCGGACCAGGATCGCGCCGAAGATCAGCCCAAGACCCCATGAGACCCAGCCGGTCAGCATTGAACCGATGCCCACCAGGACGACGGCCTGTCGGCCGTTCTTCGGCAGGCGAACGAGACGAAGAATTCCTTTTCTCACTCGCGGATGGTAGGCGACCACATTCGCCGTCACGAGGATCAGTACCATCTGCATGGCAAACTGGAGCAAGGCCCAGAAGCCGCCGTACCATGACTGCGCGATCTCCGTTATCCCAGATCCCTCCGAGAAAAACGCAGCGATTGCCGCAACGTACGTGAGCAGGATCGCGAACAGGAACGGACTCGGCATCCACCGTTCCACTCGGTCGGCGATCGCTTCGCCGAGCTTTTGTACCGGTGTCAGGGCCGGCTCTTTCTCCTCCACATTGGTCATCACTCGTCCCCTCGATCGTCGCGAGTCATGTTACACGTATCCCCCGCGGGACAGGCTGTCCGGTCGTCGTGGTAAAGTTCTCACTACGAATAAGTCCTGATCGTTAGGGGAAACATGGCCCCAGCTTGGGGGGAATTCAGTCCGTACGGCGTCGCCGCTACCGTGGTGGCACTGCTGCTGATGTCGGCGTCGATGGCAGCCTTCGCGCAACGCGGCGCGACTTTCACGCCCGCCTCACTGGGCGACGGCGAGGACTCGCTGCGATTGGGACTGAGGCGGGCTTTATTCTCAAAATGACGGTTATCATGATCGTCGTACAAGATATCTTCTAATTCATTCCTGAACCTGTAATTCACTCACGAGGCAAGATAACAATATGGCGACCTATGAATGTGGAAAGTGCGGTATGAGTGTCAACGCGACGTGCGGTCACTGCGACACCGCGTTGGAAAACGATATGCTGGAATTGGCGGACGGAAAACAAGTGCAGATTTCCAAGTGCCCCAACGGCCATGGCAAGATCAAGTCTCCGCTGTGCTGCGGGCAGGATATGAGTTGTTCCACAGCCTGACTACCAGGACGACTTCTGGCGTCAGGACGCCGGCCTTAGGGCGACGCGGCTACCAGCGGAATAAGCGAACGACCGCGCCTCGTTCGTAAATATTTCGGCCGCGCGGTAGCTCCACGAAACCGTCGGTGCCGGCCAAGGCGACAAAGTCTCCCGAGGTGTTGGTCGGACGCGGCGTCGCCATGCCGAGACCGTCGTCGGTCCAGTCGACGTCAACTGGCAGAAAGTAAGTCAGATCGGCAGAGAACTCGACATCGATAGCGAGTGTCACGCGTTCAGCGCTGCTCGGACCAAGCCCGAGCGCCTGTTGTAGAGCCGGCCGGACGTAGCGGTTCAAACAAACCATCGTCGATACCGGATTGCCGGGCAGGGCGAAAACGGGCTTCGCGTCGCGGCTGACGCCAAACCACATCGGGCGCCCTGGACGTTGCTCGATACGATGGAAGATGAGCGTCACGTTGAGCTCCTCAAGGACGCTCGGCACGAAGTCGTACCGCCCCATTGAGACACCGCCGCTGAGGATAAGAACATCGCTCTGGTCGTGTAAGTCGCGGATCGCCTCGAGCATGTTGTCGCGCTCATCCCGGATCTGTGAGCGCGTGACGCGGGCGAGGTGGTGGCGTAGCAGGCTCGCCTCGATGGCGCGATCGTTGCTCGAGCGAATCTGATAGTCAGCGAGCGGTTCTTCGACTGCGACGAGTTCGTCGCCGGTTGAGATGACGGCGACGCGTGGAAGTGCCGCGGCACGCACCTGTGTACATCCGGCGCTCGCGAGTACCGCTATCTCAGGCGGACCAAGTCGGATACCGGGGTGCAGAAGCGGGCTGCCGGCTTTTCTGTCGGAACCGCGAGGATGGATGAATTGCCCGAGCGAGACCTCTGCGGTGTCTTCAATCTCGGCCGCGTCCTGAACGCGTGTAATTCGCTCCACGGGGACGACGCTGTCCGCATTCTCCGGCAGCACGGCGCCGGTCATGATCTCCACGCATTGCCCAGTAGCCGAGAGGCTGAGGGCCGGAATGCCAGCCCCCTGAGTTCCGATGACCCGAAAGCTTCGCGTACCGTTTTGCCAGTCGCGGAAAGCAATAGCTATTCCATCCATCGTGACTCGATCGAACGGCGGTTGGTCTCGCTCGGCGACGATCTCTTCGTTGAGCACGGCATCAACTGCGTCGGAAAGCGGCAGCGTCCGCTCCCCGAATGCGGTCATGTGCTCCGCTATCAAGCGTTCCGCGTCGGCGACCTCAGTCATGCGCTCTCCCTTACCCCGGCGCCAGTAGCGGCACCGGTTGCTCATGGTGCCATAGCCTAACTCCTTGTTTCTAGGTGCGAGTTTTCGTCGCTCCTACGAATCCTACGGGCGGCTGTGAATGTTATACTGAGGGGCTGAGGAGGATAGTATGGGCCGCAGTTTCTTGGTCGGTTTCGCGTGCTTGCTGGCGGCGAGTACCGTCGCGGCCCAGCGGACCGATAACCGTACGATCATCGGTGCCGGAAACGAGTTTCTGTCTGCCGGATCGTTTGCGATCCGCATGGACCAATACGACGAGGGCATCCGCCTGACCCATCTGGGTCTGACGCGCTATCAGCCCAGTCGAGAGGATCGGGCGGCGGCGTTATCCAATCTGTGCGCCGCGCATGCCGGCAAGGGCGAACCCGATCTCGCCATACCCTACTGCGACGAATCCTTAGGCATGAGCGACCGAAACTGGCGCACCTATAGCAATCGCGCGTACGCGCATTATCTCAATGGCAGGCTGGCGACGGCGACATCGGACCTGGATCTGGCCGCGGCCATCAACCCGAATGCCAAACAGGTTCTGCAGTTGCGCGGCATGATCAACGAAGTCGGACTGCGACCGCGGGTGATCATGGAGGATCATCAATAGCCGCCTCCACGCGACTGTGCGGGAGGCTTCTGGCAGTGCTGCTGCTAGTCGCGTGTTCCGCGCCCGGCCAGGCTCAGCAAGACTGGTCGCCTGATGAGGGAGTCATCGATCCTCGCGACACTTGGACCTGTGTGTTATACGGTAACCCCGCCCTCGGAGACGAGCGCGTGCTTCTGAGTTTCGCGCCGGACCAATCAACGCTCATGGCGAAACCGAGCGTGGATGACGCTCGTCCCTGGGCGCCATTGTCCCGCTGGCAGGTGGAGGACGAGATACTTTCCTTCCGTGATTCCCGAAGAGGTCGTG
>CAUZMW010000149.1:0-4639 GCA_963581225.1 Gammaproteobacteria bacterium
ACGCCTTCGATCAGGCCGGTGACAAGTTCCCGGCTCTCGGTCAGGGAGCCGTGCATCTTCCAGTTACCGGCGATTAGTAGTTTTCGTGAGTTTGCGGCCATATAGTCCTGCGTTAACCGTGCCACTGTAGCGGCGGGCCGGGAGCTTAAGGGCCCGAGCCCGGCAGCGCAACAATTACGTCGCTAACGAGGTTCGAACGGAGTCCGACAAATACTCGGCTAATTCCGCGACGGTATCGCGATCCTCGCCTTCGACCATGACCCGAATGACGGGCTCCGTGCCGGAAGCCCGCAGCACCACGCGGCCGAGGTCACCAAGCTTCGCTTCGACGTCGGTGATCGCCTGACGGATCTCGGGCTGGGAGTGCGGGTCGACCTGATCGGCAACCTCCACGCTCAACATCGTCTGCGGAAACTGTGTCATCCCGGCTGCCAGATCCTTCAGGCTGCGACCCGTACGCTCCATGACCGAGAGAACCTGCAGCGCCGTGATCAGGCCGTCGCCGGTCGTCGTCTTGTCGAGGCAGATCAGATGCCCGGACGCCTCGCCGCCTAGGATCCCGCCGTGCTCCTTGAGCATCGAGAGAACGTGACGGTCGCCGACACTGGCACGGCGGAAATCGACGCCCAATTCGCCCAGAGCGAGCTCCAGGCCTAGGTTACTCATCACCGTGCCTACGACGGGTCCTTTCAAGCTCTTCCGCGCGACATGGTCTCCAGCCAACACGTACAGAAGCTGATCGCCATCCACGAGTTCGCCGTCTTCATCGACCATCACGACCCGGTCGCCGTCGCCATCCAACGCGATACCCACGTCGGCGCGGACACCTTTCACGGTCAGCTTGAGCAGATCCGGCCGGGTCGAACCGCAACCGTCGTTGATATTCTGTCCGTTGGGAGAACAACCGACCGGAATCAACTCAGCGCCTAGATCGCCGATCACGCGGGGCGCGACTTTGTACGCTGCCCCATGGGAAGCGTCGACGACAATCTTCAGGTTGGAGAACTTCATGCCGGAGGGAATCGTCCCCTTGCAGAATTCCTGGTAGTCCAATCGCGCCGAGCCGGCGTGGGTTGCGTGACCCAAGGCATGGGATTCACGCGTTATCAACGGTTCTGTGAGGCCGGCTTCGATCGCCTCCTCGACCGCGTCCGACAGTTTCTCGCCCTCGCGGTCGAAAAACTTGATGCCGTTATCGTAGTAGGCATTATGCGAGGCGCTGATGACGATGCCGAAGTCTGCGCCGAGCTGTTTGGTCAGGTAGGCGATTCCCGGAGTCGGCAGAGGGCCGGTCAGTAGAACATCCACACCGGCGGCTACAAAGCCGGCTTCCAAAGCGGACTCAAACATATAGCCCGACACACGGGTGTCTTTTCCGATCAGCAGGGAGCCGCCATCGGGAGCGAGTACGCGGGCGGCTGCGCCGGCGAGCCGCAACGCGAATTCGACGGTCATGGGGTCTTCGCCAACCCGGCCGCGTATACCGTCAGTCCCGAAGTAGCGCCTTGCCAAGAGTTACTGCCTAGTGCTGGCCGGCGGGTCCGCCCAGGGGAGGCTTCGGGTTTTCCGGTTCGGGTTCGGGTTCCGGCTCAGCCTCTATGGTTTCGCCCGGCTCAGTGTCATCCCAGTCTTCCGGCGGCCGAGGCTCCCGGCCGGCCATGATGTCGCTGATCTGAGTTTCGTCGATTGTCTCGTACTTCATCAGGGTTTCGGCCATCAAGTGGAGCGTTGACTCATTAGCCGAGAGAATCTGCTTGGCATCCTCATAGCAGACCTCGATAATAGAGCGGATCTCTTCATCGATAACGTGAGCCGTGACGTCCGAGACTTGCTTGTGGCGCGTGACGCTGCGACCGAGGAAGATTTCGCCGTCATCCTCACTATAGGTTAATGGTCCGAGCCGATCGGATAACCCCCATTTCGTTACCATGTTCCGCGCGATCTCCGTCGCACGCTCGATATCGTTCGACGCGCCGGTAGTAACGTAGGCCGGGCCGAAAATCAGTTCCTCCGCGACCCGCCCGCCGTACAAGCTCTTCATCGAACTCATCAGACGTTGTTTGGAATAACTGTAGCGATCTTCCTCGGGCAGAAACATCGTGATGCCCAGAGCCCGGCCGCGGGGAATAATCGATACTTTGTAGACCGGGTCGTGGTCGGGGACCGTCAATCCGACGATGGCATGACCTGACTCGTGGTAGGCCGTGAGCTTTCTCTCGTCCTCACTCATGACCATGGAGCGCCGCTCGGTCCCCATCATGATCTTGTCTTTCGCCTTATCGAACTCGTCCATGCTGACCGTACGCCGATTAGCACGCGCAGCGAGCAGAGCCGATTCGTTGACGAGATTGGCGAGATCGGCGCCGGAGAACCCCGGCGTTCCGCGGGCGATCACGGACGGCTTAACATTCTTCGCGATCGGCACCTTGCGCATATGCACTTTCAGGATCTGCTCCCGTCCGCGGACATCGGGCAAGGGAACGACGACCTGGCGATCGAAGCGTCCCGGGCGCAGCAAAGCCGGATCCAGCACGTCGGGCCGGTTGGTCGCAGCAATCACGATGACGCCGTCATTGCCTTCAAACCCGTCCATCTCAACGAGCAGCTGATTCAACGTCTGCTCACGCTCGTCATGGCCACCGCCGAGACCAGCGCCCCGGTGCCGGCCGACGGCGTCAATTTCATCGATAAAGATGATACACGGCGCATGCTTTTTGGCTTGCTCGAACATGTCGCGCACACGGGAGGCACCGACGCCGACGAACATCTCAACGAAGTCGGAACCGGATATCGTGAAGAACGGCACTTTTGCCTCACCGGCGATGGCTCGTGCCAGCAGCGTCTTACCGGTGCCGGGAGAACCTACCATGAGCACGCCTTTCGGAATCTTGCCGCCCAGACGCTGGAATTTCGCCGGGTCTTTGAGGAACTCGACGATCTCCATGACCTCCTCTTTCGCTTCCTCAATGCCGGCAACGTCAGCGAACGTCACGCTGACCTGATCCTCACCAAGCAATCGCGCTTTGCTCTTGCCGAATGACATCGCGCCACGACCCGCACCGCCGCCCTGCATCTGCCGCATGAAGTAGACCCAGACGGCGATGAGTAACAGAATCGGGAACGAAGAAATAAACAATTGCAGCAGGAAGGACTGCTGTCTTGGCGGACTGGCCTGAATGACTACGTTGTGCTCATCCAGCGTACCGATCAGAGCCGTATTCTCGGTCTCGGGGTTGTAAGTAATGAATTGCTCGCCCTGGCGCTCGACGTGGATCGCATCGCCGTCGAAGACGACCTCCTCGACCGAACCGTCCTCGATGTAGGACAGGAATTGCGAGTAAGGCACGGTTTCGATGCGCTCGTTTGACGTGCCGAAACTCTGGAATACGGATACCAGCACGACAGCGATGACCACCCAAAGAATGACGTTCTTTGCCAGGTCGTTCAATACGTTACCCTCACAAGTTTTAACCTGCGTCTAAGCTTTAGACCCTACTACATCCCAAAGTTTCTCGCCAGCAGATACATCTCACGGCTTTCAGGCCTTGAAGCCTTCGGTTTAAGCAAGCGGATCTTCTGAAATCGACCCCTCGAAAACTTGACGAAGTCCTCGAATCCCTCGCCCTGAAACAACTTGACTAGAAAATCACCACCGAGCCGCAAGGTCGATTCTGAAAACGCCAGCGCTTCCTCTGCCAGCCCCATGACTCGCGGCTGGTCGACGGACCTCATACCGGTAATATTGGGGGCCATATCGGACATTACAAGGTCTAGATGGGCGTCCAGCAGCGCGTCCTTGAGCGCCCGGCGTATCTTCTCGGCCATAAAATCGCCGTGAAAAAACTCCACACCGTCAAGCGGCGCCATCGGCGTCAGGTCCACGGCCAAAACCCGCCCCCGGGAACCGACGATTCCTGCTGCGTATTGACTCCAGCCTCCAGGGCTCGCACCGAGATCCGCACAGGCAATACCGGGCTTCAAAATTCGCTCCTTCGCCTGAATTTGCTCCAGCTTAAAATAGGCGCGAGAACGTAGATTCCGTTGCGCGGCCTTCTCGACATACGGATCGCTGGCTTCCCGTTGGCGCCAATGCGAACCCGAACCCGATTTTCTCGCCACCGACACTCACCGCGACACCTTATATACTGCCCTACCATGTCGCTCACAGTTTCCCAATGCAAGTACCTGAAAGGTCTCGGCCACGGCCTGAAACCGCTCGTACTCGTCGGCTCCGGCGGGTTGTCGAAGAGCGTACTCGCCGAGGTCGGCAGCACGCTGGATCATCATGAGCTGATCAAGGTCCGAGTCCGCAGCGGCGACCGCAAGGAACGCGATGCGTTGATCCAGGATCTGGTAGGCTGCTCGTCGGCGCAGTTGGTGCAGCGGATCGGTAACGTGGCGTTGTTGTATCGGTCGGCAGAGAAACCGGCGATCGTCCTACCGAGTTAGGAGCGACGGCCTCGTCGCGATTCGTTAGATATATTCGACGGCCGTGATCTCGTAGGTTGCCGTGCCGCCGGGCGTCACAACTTCCACGATGTCGCCTTCTTCCTTCCCGATCAACGCACGGGCGACCGGCGAGCCGATCGACAATAAGCCGCTCTTGATATCGGCTTCGTCCTCACCGACGAGGTGATAG
>CAUZMW010000150.1:0-4636 GCA_963581225.1 Gammaproteobacteria bacterium
GCCGTGACGATCGGAGCGGATCCCGCGACTCTGTTAGCCGCGGTTACTCCCATTCCCGACACGTTGTCCGAATACGCGTTCGCGGGTCTGCTCCGTGGAGCCCGGACCCAGCTCACAACCTGCCTGACCTCCGACCTCTCCGTCCCGGCGAATGCGGAAATTACGCTGGAGGGGCATATTGCGCCCGATGATACGGCGGTTGAGGGGCCCTTTGGCGATCATACGGGATACTACAATGAGACGGAGTCGTTTCCCGTCATGACGGTGGATAAGATCACTCACCGCGCCGATCCCATCTATCACACGACCTACACCGGCCGGCCGCCGGATGAACCGTCCGTGCTCGGGCTCGCGCTCAACGACGTGTTCGTGCCGGTGTTACAGACTCAATATCCGGAAATCGAGGATTTCTACTTACCGAGTGAAGCGTGTTCTTACCGCGTGGCTGTCGTCAGCATCCGTAAACAGTATCCGGGACACGCCCGGCGCATCATGTTCGGGATCTGGTCATATCTTCGGCAATTCATGTACACGAAGCTCATTATCGTCGTGGACGACGACATCGATGTACGTAACTGGTCGGATGTCGTCTGGGCGATGAGTACGCGTATGGACCCGGCTCGTGACATGCAGCTCGTGGAATCGACACCGATCGACTACCTCGACTTCGCCTCTCCGGTTGCGGGACTCGGGTCTAAAGTCGGGTTCGACGCCACCAACAAGTGGCCAGCGGAGACCGAGCGGAAGTGGGGAAAACCGATCACCATGAATGCGGACGTCACGAAACGCGTCGACGAGCTCTGGGATGAGCTTGGGTTCAACTGAGACGGGATGCGCAGCATCGCGACGGCAGCGCGCGCGGTGGTGGACTTTTGTCATAATGCTGGCTACTTTAGGTGCTTCACACCGGTTAATTGCCTCGTAAGAAAACCAACAATCAGCGGGCTGACGCGGAAAACCCCGGGAGAACACTATGCGACACATCCTGGTCACCAACGCCAAGGGCGGGTGCGGTAAAAGTACCCTTGCGATCAATCTCGCCGCGTATTACGCGTCTGAAGGCTATGACACCGTGCTGGCCGACTACGACCCTCAAGGCTCGGCCCTGGGATGGCTCGACGAGCGCCCTGAGACCGCGGCCCCCATTACGGGTCTTGCTGGCTACGATGAAGGCCTGCGACACCTGCCACGAAACGCCGACTACGTAATTATCGACGCGCCGGCTCGCTCTCACGGCAAGGAGCTGACGGAGCTGGTCAAGCATGCGGAGACCATTCTCGTACCCGTATTGCCATCGCCGATCGATATCAAAGCCGCTGGTCAGTTCATCACCGAACTTTTAGGCCGGGGCAAGGTCTCGTCGAGGCACGCCAAAGTCGGGCTGATCGCAAACCGCGTGAAGGACAATACGTTGATCTTCGGCGAGCTCGACGAGTATCTGGAGAAACTCAAGGTACCTTACGTCGCGGCGCTGCGAGAAGCGCAGAACTATATCCGGGCGTATCAGCGCGGCCTCGGTATCCATGAACTACCGCCTTATCTCGCATGGCCCGACTGGGAACAGTGGGATCCGATTATCGAGTGGCTCGATTCTAAGCGGTCTCGTCCTCGGCTGTAGACTCATCCTCGAGTTCGTTGGCGGACTCTGCAACGCGCGGCGGAGCGTCCAACGCGGGCACTTCATCGACGGCGCCCGTGACCAGCGCCAATCCCGACCGGAACGCCAGCGCCGCATTGTCGTCGTCGCCAAGCTGCTTTAGAAGACGGCCGTATAAAGCGTAGGCATCCGTCCGCGGCGCCATCGCGAGACTCGATTCCAGGTAGCTGCGAGCCTTACCCCACAACTCTTCCGCCATACACAACCGCGCCGCCGTCAGCAGCAGTGCGCCGTCCTCGGCGTGGGCCTTCAGCCATTGCTCAGCCCGTTTTAACAGTTTCGCCGGCTCCTTTGTGTCGATTCGGCCATAGGCGATCACCAGATCCTCGTTCCAGTCCTTCTTCAGCGCGGCGCGTATCTCGCGTGCCGCCTGATCACCGCGACCGAGTGAACTCAGGGCCGTAGCGTGCAAAGCGATCAGGCGTGACGCCGTGCGAACTTTTGCCGGTAGTTGCGCCCAGCGCCGTTCGAGATCCACGTAGGTCAACTCAGTCCGCGCACAATAGATGGCCAGCGCTTCGACTGTCAGCTGCTCACGTTCCTCAGGTTCGAGTTTCGCGGCCTCCAGCCGCGGCAGTAGCCCGATCAGCCGATCCCAATCCTGTAACGCGCGGTGTGTCTTCGCGAGCAGCGCGAGCGCAACCGGATGATCCGGATGTGTCTCCTCGATTCGACTCAACGTTGCGAGCGCGCGTTCGTACTCAGCGGCCTCGAGTTGGAGCTCGGCCTGGGTCAGCAATACCGCGGTCTCGGCGTGAGGCAGTTCCTCGTAAGCCAACTTGAGCCAGTCATCGCGGCGCTGATTGAAGCCCTGTAACTGTGCCGCTCGTGCCGCCATCAGATAGTTGATCAGCGGTGCGTCAGTTCCCCTCAGGCCTTGAGTCAGTAATCGCTCGCCCTTCGACCAGTCGCCCTCGGCAATGTGGATCAGGCCACGGGTTAATTTGACCCCCGCACGCTTAACCTGCCCGTCGGCCAACGCTTCCCCAAGGCGGCGCGGTGCTCGCCATAGGGCAAACAGGGCGCGAATCGACGCGTAGCCGAGAATTAACAGGACCAGCAGCGCGGGCACGGACATCTCGATCACGTAGCCCGCATAGTTGATGAGAACATAGCCTCGATCTCGAAGCAGAAAGTGAGCTGAGAAAGCGCCCAGCAACACGGCCGCCATGCCCCAAAGCCCGACGCGCATCAGCCGTCTCTATCGGCCAGGCCGCGTAGCAGACCGAGTGAACCACTGATATCCGGACGCGCCGGGGCGACGTCCAACCCGGCCATTTGATCGAGTAGTGCGATAGCACTCTCCACGGCCACTTCGGCCGTATCGAAGCGACGCTCCAGGAGTGCCGTCGCGATCGCGATACTCTGCTGAAAGGCCTCCTGCCTCCCTCTGACGAGACCGAGTCGCGCGAGATCCAATTCCAATTCGAGCCGCTGGCGTACCAGCGCTTGCTCGTCGACAGAGAGAGACTGGACGGCCGAGTCATCGCGGCGCTCGATACTGACCATCCCCGCGACGGCATTCTTCAGGCTGAGCCAGACTCTGGCGAGACCGGTTACGTCCTCCGCCGGCACCGCGCCGTCAGTCTCGAAATTGCTCGGCAACGTAGACCGCATTGGCAGTGTGCGACTGCCTTGCGCCAGTCTGCTCAAACCGTAACTCAAGCCCTCAACGTCCGGCAGGCGAACGGCGCGCAACGCAATCAGCTCGGCCGCGATGCGCTCGCGCACGCCACCGAACACCGGGTTCGCAAGCTCGAGCAACTTCTCGTCAGCGAGCTCCAGCGCCGTAATCGCGTTCTCCCAGCGCCCCGCCAGTGTCAGCTCCGCGTTGGCAATGGCGAGGAAGTATTCTACCTCCGCCCTGAGCCACCGACGGCGGGCGTCTGCCGATACGCCTTGTGTCGCGCTCAACTGCTCTTCCAGATCGAGAAGCCGGCTGGGCAATGCCCCGACGCGTTCGTCGACGTCGGCGACAAGCCCCCGTGTCGCCTCGTTACTGTCGATCAGGTCCGCAATCCGGTCTTCCAACGCGCGCACATCGGCACGAACCGCCTGCAGCGAAACCGCGGAATCGGCATCGGCCTGATCGAGGTCTATATCGAACTGCCGGTACTGCCACCAGAGAAACCCGGCTGCCGCGGCGGCGAGAAGCGCGCAGATTAAAGCCAGGCCGCTTGCAAGATAAGAGCTATTGCGTCGCGGAGTCCGCTCGGCAACGGGAGCGCTGTCCGGCTCCGACGGCGACACGATATCCTCGGCCGTAGTGACTTCCGCCTCCGCAACTGCGTCGGCGTCGGCGATGGGCTGCCCGTCGTTACCCTCAGGCGATTCGGTCTGACTCATGGATCTACGATGGACGTTGACTGGAACCCCTTTTTACCACACCGATCTAACGAGCTGTTGAAAAAACCTAAGCCGCCTGCTGGTCTTGAGCCGGGCAGAGACGTTAACGGAGCGTCAGGAGGCGTTTAAGATCACGGACCTGGCGCCTGCTAACCGGTAACCGCTCGTCACGATTCCTGATGCGCACAAAGTGCTTACCGTCCCGGTCCCTCTCTACGACCTCGAGGTACCCGACCGATACCAGGACACTCCGGTGGATCCGTGAAAACTCCGGCGAGAATTCCTCCGCCAGCTCGGTTAAGAATTCGGCACCGCCCGGACGAGCCAGCGCGAACGTCAACGCCAGCAGCTCGATAACGAGTACGATCGCGAGCACCATGCGCGGCGCGCAGAAGTCCGGCAGAAAGAAATCGTCCTGTGGCGCCGGGTCGAATGCGATTCGCCGCCGGGACGGCTGGGATGGGGTACTCACGCTGGAGTCGGAGCGGCGTCGATCCTGTCGGTATCCTGCGCCGGAGTCGGGGACGTGGTTCGAGCTAATCGCACCACTCTTCAACATCTGCGGTTGCCTGTAGACGAATTCCATCGAGTTCCGCGTCACTCAGATATTCGCGCTCTGCCTCGGAGCCCATG
>CAUZMW010000151.1:0-4629 GCA_963581225.1 Gammaproteobacteria bacterium
GATGAACGGCGACGTACTCCAGGGCTTCATGCAGGCCGTTCAACCCTCGAGTCTGCTGGCGACGGCGCTCGGATCGATGCTCGGCATTGCGGTCGGCATGATTCCGGGTATGACGATCTCCACCGGCATCATCATCGTTCTGCCTTTGACGTTTGCGCTCGATCCCAGTATGTCGATCGCGTTGCTGCTTGGGCTGTATGTCGGCGGCATGATGGGCGGTAGTTTCTCGGCTATCCTGCTGAATATTCCCGGCACGCCATCCGCAGCGGCGACGGCTATCGATGGCCATCCGATGGTCGCACGCGGTGAAGCAGGGCGGGCGTTGGGCATCGCCATCCTCTCAAGCTTCGCGGGTGGCTTATTCAGCTTCTTCTGCCTGTTCCTGATCGCACCCAATCTCGCCGAGCTGGCACTCGGGTTCCGCGCGCCGGACCTGTTCAGTCTCGTGTTCCTAGGCCTCACAGTCATCTGTTCCTTCGCGGCAAAGTCCTTGATAAAGGGGTTGCTCTCGGCGGTGATCGGGCTCGCGATCGTCTCGATCGGTCAGGATCCGGTCATGGGCACGGCGCGGTTCACGTTTGGCGACGCGAATTTACTGTCCGGAATTCACTTTCTTACTGCGCTGATCGGTCTGTTCGCGATCCCTCAACTTCTCGAAAATCTGGGCGCGTCGAAACCGGGGAGGGCAACGCGTGCGCCACAGCTACGGCTCGAAGGTATATTGCCGACGCTGCCGGATATCCGAAAGATACGACTCCCAGTCGGTATTGGGTCGGTAATCGGCACCTTTCTAGGCATTCTGCCCGGAGCAGGAGGGCCGATTGCGGCGTTCATCAGCTATGACTATGCGCACAAGACAGCTCGTAGACCGGAGGAGTTCGGCGAAGGTGCAGTCGAGGGTATCGCCGCCCCTGAGTCCGCGAATAATGCCGTAACGGGCGGCGCGTTGGTTCCGATGATGACTCTCGGTATTCCCGGAGATCCGGTAACCGCGATTCTGATCGGCGCATTGCTGGTCCATGGTCTGGCGCCGGGCCCCCTGCTGTTTATCGAACGGGCGGATTTCGCTTATGGCCTGATTTTTTCATTCTTCTGGGCGAATATCTTTAACTTGATCATCGCGTTCGTCGGGTTACGTTTTCTCGTCAAGCTCATCGCCATGCCCCGAGCAATTCTAATGCCAACGATTGCGATTCTCTGCGTCGTCGGATCCTATGCCCTGAGAAATTCGCTGTTCGACGTCTACGTCATGTTCTTCTTCGGGTTGCTGGGTATCGGTATGAAATGGCTCGATATGCCGGTTGTGCCCCTGTTGTTAGCGTTGGTGCTTGGCCGTCCACTGGAGGAGCATCTGCGGATCGCGTTGACCGGGTCGCAGGGGGACGTTTCGATATTTTTCACGTCACCGTTTAGCGTGTTTTTTCTCGGCCTGGCGGCTGTTTCCATTGTCTGGTCGATTGTGAGCGCGCGGCGACTACGGCCGGCGGGCACAGCAAGACCAGGTTTCTCGGAGTAGTCGATGAGTGTAGAACCGGTTCGTGTCGCTTGTTTAGGGCTGGGGTGGTGGTCGGACGTCCTCGCGGATGCTGTTGGCCGAACGCCCGCGATCGATATCGTAGCTTGTTACACGCGCTCGGCAGATAAACGCGAAACCTTTGCGAAGAAGTACGACTGCAAAGCGGCTGCGAGCTATGAAGATCTTCTCGCGGACGATGCCGTACAGGCCGTTATTAACACAACCCCTAACTCTATTCATCTGGAAACGGTGCGCTTAGCGGCGGAGAGTGGTAAGCATGTTTTTCTGGATAAGCCCATCGCGAATACCGTGGCGGACGGACGGGCAATCACGCAGATCTGCTCCGATGCCGATGTGATCCTGTCTGTCGGCTACCAACGCCGCCGCGAGAGCCACTATCGCTGGATCAAGGATAAGATTGAGGCTGGACGGTTCGGTAAGTTAGTCCAGGCCGAGTGCAATATCAGTCGTGATCGGCTGGGAAAGATCGACCTCAGCTCCTGGCGTTACCAGGCATCCGGGATGCCTGGCGGCGTCATGCTGCAGATCGGCATCCATTACACTGACGTACTCGAGATGCTGATGGGGCCGGTTAAGCGGGTATCCGCGATGTCGGCACGGCTCGTGCTGCCGGGAGATAATCCGGATATCGCTAACCTGCTGCTGGAGCACGAGAACGGCGCCATATCGAATTTGGCTGCCAGTTACGCGTCGGCATCCGAGTACTACATGATGAATATATACGGTAAGGAGGCCAGCGCTTATTACGACCTGTTTCAGGGATTGCGCTATCTCGAGCGCGGAGACTCCGCTGCGAACTCGATAGCATGCGAGCAGAACGATGCCATCGTGGACGAACTTGAGGAGTTCGCGGCCTGCGTCCGAGGGGAGGCTACGCCTGAAATCGGCGGCCGGCGCGCGACCGAATCACTGGCGGTGATCCGTGCCGGTGCCAGATCGGCGCGGGAAGGCCGGGTCGTTGATGTTGCGGAGATTCTCGAATCTCCCGACGAGTAGCGCCTGGCGTTGTTTTCAGTTGCCCCTGATGTACGTAAGCGCTTATTCTAGAAGCTATTCATCAATGACATCCGCTCTGAATTCTGAACACCCTTGGGGAGAAAAATGAATAACAAGAACCGTATTGCCCTCGTTGGCCTGCTGAGTGTGTTAGTCGGGATCTCTGCGTGTTCCGGTCCGAATGCGGGCCCGGACACAGCGCCGGCGCCAATGCCGGAATCGGCGGAAGCACCAGCGGCTTCACCGCTGCTCCCTGCCGATTCCATTGAACGCCTTGCTGAGCGATCGGCGCCGAGGTTCTCTGACGGCGCATCAGCGCCGAGCTTTATCGTCGATCCCAGCTGGCCGAAAACGCTGCCGAACAACTGGCGTATCGGTCAGGTCGGTGGGCTCGCCGTCGATTCCCACGATAACGTCTGGGTCTACCACCGGCCGCGGTCATTGAGCTCAAGCGCGTCGGCCGGCCTGGGCGTGGCTGGCGCTGACGCCGACGGCGTGCCCGTCGACGGCCTTGGCAATTCGAGAGCCTTCGCGGACCAGGCGGCCGGCTGCTGCGTTCCTGCTCCGTCCGTGCTCAAGTTCGACCGGGAAGGCAACCTGCTCGATGCGTGGGGCGGCCCCCAGGACCCGGGTTTCCTCGAGACCAACTGCCGCGCCGAGGACGGTTGTGACTGGCCTGGCCGCGAGCATGGACTCTTCGTGGACCATAACGACTTCGTCTACCTCTCGGGCAATGGCGCGAACTTCACCGGGCAGTTCCCGTGGGCGGCCACCTTCGGAGATGACTCGCATATCCTGAAATTTACTGCCGATGGCGAGTTCATCTATCAGATGGGGTACGCGGGTATGGAAGGTCCGGACAGCGAAAATATCGACCGCGGCCCTAATG
This sequence comes from Gammaproteobacteria bacterium, assembly GCA_963581225.1. Classification (GTDB taxonomy): domain Bacteria; phylum Pseudomonadota; class Gammaproteobacteria; order Steroidobacterales; family Rariloculaceae; genus SMWC01. Next base: position 3,423 of record CAUZMW010000151.1, read on the forward strand.
GCACACCACAGCCTTATCTAGTCGCCGATTTCAGTGTCGACCCGGCGACCAACCGGTTGTATGTCGCGGACGGTTACGGTAACCGGCGTATCTTGATCGCGGATGCCGAGACCGGCCTGTACATTGGGCACTTCGGGGCCTACGGCCAGAATCCCGTGGACGATCCAGAAGGTACCGAGATTGACCCCTACGTCGCGGGGCCATGGGCCAGCGACTACGAGTCCGGTAATTTGAAACCGATGTTTTTCCGCAGCCCGTTGCATTGCGCGGTCGTGAGCGCGGACGGGCTGCTCTATGCCTGCGATCGCGGCAACAACCGGCTCCAGGTCTTCGATACGACCGAGGTCGGCGGGCCGTGCTCCAACCCGAACGCGGAGCCCGGCGTATGCGGCTTCGTCAGGGAGGTCCATGTTTCACCGGAAAGCTACGCGAATGGCACGACGGTCGCGGCCGCTCTCTCAACGGATCCGGACCAGTCTTGCCTCTATGTTGGTGATCTCGCGAACGGTACGTTCTACGTTATCAACCGCGAGAATCTCCACGAGCTCGACCGGATCGGCCGAGCGGGTCGACAGATCGGCGAGTTTCACTGGATACATGCCCTGGCCGTCGACTCGGACGGTAACGTTTACACCGGAGAGGTGGACACCGGACAGAGAATCCAGAAGTTCTCTCGCTATGGGGAGAGTAGCTGTAGCGGCAACGGCAACGTGGAAATAGGCCTTTATAGCGGGAACAGGTAACCGTTTTCGACGGACGTTCGCATGTGAAAACGATACCGTCGATTCTTGCCGGTTTCATACTGACTGCATTGTCGGCGTGTCAAACAACGCCTCAGTCCTGCTATGCAGAGTTTGAGCGGCTTGATCCGCCAGGGTCGATCCAGCCGACCGCCCAATGGGGGCTCGGAACGAGGGCCGGCCCCTATGTCTTCATCTCAGGCATGCGCGGCATCGACCCCGATACGAATGAGATCGTGCTCGATCTTAAGGAGCGGGTTCGCCAGGCCTACACGAATATGTTCCACATTGCCGCCGCTGCGGGCGCGCAGCCCGACGACCTGATTGAGACCATTGTGTTTATTCGGACGGACGCTCCTCATCCGTCGGCTGAGTTCTTCGCGATTCGGCGACTCGACAACGACGTTCGTCAGGAAGTCTACGGCAATGGCCCTTATCCGAACCGCACCATCGTCGGTCAGACGGAA
>CAUZMW010000152.1:0-4625 GCA_963581225.1 Gammaproteobacteria bacterium
TAGTATCATCGCCGCTCGCGATTGCGGGGTGGAGCAGTCAGGCAGCTCGTCGGGCTCATAACCCGAAGGTCGTAGGTTCGAATCCTACCCCCGCTACCAATACAACCAACTAGGCGACTCGGCACCGTAAAGTATCGGAACGGGCTATACGAGGACAGTGAGCTAATAGTTCGCTGATTGGCGGCTTTTGGCCGCGGTTTCAACCGGTGGGCGCAACGCCTAGTCTCTAACTATAGAGAGGGAGGTGCAGCGATGACAGATCGCATGAACGGTAGCTATACTCATAGGCCATCGGAGGATGGTTCGGGAAGGTTGCGTGCGACCACTGGTCGAGTAGTGAGCCGCGCCACGTTTTGACTAGAATAAGGAGAAGCCGATGGAATCGAAGAAGAGAGTTCCCGCTGAAGCGGTCGACTTGTACACACGTTTTATTCACGGTGAACTGAGTCGTCGTGACTTTTTGGCAGGGGTGCAGCGTTTCGCCGTCGGGGGTCTGACTGCCGCTGTGATTGTCGAAGCCCTGATGCCGAACTACGCACTGGGGCAACAAGTTTCCAGGGATGACGAGCGGATCACAGCGACCTATGAGACTGTGCCCTCACCAGATGGAAACGGTTTCATCCGCGGCTATCTCGTCCGGCCGTTCAGTGCCGATTCACGCAGCGCAACTCCATCGCAACTGCCGGGCGTGCTCGTCATTCACGAGAATCGGGGGCTGAATCCCCACACCGAGGACGTCGCACGGCGCTTCGCCCTGGAGAACTTCATGGCATTTGCGCCAGACGCGCTGACTTCAGTGGGTGGTTATCCGAGTGATGACTTCAGAGGCGGTGAGTTGTTTGGGGAGATCGATCGCAACAGAATGACCCAGGATTTCGTTGCCGCCGCCCAATGGTTGAAGTCACGTGCAGATTGTACGGGCAGAATCGGCTCGACTGGTTTTTGCTTCGGCGGTGGAATGTCTAATACCCTGGCAGTGCTATTGGGCGCGGATCTGGCAGCAGCTGCTCCGTTCTATGGCGGCGCAGCCTTCGCGGAGGACGTGCCCAATATCAGGGCGGCAATGCAGATACATCACGGTGCGCTCGACACGCGGTTGGTCAACGCGTATTCCGCTTATGAAGCAGCGCTGCAGAGCAACAACGTCACGTTTGAGGGTCACATCTATCCGGACTCTGTCCATGGTTTCTTCAACGACGCCACGCCGGAACGCTACAACAAAGCCGCGGCGGAGCTGGCATGGACAAACATGATTGATTGGTTCAACCAACATCTGCGTGAAGCTGCAGCCTAAGGCAGGCCTGGGCGACCGGTTGAAGCGGCAGCCGATACCAGCCGTTGGTTAACAGTTAAACAGAAAACGTGACATAACTATGTGACTATTAATACAGAAAGAAATCCAAGCAAGAAGCGAGCGTACACATGAGTGAACATAATCTTGCAATGAGGAAGCAACGGCCATCCATGTGCGCTGCAGTCTTCGTCATCAACGGTCTGCTGGCACTCGCCGCGGGCTCGACCGCGTACGCACAGGTCGTCGAGGGGCAGGTCGTGGACGTGAACGGCGCGCCTGCCTACCAAGTTGATCCCTTCTGGCCCAAAACGCTTCCCAACAAGTGGAGCATGCAACAGGTCACCGGGATTGGCGTCGACGACATGGACATCGTCTGGTTTCTGAATCGTCCGAACGCGCCCGACGCCCTCGAGATCATCGCCGAACATGATCCGCGGGCGGTGCTGTGTTGTGTGATCGGCCCCGAGATCATCGCGCTGGATCAGGACGGCGATGTCGTGCACGCGTGGGACAGACCGCACTATCCCGGCTGGCCGGGGGGGCTCCAGACGGTAATCGCGGACAGCCAGGGTTACGTCTGGGTTGGCGGCACCAGGCCGCAGGAAAGCATCCAGAAGTTCACTCGCGACGGGCAGCTCGTGTGGGACTTCGGTCATCGTGTGCCGGAAGGCGTACAGTGGGTCGAGAACAACCAGGAAGTCGACGAATTCGCCCAGAAGGGGCGGTTCCAGATCGACGAGGTCGCCAACGAGATCTACATCATCGACCAGAAGCGCGTGGTTGTCTTCGATGCCTCGACCGGCGAATTTAAGCGTGGCTGGGGTGGCCATGGGATGCCGTTAAGTGAGATCACGAACGACCGGATTCCTGGCTACAAATGGGATGGCGGGCCGCCACCCGAGGAGCCGAACTTCGTGCCTGCAATGCACTTCGTCGAGATTTCGAATGACCGGTTGGTCTACATCGGTGAGCGGGGCCAGAACCGTATTCAGGTGTTTACGACCGACGGCGATTGGCAGCAGGATATTTATATCAGTCCTGAAACACCGGCCCAACGTGCCTGCGGTAGCGACGACAATAAAGCGATTAACGGTACCACCTTTATGCCGAACCCTTGCGGTACCATCTACAAAATGGTGATCTCCGTTGATCCGGAGCAGAAGTACCTCTTCGTCGCTGACGCAATGAACAACGTGATCTGGTCCGTCGATCGTCGCAGTGGTGAGACGCTAGGTCACTTCGGTAGCCCCGGCCGATTGGCCGGCCAGTTTAACTTCCCGAACGCCATCTCTATGGACTCGAAGGGAAATATCTACACCGGTGAAGTCAGCAACGGGAAACGGATTCAGAAGTTCGAACCCGTGATGGCGATTGGCCGGTAGGCGAACAGCAGGGCGATACTGCGACTGCGTAACTGATGCTGATGGTCGAAGCGCGCCGGCGAGATCAACCTGCAAAGAGCGAGCCTATGTCCGCTTCTGACCTGTAGCTGCCCTTCGTTAACAGGTAATATGCAAGCTGACGCATACATCTGAGTGATCTATACGAGACACGCCAAGTGCTTCTCGCGAGGATTAGCCGCTGTGAATAACAAACCCGAAGTTTCACCTAGTCAGTGGATCAAGATTGGCAAGAAAGATGCGGTCGTCTGCAACGTCCATAAAGATCATATCGAGGTCGCGTATCTGGATGGTAGGAACCGCGCCATCAATGAGGATGTAAGGTGGGACGGTAGCCAATGGACGTTCAAGCGCCCAGGACCTGGCGGTGGCTACGCGGACAAGTATCCCCGCCTCTACGAGTACCTTTCGATTTTGCGTCGCGGTCCACACGCCAACACAACTCAGCGAGATTCCCGGATAGGGGAATGACCGCTTCTGGCCGGAAGCAGACGTTTAGAGATAGCCGACGCGGCGCAGATGGTGCATCGTGGCGGATGCGTTGATAAACTTTTGTCTTCTCCACGCGAATAACAATCAGGAGATGAATCATGGCACTACATATCGGTGATGAAGCACCCGACTTCTCAGCGCAAACGACGGAAGGAGAGATTAACTTCCATGAGTGGATTGGCGACGGATGGGCCATCCTGTTCTCCCACCCGAAGGACTTCACTCCCGTGTGCACCACTGAGTTGGGCTACATGGCGGGCCTCAAACCGGAATTCGATCAGCGCAACACCAAATTGATCGGACTCTCCGCTGACTCGGTGGACGATCATAGAGAATGGTCGAAGGACATCGAGGAAACTCAGGGCCACGCGGTCAACTATCCGATCATTGACGGCAGTGACCTTGAAGTTGCCAAGCTCTACGACATGCTGCATCCGAATGCCAGCGGAGATGCTAAGGACCGTACCGCCGCCGACAATCAGACTGTGCGATCGGTATTTCTCATCGGTCCCGACAAGAAGATCAAGGCAACGCTCACCTATCCCATGAGCACGGGTCGGAACTTCGATGAGGTACTGCGGTTGTTGGATTCAGTGCAGCTCACAGCCAAGCACAAGGTGGCGACGCCGGTAAATTGGAAGCAGGGCGAGGATGTAATCATCGTTCCAGCAGTTTCCGACGAGGCGGCCAAGGAGAAGTTCCCCGACGGCTGGAAGTCTCCCAAGCCCTATATCCGGATCGTGCCTCAACCGGATTAGCGGCGTCGGAAGTAACGTTGCGCTGAATCCGGTGGCCATGAATGTTGGTCAATAGCCGGAGTTCGTAGGGCTTCGGAGCAGGCTGCGAATTTAGGCCTATATTACCAGGAGGATACGTCTGCTTCTGGCCGAGGCCGTGTCAAAAGTTTCTTCTGACAGCCAGTATGACGTTGTCACCAGATCATGTTGTCACCAGATCATAAGGTGTCCCTAACTCCCACTGCCTGAGACCAGCTAGAGACCCTGGGTGCCGTCTAGGTTGCCTCCTTTCGTTGAAAGGTCTATAAAAAACCTCTGAAATAAAATCAAACCGGTAATAGCAGATTTTGGGAAGTGCTGTTATGAAGGGATTGCATCAGTTTCGCTGGTGTGGGCGATGAGGGAGGGGAATATGAGTCCCGTGAAATTAATCTCAGCAATTCTCGCCCTGTTGGTTCCCATGTACACCCTGGGGCAGGGCTGGTTCGAGTACACCAACCGGATCGATCGATTCAGCGTGAATTTCCCCGGTGAGCCGGAAGTGGAGGAGTTCACCTATGAATCGGAATTCGACGCTCTCTTCCCGGCACGACGTTACACGGTGCTGGACGGCTCCAGTCAATACTCCGTCACTGTGGTCGATTTCACCGACGCACAGAGAATTCACGCCGAAATGGAAAAGACTGAGGCTGCCAGTGCAGT
>CAUZMW010000153.1:0-4602 GCA_963581225.1 Gammaproteobacteria bacterium
GAATCTGATATCGTTCTTCTTGGGTAAGCTGCGTGTAACCACTCAGCTGTGCCTCTCTTACTTTGGTCGGTTGGAAAAGCCAGGATGCTACCGTAGCTTTCCTTCCAATCAATCAGTTAGAGTTGTACTTCAGAGTCGAATTCAAGACAGTTAATATGCGGAGAGATGCATATGATTAGAGTTGGCCGAAGGCAGATAGGGTGTAGAAATTATGTCTAAAGAACGCAACATGAAAAAAGAAGGAAAAAAACAACCGGCGATGACTCCGAAAGAGCGGAAGGCCGCGAAGAAGGCTAAGAAGGAAGCTATGAAGTCTAATTTTCGCTGAAGCGAAGAGATTGTTCGTCTATCAGCTGCAGTGAATGAGCGCTTCACTGGTAGAAAATTTTAGAATTCTGCATCGGCGCAGCAGCATTGACCTGTCTACAATACGATCAGTCTGAGCGCGCAGACTGGTTGTCCTTCCTGATTACTCATCCGGCGGAGTTCATGCGGCCACTGGCACGTATTCGTGATGGAGGCCGCCGACACGCGCGATCTCAACAATGCTGCCGTGCTCCCATGGTTGGAATCCGCGGCGAGGCTGAATAGCCGATCGCTTCGCGCAGCTCAGTCGCGAAAGTTAGTGAATTGCAGCGGCTGGCCGAGATCCGCCTTCTTGAGTAATTGCATGACGGCCTGAAGATCATCGCGTTTCTTGCCCGTCACGCGGACTTGCTCGCCTTGGATCGATGCCTGCACTTTGAGCTTGGATTCCTTGATCGACTTGACGATCTTGCGGGCGTGATCCGAGTCGATGCCGTTTCGCAGTACGATCTTCTGCTGCGTCTTGTTCAAAGCGACCTCGGGTTCCTCCGGCTTCATTGCGCTAACATCGATTTTTCGGCGCCCGAGCTTATCCGTCAGGATCGGTCGCATCTGCCGCACCTGAAACTCGTTCGGCGCGGCGAGGGTCACGACGAAATCGCTGAGCTCGAAAGTGGCGCCCGAGCCGCGGAAGTCGAATCGGGTTTCGAGCTCGCGGTTGGCCTGGTCGACGGCGTTGGCGAGCTCGTGTGCGTTGACTTCGGAGACAACATCAAAGGACGGCATATTTTCTACGGGCTTTCCAGCGGCTGGTGAGGCTGATACTTCTGCCCGGCAGTCTAGCCCAATTCACTGGCCGAGCGCTCGCGTGAAATGCGTGAATATCCCCTCGTATAATCGGGCACTATAGTGTTGTTGGCGCCAGAGAATGACGAGGGGTTACGTCCGCTACTGGCTCGGTTGGAAGGAGCCGTTCGGTGAGCGGGGAAATGAGCTGTTGAACGACAGATGGAGAACTCCGCTTTCCAATCTATCGACGGATGGTGGGGTCTGAATGACTCTAGCTCAGATTACTGTTCTTGCAGAGTTGCTAGCGGCGGTGGGTGTCATCGCCTCCCTTATGTTCGTGGCATTCGAAATTAGGAAGAATACGGCTCAGATGAGACAGGCTAACTGGGGAAACGCAGCGGATCGGTTTAACGCCGTGTACGCCCAGACGGATGGCATTGAGCTGGCCAAGTTGGTTGTCAAGGGAAGGCAGAGCTATCACGATTTATCCGAGGCGGAAAAAGTTTCTTTCGGTCATTATCTAGAGCGGTTATGCATAGCTATTGAGGCGCTGCTAGTTCATGGAGAAAGCCTGGCTCATGGCCGAGAGGTTATGATGGCTCTAGCAAAGAGACATCTGGCATTTCATCTAGGGTTTCCGGGCGCCAGGCGGTAGTACGACGAATTTGACGAGCAACGGGGGTATCCGCCCGCAATGCGAGAGTTCATTAGAGAGGCCATTCAGTAGGCAGCAAGTTTGATCTCTAATGATCGCTCCTCTAATCGGGACTTGTGCCAATGGTGCCAGGAGGTCTCGAACGCTTATGGCTGCTCCTGGCCGGAAGCAACTGTCTAGACTTGGTCTAGGCCAGCGCTTTTTAACAACCGCCAGTTGAGGCCATGTTGTTGTAAGCTCAACCTATGAGATCGCCGAACTCGTCGACTCGCTGGATCCTCCTCGTCACCTTGAGTTCGCTCGCCGGAGCGTTGCTGGCACAGGTTACGGATGACGGGGCCATGCGTGAGGTGCTTGCGCCAACCGGCACGCTGCGTGCCGCGTTCCTTGGTGCGAATCCCGTGCAGGTCCGTGTCGATCCGCAAACTGGGGAATTAACGGGTCCAGCCGCCGACGTCGCCAGGGAACTCGGGCGCCGAGTGGGGGTCCCGGTGTCCATGCAGCCCCTGTCGGGCGTTCCGGCTGTGATAGAGGCTGTGGAAAATGGATCGGCCGATATCGGGTTTATTGCTTACGACACGACTCGGGCTGAGCGAGTCGCGTTCACGCAAGCCTATATCTACGGGCACAACAGCTATATCGTCCGTACAGATTCCTCATTCAGTACGTTCGTGGACGCCGATAGCGAAGGCATCCGCATCGCAGCCATATCGGGCAACGCCGTGGACCTCCATTTGAACCGTACGCTTGAGAACGCCGAGCTCGTGCATCTCGCTCGGGGCACACCGGACGAAGAAGCAGCCCGAATGCTTCTCGCAGGTGAACTCGACGCCTACGCAGCGAATAAGCAACGCCTCGCAGCAGTGGTGGCGACCGAACCCCGCGTCCGTGTACTCGACGGCAGCGTGTTACCGGTGGAGCAATCGATTGTAGTTGCTCAGCAGAATGAGGCCATCGTGTCGCGATTGGACCGGTTTATCGATGAGGCGCGTGACTCGGGTCTTCTGCAGGAAATCGTCGAGCGGTACATGATTGCGGGCGTCGAAGTCGCGCCGAAGGGCGTGCGCTAGAGACTCTTGCTTACATCAGAATAGCCTGAACGTCCGTCTGGCAGGAAGCAGCCGTTCAATTAAAAACAAGATGGAGCAAAAAACATGTCTAGTAATCGAATTAAGGTAGCCGTCCTGGGGGCTTCTGTTTTTCTCGCAGGCTGCGGATCAGTCGGCGGTAATATCGTCACCGGCGAAGGCATCTCTAATCCAAATCCTGTGGTCGCCAACCAGTGGGGTGAATTGCCCGCTGGCCGAGTCGGGGGGCACACAGCCGGTATCGATATCGATCCCACCGATGGCAATATCTGGGCCTATGAGCGCTGTGCAGCTGGTGCCGGTGGCGCTGCCGGCGGCCCCGTTAACTGTGACACCAATCTGGTAGATCCGATATTCAAATTTGACCGCAATACAGGAGAAGTGCTGGCTAATTTTGGTGCGGGAATATTCACAACTCCCCATGGTATCCATGCGGACCATGAAGGTAACGTCTGGGTTACGGACTTTGCCACTAATGCTAGCGGCACCAAAGGCCAGCAAGTGCATAAATTTAGCCCTGATGGCGAGCTATTGATGAGTCTGGGTGTGGCGGGGCAGGCTGGTAACGACAGCGCCCATTTCAATGGGCCAAACGACGTTATCGTCGCAGCAGACGGCAGTATCTTTGTATCTGACGGTCACGGCGGCCAAGGCATGACAACTGCTGCCGCCGTAGAAGAGGGCAGGGAGGCTGGTCAAACAGGCCGCATTATGAAGTTCGCTGCCGACGGCACCTTTATTAAAGAGTGGGGGCAGATAGGTGCGGCTCATGGCGAGTTCCGTACGCCCCATGGTCTCGAAATTGATTCGCAAAACCGTCTTTGGGTAGCGGATCGCGGCAACCATCGCTTAGAAATATTCGATCTGGAAGGCAACTATCTGGAATCGCGCTACAGCTACAGTCGCGTTAGCGGAATATTTATTACAGACGATAATCTGGTCTACGCCATTGATTCCGAATCCGATCCCTTCAACCATGTAAATTGGATTGCAGGCGTTCGCGTCGGCCCTCTAAACGAAGATCGATTAACTGCCTTTATTCCGGGATATCCCACCGAGACTCGTGGCTATCAATCTACCGCTGGTGAAGGGGTGGCTGTGGATGCCGACGGTACTGTTTTTGTTGCCGAAGGGCCTGCCTCGATACCCATTGCTAGGGGCTCCTTTAGCCGATATAGCGCAGACTAGTTATTTTAGTAATTGGGCTCAGGGTGAGTTGATCAGAGCGGTTGAAGTACACTCAGTTGAATCAGGCGCGACACGTGCGGACCCGGTAGCATTCCGAAGGAGACAATCATGTGCGACGAGCGAACTCATAAAGAATCGATGGAATACCTAAGCCGCTCGGGAGAGCTAACGCGACGGCAGTTCAACGCGATATCTGCCGGTACTGGCTTGTCAGTGCTCCTGCCGCGTGCGGCCGATGCCCAGGAGGTCACGGAAGCGGAAGTCGAAGTGATGACGCCCGACGGCGTCGCGGATTGTTACTTCGTGCATCCATCGAGTGGCGCTTACCCCGGGGTGCTGATATGGCCCGACATTATGAGTCTGCGCCCGGCCTTCAGGCAGATGGGCAGGCGGCTCGCGGAGTCCGGCTACTCAGTCCTGGTGGTAAATCCCTATTACCGCGTGAGAAGGGCGCCCGTCGTACAGGAAGGCGCTACGATGGCTCAGGACGAGACGCGCAACACCGTCTTCCCATTAGCGGGGACGTTGAGCGCAGAAACACACGTGACGGACGCAAGGGCCTTCGTCAACTTCCTT
>CAUZMW010000154.1:0-4509 GCA_963581225.1 Gammaproteobacteria bacterium
GAAAGGACTTGACCCTACCACGCCCCGCAACGCCTCGGCGTGAGCACGCCCGCTGCAACGCCTTGTTGGGCGGCGCACGTGCGAATGGCGGGGTCCGCGCCTGCTACCCGAGCTTTCGGCTGGTGACCCAGTACAACCACGCCACGAAAAGCACCACGATCGGAATCATGGCGAGATTTAGCCAGAGATACGAGAGCCCCAGGGCCGGCGCGCCCGCAGCGACGGCACCCCAGGTAAACGCAAGCGCGGCGTAGACTGAAATCGTGAGAGTTACGGTGCCGAGCCAGCCGGCCCAGCTGGCTCGCCGAAAATACCCTGCGACGAGAAGAAGCGAGAGCGCGGCGTTGAAGAGATCTGCAACTGCCATCCCGCTACCGAAAGCGATCGTCTGCGGAAGCCAGCCTTCCGTGGGAGGTGTGAACGGAAGAGGAGGGCGATCGGCAAAGGGAACAAACTGGTAGCGGGCGTTGAGTGCGAGATGGCCCGCTTGAAAGAGCCCGTACCAGACGACCAGCGCCCGTGACGCGATGCTGTAGGGATCCGAGAGAGACATATTGGAACCTTCGCGTTCTGCGCCGTCCAACGGATCGGCGTTCTGCGGCGTGGAATAGCGCCGCCGGCTGTGCCGAGCCTCAAAAGGTTGACGCGAAAGGTACAGCGGAATTTGGAGCCACGCCTTTCAACGTCCGCTCTTCATCGCCTTGTTGGACGGCTGTTGGAACGGGCTTCAAGGCGGACCGCGCGAGCTTGACGCTGGATTCGAAGCAACTCGGGCGACTTCGCTCTAAGAGCCTGCCCGGGACGGGGCTGATGTGCCTCGTCTGAGGGCTACTTGTCAGAACACCTAGTATCGGTGGTGCGGAAAACGTTGCTTGTTTTGCCTATCCGCGATGATGGCGAAGAGCAGCAGCAATGCCAGTGCGCCATCGAAGGCCGGGCTGGACCTCTAGCTGGAGGCCTGGGTCTCGCCGCGGCCCAGAATCTTCGCGACCCGGTGCACCATGTCGACGGAGGCATCGATCTCCGCTTTGCGAAGCGAGACGCTCTCCACGTTGCAGCCGAGGGGAATGCCCTTGCTGGCGGCGAACTCGTAGAGTTCCTCGAAGGCCGCGAGCGAAACGTCGACTGATTTCTCGAGGATGTCGTGGGCGTGCACCAGCTCGTTGCTGAGCCATGCCGGCACGGAAACGCCCAACCAGCGCATGAACGCCAGGGTCTTCTCGGATCCGCAAGGACTGAGCGTCACCAGGACGGTGGGCATCGAGCGCTCCTCTGCCTGACAGCGATAGTAGAGGTCGCTGAGGAGGTTCTTGCTTGCCGTCACGGAGTAGACCGCCTGGCTGATGAAGAATTCGCAGCCGTGGTCGACCTTGCGGAGGGCCCGCTCGTCTTCGCCTCCGTGGGTTTCGTGACGCTCGGCGATCAGCACGCCGCCGAGCGGCACCCGAGTCGCCGCGGCTCTGTGAATCCCATACGCCTCACTGAGACGAAGACTCATCTTCTGTTCTCGGGAGGGTGCACCGACCAGGACTGTGGCTCCACCGCAACCCGCGAGACGATTCAGCCAGGCCGCCAACTCTGCGCGCCCCTGTCCGGAGACGGATCGATAGACGATTTTCTGCTGCGGTACCTCGGCGAGATAGTCAAAGGCGTAGTCCAGGGGGTCGATTGACTGCAGAAATGGAAATGGCCGCGCCACGTCTGTCCGGCTCGACTCGTCCTGCAGGTCGTAGACAACCAGCCCATCCACCGGGAGCGCCGAGATGCGGGCGGCCTGGGCCGCCGCCGTTGTCCGCCGCCGCTCCTCGGGATAGGACAGCTTGGGCGGCGTGATGCCATAGGTAAGTCCACCGGCAACCCACGCATGCTGCTCGGAGGACATGGCCGGCGAGTCTACGTTAGCCCGGCCTACCGCGACAGTCGGGGCGCCGGCGGAGATCGCGTAGCATTGACCGGAATGGCAGGTGAACACCCGAGAGTTGGATCCAGCGCGCTGATCGACAGCTTGTGTCTCGTCTTCGCCGGTTGGACACTCCTGTGCCACGCCGTCGTGTTCTCCCATGGATCGCTCCGCGACTTGCTGTGGCTGGCGGGAGCGGCCGCCCTGGTTTTCGCCGGCGTCGTGACGGCGCTGTTGCGAGGGCCGAACCCGCGCGGGCCCGGGACGGGGCTGATGTGCCTCGTCTGAGGGCTACTTGTCAGAACACCTAGTATCGGTGGTGCGGAAAACGTTGCTTGTTTTGCCTATCCGCCTACTCGCAAAGCGGCAGCAATAACGGAGAAAAATGGTGTGAGCTTGAACGGCATTCAGCGAACGATAGCTTCGGCCCCGAGACGCGGAGAAAGCTTGCAATTTCGCCCCTGTATCGAATAATGACGAGGCACAGGTTCTCATCGCGCAGACTCCTTGCATCATCTCAGGCGCGAGGCTGATTTCGGAGGCGAGGCGGACATATTCCTAGACCCGTCCTCCATCGCCCGGTCCGGCAAATTTTCGAGAACCCAAGACTCGATTACTTCATATTGATCCATCACAAACGTCCACGTGTAGTTTGACGCCGCTTCGGCATCATTAGCTATTTCATCAGTTGACTTGTACTCGGCATTCTCAACCTCACTAACAAAAATCGAATAGAGGTTCTGTGCTGATTCCGCGTCATACGCTCTTGCCAACCTAGCTCCGACTATCGGAATCTCGCGAACAAAATTCATCGCCATATCCGTATCAATATGGCCATCATTGTTATAGTCAAAATAGACTCCCGTCGGAATCCAACCTGATTTAGCCATTCCGACATGTAGTTTGACGCCGTAGTCCTCGTAACGTATTTCCAATACGACGTGCGTGATCGTGTAAGGGGATGTCTTCCTCACTACTGGTTCATACTGGGTGCTCGTCTCGAGCTCATACAGTCCGGGCAGCAGTATCCCAAGTTCTTCGACAGAGGGCGGCTTGATGATTCTGAAGGTAATGCTTGTAGCTTCCTCAATCGACTCAACGCGGGATTCGAGGCTGGCCGATCGAGCTTGAAGTGCGTCTGCGATAGCGTTTGCTTCAATCGCCTTGCGGGTCGCAATATCAACACGAGCATCAAGCTCATCGGTCCGAGAGGATAAATCCGACAGTTTCCAAAATGCAATTCCCACCAACCCGATGCATAAGATTAGACCTGCAGTGAGAAATCGTACGCGCATTCTATGGGATGACTGGTCCACTATGGGCCTCCGTTGTTGATTACTGCACGATTACAGCTCAATTCTTACGCGCGCAGAGAGTCCCAGTATATGAGCTGTAGGTCGTCAAAATATATCGGACAAGGATCGCTCTTCGCTAAGAGGCAGTTTTTGGTTTCTTCTTAGGCCGCCTTCTGGGCCAGGTACTCCTTCTTTCTTCGTTCCATCGTTCTTCGTTTGATCTTCGATCTTTCACTCACTACCGCATACTGTCGCCCGAAGTAGACATCGGACCCGGAGCGGGGCGACGCTGCCTCGGCCGAGGCTTGATTGACATATCAGTATTTGCCGGCGGTGCCGAAAAGGGGCCTTCTTTTTCCTACTCGCATAGAGAACCTTCGGAGCTACCATAATCAGATCCACCACCTCCAGCCCTCACAAAACGCTTAAAGGAGAACCGTATGATCGACTATAAGGCGAACGCAGCATTTTTTAGATCTCGCCCGCTTTCGTTCGTTTTGTTCGGCTGGCTCATTATACCGCTGGTCTATTGGTTCCTTAAATCAAAGGCAGAGAAGATTGTCGTGGAAGATGGGGAGTTCCTCTACGAAGAAGGAATCCTCAGCAAAGACAGAACGGAGTTGAAGCTTTCCAAAATACGGTCAGTCAAAGTGAAGCAGGGGCTTTCGGGACGCATTTTTGGGTGCGGCGATGTGGAAATCTACACTGCTGGTGATACTCCTGAGGTAGCTGCCAAGGGATTTCCAAATCCGAATGTTCTCCGAGATGTGATCAAAAAGGGAATGTAACTAGTCCGTGAGAGAGTTCTTTAAAACACTCTCCGAGAAAATTTTTAGCGACCCCGATCAAAGGCGAGCACTCACCCTGTTTGCCAAAACAGCTTGCATGTTTGGGGTGGTGGTCGGACTACTATTTATCTTCGTCCCAATCACCGTAGGGGTAGTCCGGGAAGCAATATCCTCTGGTCAGGGATTGTCGCTACCTGGCTCTGCGAGCATCGCTTTCTGCGCGAGCCTGATCGTCTATGTGCTACTTCTGCTAGTTGAAGGTGACGAAGTATTCGGGAACTACAAGCGAGCCTTTCAGGGGTTTCTTCTTTTCTTCTTGGCGCTGTCTTTACTGTTGTCTTGGGTGTGAAATTACAGATTCAGCCGGACACCCTGTCATCATGACGACGGGGGACTATCCGGAGGATCGAAATAACCGAGGATCAACGAGAAATCAGGCGAAAGAAGAGAGTCCTTGAGTACGCCGAGAAGATCGAGCACGTCGGCAGAGCTTGCCGGCGCTTCGGAATCGCGAGATCGACCTTCT
>CAUZMW010000155.1:0-4384 GCA_963581225.1 Gammaproteobacteria bacterium
GGGCACACCTTGGCGGTTTTATCGCGGGCGTGCTCTTAATTCGATTGTTTGCGGTACGCCAGCCCGCTCGAGTGAAATTTTTCAGGTAGATCCTCTTAAGCCAAATTCAGAGCTGCAACTTCGTTAGGGGGCGGTCGAACCCTCCGACTTCTCCACTTCAGAAACTGAGCGTCGGTTCGACGGCAACCATCCGATACCGCTGTTCGGTACGACTGTCACTGCATTCGTTGGCAGGACTCAACGAGGCCCGCTGAACGAGTCGATCCATGTCGGCAGCTTCGAAGAATTTCGCCGCCTGTTCGGCGGTCACATCCCCTTCAGTTTTCTTAGCTATGCTGTGCAGCAGTACTTTCAGCATGGCGGCAATGTCGCTCTCATCGTGCGCGTCGCGAATCGCGCGGTCCGGGAGACGTTCTAACTTCTAGCCGCTGATCAGGTCCTTCATCTTCAGGCTCGGGAACCCGGAGCCCATTGTTATCTTCGGGCATTGGTGGATTACGATGGACTCGGGAGGGATCGGTCCCGATTCAATCTCGTCGTACAGAGATTCGCGCAGCCTGGATCGCAACTGGTGGAAGACCAGGAGCTATTTCACTCATTGTCACTGGTCGAAGGGGGCAAGCGGTTCATTGCCGATATCTTGGAGAATTCTGCGCTGATTCGGTTGGCCAGACCGCTACCGTGTCAGCGTCCCGATGCAACACACGCGTCGCATCCCGGTCAACCGATTCCCTATGTGGAGATAAATTCGAACGGATCCGATGGGGGCGAGCTGACGGACTACGACATCATTGGTTCCAACGAAGAAGGCACGGGGCTGTTCGCGATAGACGCCGCCGAGCGAGTCAATCTGATTTGCGTACCTCCCGCTCCTTCGGGTCGTGATCTTAGTATCACGACGTTCCTGGCCGCAGAGCGATATTGCGAGAAGCGCAAGGCAATGCTGATCTGGGATGCACCGTCGTCATGGATTTCACCTGAGACCGCCCTGATTAATCTGCGCGACAGTGGATTCTCCAGTCAGAACGTAATGACTTATTACCCACGAGTGCGGCTTAGCGAGCGCAATGGCCGAATTCAGGATGGCGTCCCCGCTTCCGGCGTGGTCGCTGGGTTGCTGAGTCAGAACGACCAGTCCGGCATGTGGCGAAAGCTAGAAGAGGGCGATATGCGGCTCAAGGCCGGGCTGTCTCTGATCGAGAACGTAGCGGACCGGCAAGCCCTCATGCTGCACCGCAACGGAGTCAATATTTTTTCCCGTAGCAGTCAGGGCACATCTGAACTTCGCGGAAATGTCACTCTTGCCGGGCCTCGAGTCGTCTCGCAGCTCTGGCAACGCCTAGATCGGAGACGGCTGGCATTCAGCATACTCGGTTCGCTCGAGCGGCATACGGCGTGGGTCCTGGCTCAGACGCGAGACGATCAGTTGTGGCAGGCTTTAACTCACCAGGGCAGCTTGTTCCTGACGGGATTATTTTAGCATGGAGCGCTCGCAGGCCATCGCCCTGGACAGGCTTTTTCCGTGAGGATGGGGCCGGCGCTGCAGCGGGACGATACGGAGTTAGTGTTGCGGGTTGGTTTTGCTTTGGAGAAGACCGGTGAGTTTCAGGTTTACGATATCGTTCATAGTGGCGACGGTAGTAGTAGTCGCCCGGCGCCGCCCCTAGAGGCCGCACAACTCGCCTAGCGCTCTGCTAAGGCTGATGAATTTTTTTTCCGTAACCACCGCCACCCGGAGTCTCTATGACAAAGCGGTCTCCGGGCGCGAGTTTCACTTCGGCCGTTGCGCCGAGTTCCTCGATTCGGCCTGACGATCGTATCAGATAGTTTCGGCCTACCTGGCCGTCCCCGCCGCCGCAAATGCCTGCTGGTGCGATGCGCCGGCGGTTGGAGAGTATTGCGGCGTCCATCGCTTCGAGGAATCGGAATTCCCGGATGACACCATCGCCCCCTTTGTGCAGGCCCGTACCTCCGGAGCCGCGCCGAATCTTAAATTGTTCGACGCGAACGGGATACCGCCACTCGAGCACCTCCGGATCGGTCAGACGGGAGTTCGTCATATGTGTGTGTACGGCACTCGTTCCGTCGAAATTTCGGCCCGCACCTGCTCCGCCGCAGATCGTTTCGTAGTATTGGTAACGATTGTTACCGAAAGTAAAATTGTTCATCGTTCCCTGCGCCGCTGCGCAGGCCTTTAACGCGATCAGCAGGCCATCGGTGATGCACTGTGACGTTTCCACGTTGCCGGCAGCAACCGCTGCCGGGTAACGCGGATTGACTAAGCTGGCCGCCGGCAAGCGGACGGTTATCGGTCTCATGCAGCCCGCGTTGAGCGGAATATTTTTCTTCACGAGTGTTCTAAAGACATACAGTATGGCGGCTCGGGCAATCGATGCCGGCGCGTTAAAATTACCTGCGCTAACTGGGGACGTTCCGGAGAAGTCAACGATCGCAGACCGTGCCGCGGTGTCGATAGCTACAGAGACGCAGATCCGTTCGCCGGTGTCGAGTTCGATTACTGACCGTCCATCACTTAAATTCACGATAGCGTCTTCCACGCACTCTCGCGCATTGGTTTTGATGTGATCCATATACGCGTGTACTACGCACAGACCGAAATGTTCGACTAGGTTCTCGAGTTCCTTCACCCCTTTGGCATTCGCCGCGATCTGGGCTTTCAGATCCTCAATATTCTGATTCGGATTTCGCGCAGGGTACGGTTGCCGCTCGAGGAGACCTCGTATCTTGTGTTCTTGGAGTTCGTTACCCCTTACGAGCAGAACATTGTCAAAGAGAATCCCCTCTTCCTCGATTGAGCGGCTGTTGGCGGGCATGGACCCTGGCGATACTCCGCCGATATCAGCATGATGCGCCCGCGACGCTACCGTAAAAATTATCCGGTCGCCGTTGTCGTCGAATACGGGCGTGACAACCGTAATATCGGGTAGGTGCGTCCCGCCGTTATACGGAGCGTTGAGCATGTAAACGTCACCCGGACGAATCCGTGCATCTCGCTGTCGCAACACGGCCTGGATACTCTCTCCCATCGAGCCCAGATGCACGGGCATATGCGGCGCGTTCGCGATCAATTCCCCGTCAGCGTCGAAGACTGCGCAGGAGAAATCCAGACGCTCCTTGATGTTCACTGAGTGGGCCGTCCTCTCTAGTACGATGCCCATCTGTTCGGCGATGTGCATGAAGAGATTGTTGAATATCTCGAGCATGATCGGGTCGCGTTGCGTGCTCAGATGTTCCATGGATAGCTTCGGCATCAGTCGCGAGATGACGAGATGACCTCGATCGTCGATCTCTCCGCGCCACGCTGGCTCTATGACCGTCGTCGCATTGTCTTCTACGATGATGGCTGGACCGGGGATCGGTTGGCCGCAGGGTAATCGTTCGCGTTTGTAAAGCGGCGTCGGCGTTGGGGCGCCATCGAACCAGATCTTACGTTCGCTGAATGCTTCAAGCGGTCCATCCCATGCGTGCCACTGCGGCCGCGGAGCCTTCGGTATGTTACCGATGGCCTCGAGCTCCAACGAAGTCACGATCAGTTGGGTATTAGTTGTACCGAAGCCGAAGTGCTCGGAGTGAGCGGAGCAGAAGTCTGCGGTCATAGATTCAAGCGAATCGCTGAACGGCACTATCAGGGCGGTATCTGAGCCTTCGACTTTCAGCAGGACTCGTCGGCGGTACTCGATGAGCGCAGCTCCCACTCCCTGTTGGCGCAGTTCGTCGCCGGCCTCGAGCTCGAGTTTCGCGAATTCTCGCGCAAGCAGTTTGGAACCGGCGAGTCTCAGCGGCTTCTCGATCGCTCGTTGTCGAAGTGTTCGCAGGTCCGCCAGGCCCATACCGTAGGCTGAGAGTACGCCTGCGAGTGGGTGAATAAGTATCCTCTTCAGGCCGAGAGAATCGGCAACCTGGCACGCGTGTTGACCGCCGGCGCCGCCGAAACAACACAGCGTGAATTCAGTGACATCGTGTCCCCGTTGTACGGAAATTTTCTTGATGGCGTTGGCCATACGGTCGACTGCTATGCGCAGAAAACCGCTCGCTAGATCTTGCCCGCTGACGGTTTGACCGGTCTCGGCAGTGACTGTTTCTGCGAGGGAGGCGAACTGATCGGCGACTATTTCGGTGTCAATCGGCGCGTCTCCGGTTCGGCCGAATACCTGTGGGAAGAAATCTGCCTGAATTCGTCCCAATAGCACATTGGCATCCGTGACGGTTAGCGGACCGAGGTTGCGATAACACGCTGGACCGGGCGTCGCGCCGGCCGACTCGGGGCCGACCTGCAGGCGTGACGATGCGAATGACAGCACGGACCCGCCACCGGCGGCCACCGTCTGAATCCGCAACATCGGTGCGGTGAGTCGGACGCCGG
>CAUZMW010000156.1:0-4316 GCA_963581225.1 Gammaproteobacteria bacterium
GATCTATCTCACCGGTAGCGCGTTCTCGTTGCATGGCCTATGGATTCAACGCGTGGCCGTTGGTTGGCTCGCCTGGGAGCTGACTCAGTCCGAGGTATGGCTCGGACTCATCGCACTCTCGGAGTTCTTGCCGACGGTTATATTCGGGCCGTTTTTCGGCGTCTGGGCCGATCGCCTGAATCGCAAGACGGTGGCGTATGTCGCGACCGCCCTGAGCATCGGCCTGTCCATACTACTGTTCGTGTTGACCGCTACGGGCCGTATGGACATCTATACGCTCTGGGTGGTCACGGCATTTGTGGGCATCGTGAGCAGCGCATTCCAACCGGTGCGAATGTCGTTGATTCCGAGCCTGGTGCCCCGTGAGCTCCTTTCCGAAGCCGTGGCGGCTCAATCGATAGTCTTCAATGTCTCGAGATTCATGGGACCAGCACTGGCGGGAATTGCGATCTCGACGATGGGGCTGGCGTCGGCCTTCGCGCTTAACGCGATCTCGTATTTCGCGATGATCGCGGCCCTGCTGCTCGTTAAGCTTCGCACGGTGCGTTCCGGCGGGCAGAAGAGTCATTTCTTTGCCGAGCTCCACGAAGGTATTACCTACACGCTTCGACACCCTACGATTCGTCAGCAGCTGTTGATCGTGGCGGTCTCCGCTCTGTTCGGTCGCGCCGTTATCGTCATGCTACCGGCGTTCGCCGGCGGGATATTTGACGGCAGCAGCAGTACGCTGGCCACGCTGACCTCCGTGTCGGGCGCCGGCGCGGTGGTAGCCGGGATCTGTCTGACTCGCCTGGGCTCGGGCGCACGCCTGCTGCGCTCGACAGTACTCGCCACGGTCGCGACTGGTGTGTTGATGGTTGGGCTGGGGGCGACTCAGGATTACGCGATCGCCATCGCTCTGGTCGCGGTGCTGGGTTTTGCTCTGACCCTGGTCGGTATCGGTTCCCAGTCGCTGATACAGACACAGGTACGGGAAGCGATGCGTGGTCGCGTACTGAGTCTATGGGCTGCAGTTGCTTTCTCCGCGCCGGCGATCGGCAGTGTGGTAATCGGTTCGATAGCGGATCGGATCGGCCTCGGACCCACGACGCTCTTCAGTGGCCTGTTGTGCTCGGTCCTGGCGATCCTGCTGACGTGGCGGGTCTACCATACAAGCTCGGCGACACGGCTGGCATCCGATCACCGGAGTCGTTAGGATCGAAGTCGTCCCTGCCTCGACATCACTACGATGAAATCAGCGACTTCGGCAGGCAAAACGGCGGCATGGCTTATGGCAATCTTTACGGCGCTGGGCAGCATGCGGTGCTGCTCGCGCACGGCGCGGTCTTCGACAAGGAGAGTTGGGGCGAGCTCGCGCAGGCATTCTCGGCCGCCGGGTATCAGGCACTCGCCATCGGCTTCAGGGGTTACGGCAAATCCACGGCAGGTCGCTCAGGCAACGCGTTGTATCAAGACGTTCTCGCGGGGATTCGTTATCTCCACAGCGCGGGATCGGAGCAGGTCTCGGTTATCGGCGCCAGTATGGGCGGCGGAGCCGTGGCGCAGGTGGCGGTCGTCGTCGAACCGGGCGAGATCGACAAGCTGATTTTACCCGGCGTACCGATCGCGACTCCGGAACGAATTCAGGGCGACAAATTGTTTATTGTGTCTCGCGGCGATTCACTACGCGATGCGGTCGAGGGTCAGTTCGAGCGTGCCGGTGAACCGAAAGAACTGACGGTACTCACCGGAAGCGACACGCCCAGCACATCTTCCGTTCTCGCCGACGCGGCGAGGAGCTGACGGCCGCCATCATAGAGTGGCTCGCCGGAGAGTAGCCCTCGTTCTGACGAGACCGAGTCTCGTATTCTGTGTGTATTCCTGCCGTCGCCGCGGGCGACCCAGCCCTTTCTTAAGAATGGCCAAGAGCCGTTGCGCTCCACGCCGGCGGTACTTAGTGTGGCCAGGCTTCACGCCGTGTGGAGCGAACGGAACAGTTACACGCTCAGAATACAGGAGTAGCAATGAAGACGATAACAACACTATTCGCCGCAATCGCGATGAGCTTTGCGGCGCAGCTCGTTTCCGCGCAAGGCATGGGTGCGCCTGACTTCGCAACGATGGACACCGACTCAGACGGCGAGCTATCGGCCGAAGAGTTGGCGGCGCTGCCGTTCGTCCAGTCCAGCAATGTGCAGGTTGAGCAGCTGTTGACGAATTGGGATACCGATTCCAGCGGCACGGTCTCCGAGGCAGAGTTCAATAGTCGCGCGATGGGAATGGGAATGGGCTAGACGCCCGTGCTGAGCGCTGCGGGACACGCGTGCCCGCTGTCGCTCAGTGAGTAATCGCGTAGATGACGTAGTTCACGGCAAAGCGATAGGCCAGCGCCGTCATCGGTTCGGGATACTCGGGCGTGTCGGCATGCTCCCAAGCGTCGCCCAGATCCATATTGAAGTTGATGGCGACCATTAGCCGGCCGCTGTCGTCATAGATCCCGCGCCAGTGCGGCTCATAGCCGTCATCCTCCCAGGTCTGACCGGTGTACAGCATGCGGACGCCGGGAATCTGTACGCGCTGATCGAGATCGTAAAGCACATGCAGAACTTCATCGTCCTCCGGTACCTCCAGTATCGGGCGATCGGGGAAGACCTTCACCATGCTCGCCAGGAAACGGGACCATTGGCGGCTGCCGTGAAAGTCATCGACCATGAGGAATCCGCCGCGTAAGAGGTACTCCCGGAGTTGAGCCGCTTCCAAGTCGTCGAGGTACCATTTGCCGACCTCCACGGCATAAAGCCAGGGGTAGTTGAAGAGCTGCTCGTCACCGAGGCGAATCCTGCGCCCGCCGTGGCCGTTGTAGCGGCTCACTTCTGCACCGTCGACGCGTGTCAGGCGAGTCAGACCCTGCATGAAAAAGAACTCGGCGTGGGGCCAGTCGATCGTCCAGTCCTGGCCCCCGCGACCGTAGCCGAAGCTGTCGCTGTCGTATATCAGCCGCGTGAATTGAAACTCCGCAGTCGGCGGCGCGTTCGCGACCCCCCATTCCTGCGCCGTCACGAGCTGCCCCCCTACCGCGAGAAGCATCCCGGCGAGCGCGATGGCTGCAATTGCTCTACTCATTTCAGTAGTCCGATAAGGCCTCCTCAAAGGCGTCGATCGCCGGCCGAATCCCGGAGCGTTTCCAGGCGACCGTTGGGTCTCAGGATGCCTTGAGAAATCTTTTTCCTGGGCCGTAAGTCGAAAATGATACCATCGTCCCTGAGTGCAAAGTGGCACTTGTCCTGAGTCGTGCGGTCTCACGGTACTGACGGTGTAGTTTAATAGGGCGTCAGAATTGTTCGAATTTCTTTTTAAATATTCTCGCACGACCTTTGAGCAAGGCGGGTTTCTCTTTGCCAGCGGTTGGCCTATCTGGTTACTGGTTCTCGTCAGCCTGGCCGCGATGACGGGCATCGGTTACAGCCTGCGGCAACGCCGCGATTCACTCACGCTCGGAAAGCTAATCTTCCTGGCCGGTATCCAAGCCGCTATGGTGACGCTCGTGCTGGTTTTGCTCTGGCAGCCGGCACTGTCGAGCGACAGGCTTCGCGCCGAGGACAACGCCGTCGCCCTGTTGCTCGATACGTCGGCAAGTATGAGTTATGGCGAAGCCGACATGTCTCGCCTGCAGCAGGCCGTCGCCGCGCTCGACGACGGCGTGTTGGAAGCCCTCTCGGCCAACCTCGAGACGCGTCTCTACGCATTCTCCGAGGACTCGATAACGATCGACAGCCTGGAGCAGGTGCCGCCACCTGGTGTCGCGACCCATCTGGGTGATGCGGTTCTCAGCGTCTTGCGCGAAGCACGCGCGTCGGCACTCGGTGCCGTGGTGTTAATCAGCGACGGGGCCGACAACTCCGACGAGTTGAATGCTGCTCGGCTCGCCGAAATAGCAGGCTTCGGTGTCCCGGTTCACACGGTCGGCGTCGGGCGGGAGTCCATTCCCGAGGACATCGAGCTCGAGAGCGTCGGCATGACGACTCAGGTGATGGCCGGGTCGCGTGTCAGCGCTCAGGTCAGCATCCGCCACGCAGGCGCAGTCGTTGCCAGGCTCAAGGTTTATAACGGCGACGAGATTCTAGCTTCCGAGGCGTTGGATCTTCCCGATCGCGACGGTGTAACGACGCACTGGGTCGATTTCGACGTCGGCGATGCCGGGGTTAAGGACCTGAGTTTCGTTCTGGACGCCGTTCCCGGCGAACGCAATACGATCAATAACGCACAGTTCCGCGTGCTGGAGGTGCCGGAGGATCGCCGCCGCATCCTCTACGTCGAGGGCGAGCCTCGCTGGGAAT
>CAUZMW010000157.1:0-4230 GCA_963581225.1 Gammaproteobacteria bacterium
CGCCGTCGTGCTATCCGCATCATAAGTGCCCGAGATCAGCACTACACCGGCGGCAGCGGGAACATCCGCTGCCAGGATCTCTGGTCTGAAAGCATAGGTGGCCACGTGGGCCGCCGCCGCCGACTTGCCGATGACGAAGATCTGATTAGGATCGCCCCCGTAGTCACGAATATTCTCCGTGACCCAGGCAACCGCCGCACCAACGTCCTCGGCTCCGGCCGGCCACTTCGCCTCCGGGGCGAGGCGGTAGGTGGCATTGACCCCGACGAGCCCAAGGCTCGCGAAGTAGTCGGCCACGTTGCGGCTCCCCGCCCGATTGCCGCGGACGAAACCGCCACCGTGGAAGTACATGACTACCGGCATCGGCGTATCGCCGTAACGGTAGTTATCCGTATGCACGTCGAGCCGATGGCGCTCGTGAGGCCCATAGGCCAGGTTCTCGGCGACTTCAACTTCGCCCGGCTCATAGACTCTGGGCTGGTCCGTGTAAAGCGCGGAGGTTTCCTGGGCGCCCGCTCCACGTGACACAATCTCGAGAATCTGTGCCGCTAACTCCATCGGCATCTCTCGGCCCAAGGTATCGGCGTCGGTTCGCTGCTGCCCGTCGAGTAGCCCCCAGCGGAATTCCTTGTAGATTCGCTCAGATACCGAACACAGTTGTAGATCCGTCTCGCGCGCGTAATAGCCGGGTGAGATCCACGGCGGTGCACCGGCGAGGTGGTACTCGCTCCCTATCGTCAGACAGAGGTCCGGCCGCGACGCCGGGCTGATCTCGCCTTGCGGTCCGATAATCCAGGACTGTGCCGTGATGTCCGCGCACTCCTCTATGTAGAGTTCGCCGTCCGGGGCAAGGGTTTCCGCTACAACACACAGGCCGAACACGGGCGCGCTGATCTGCCCGTTTCCGACCCAGCCGAACTGCTGGTCGTCGCTGTTCTCACCGAATTTACACGAGTGCAACCGCAGCGGCGTATCGATGTTGATATTCGGCGTGTGACCGAACACGTCGAGACAGTATCCTCGAAACTCATCGTTCAGCGTGTGGGCGGTCTTGAGGAAAGCGCCCTCCGACAGCCCGACAGCGGGAAGCCCGATGCCGATAACAATCGCGAACCCCAGGCCTAATGGAATAATGGATCGTAGCGGACGTCTTCCGACTGTCATGTTGATCCCCTCATTGAGGTTTTTTAGCAGGCGAACGAATTATAGCTGTAGTCTACATTTGGTAGAATCCGGCTACCAGGAACACTGGAGGCCGACAAATGACAATCGATAGCGAGATCCGCGATGATTCTTAGACTACACGCCCTCCTCGGGCTACTGCTGCTGCCGCTCGCAGCCTTCGGCCACCATAGTTTTGCCGCAACCTTCGATCTCAGCAGGACGATCGAACTTGAAGGCGAGGTCATTGAGATTCTGTGGAGAAACCCGCACATCGGTCTGGCGCTCAAGACGACGGACAGCAGCGGCGCCGAAGCGGTGTGGAATCTCGAGAGCCACTCGCTCAGCATCTTGCGGCGCATGGACATTACAGAACCGTTTTTCTCGGTCGGCGACACGGTCAAAGTGGCCGGCTACCCGGCGCGGCGTGCCGTAGACGGGCTGTTCGTCACGCATATGCTCTTGCCGAGCGGCGAAGAATTCGTCTTCCAGTTCGGCTCCGAACCAGCCGCGCTGCGCTGGTCCGACCGAGCCTGGGGCCAGTCCGAGCGCTGGTTCGTAGAGACGGGCGACGCTTCCGAGGCCGAACTCGGAATTTTTCGCGTCTGGAGCACCAGCCTGGCGATCGGCGGCGGCTTCTTCTGGCTCCCCAGTTATCCGTTGACCGACTCGGCGCAAGCAACGCTAGCGGCCTGGGACCCGTACACGGACAGCCCGATCGCGAACTGTGCGCCCAAGGGCATGCCGCACATCATGAGTCAGCCCTACCCGCTCGAGTTTGTCGATCAGGGTGACAGCATCACGCTGCGCCTGGAGGAATACGATACCGTCCGTACGATTCACATGACCGACGGGGTCGACGTGCCGCCGCCATCTAGATTGGGTCACGCTGTAGGTCATTGGGAAGACAGCGTACTCGTCGTCGAGACCACGGGCGTCAATTTTGGGCACTTTAACTCCGACGGTATCGTGCTGAGCGATAACGTCGAGATCGTCGAACGGTTCACGCCAGTCGAAGACGGCAGCCGCCTGAACTATGAGATGACGGTCACGGATGAAACAGCGTTTACCGAGCCGGTCGTGCTGACCAAGACCTGGGTATGGCTACCCGAAGTGCGGGTGACGCCGTACGAGTGCACGGCGGACGTTTGATCGCCTACAGCGGAAAGTAGCGTTGTAACCAACCGCCGAGAATATCGCGAGCGCGTACGTTGCCTTCCGCGAACATGAAATGATCGACGTCGGCCAGTAAATGCAACTCGGATGGCTGGCCGGCCCGTCTAAACAACTCGATTGACTGACTCGAAGGACACACCGAGTCCTTTGCCGCGTGCATCAGCAACAGCGGGCGCGGCGCAATTCGCCCAACGACATCCTCGGCGCGGAAGTCCAACATGCTTTGCGCCGTCTCCACAGGAAATTCCATGACCGAATTCGTGGCGAGATGTCCCCGCAGATGCTCAGGAATAGGCACGATGTCGTAACGAGACACCATCATCGACTCGCCCGTACGCTTTCGATGAGCGGCGCCGGCCACAAGCATACCGGTGAACCTGACCCAGGCTTCGGGCGCGGAGTGCTGGGCACGAAACTTGGTCTCGCCGTTACCCCAGGCGACTGCCGAAACGACTGCCGCTGCACGCTCATCGATACCTGCCGTGTAGAGCGAGACAGCCGCGCCGAAACTACTACCGATCAATCCGACACGATCCTCCAGCACCTCCGGCCGATCCCGAAAGTAGCTCAGCGCATGCTGTGTGTCCTCCACCTGGTCGAGACAGATAATTCGCCCGAACTCACCGTCACTCTTGCCGCAGCCGCGCATATCGAAACGCAGCGTCACGTATCCCCAGTCGCAAAGCATCGTCGCGGGAGCGATCGCATTCCCGGCATCGCTATTGCTACCGAAGCCGTGCAGGACGATAAATCCGGGGCGTTGCTCCCCCGGCTCGAGATCGTCAGGTATGTGAATTGCCCCGGACATCCTCAGCCCGTCGGCCGAATCGAAGCTGACACTTTTTTCCATGATCGTGATTATAGTCGGTAGCCGCGAATCGCCCGCGAAATTTCGTTAGACTTCGCGAGTCGAAATCCGGGGACTTCACATGACATCCAGAACGATTGTGTCGATCGCGCTCGCGGCTGCGTTGGCGGCCTGTAGCCCGCCAGAGCCCGAACCGGAGTTCGATGCCGAAGCGATCATCATCGGCGCCGGTATCTCCGGCCTGTCTGCGGCCCTGGAAATGGGCCGCGCGGGAGTCGACGTCCTGCTCGTCGACATGAACACCGTGCCCGGCGGCCATGCCGTGATGGCAGGAGGCTTCGCGATCATTGACACGCCGACTCAACGGGCCGCCGGCTTTACGGATTCCCCGGATCGCGCCTACGAAGACTGGCAGGAATGGACCGAAGACGGCGATCCCGAGTGGACACGCTATTACGTCGAGAACTCCCGCGAGTTGATCTACGACTGGGCCGTCGAACTCGGCGCGGATTGGGTACGGGTGGCGGTCGGCGGGTATGAGAACAGCGTACCGCGATTTCACTTCAGCGAGCACGGCGCCGTCGATTACGTTCTGGCGCTGGTCCGCGCAGCACTCGAGTTGCCGAACGTCAAATTTCTCTGGAACCAACGCGTCGAGCACTTGACGGTCGATTCCGGCCGAGTTACCGGCGTCGAGATCATCAACCTACGAACGGGCGAGATACAAACGCTACGCGGCGAACACATGATTCTCGCGACAGGAGGTTTCGAGGGCGACCTTGAGCGGGTTCTCGCGAACTGGATGCCGGATCTGCCTGAGCCGGACCGCCTGCTAGTCGGCGCGTCCACGCATGCACGCGGTCAGGGGCTCGATCTAGCGAGCGAGGTGGGGGCAGAGATCGAGAATCTCGATCGTCAGTACATTTATACGAACGGCACGGTCAACATCCGCGACCCGAAAGGCGTGTTCGCCATAACCGCGGGCAATGACCTGTCCATGTGGGTAAATTCCGACGGCGAACGTTTTACCAACGAGATCGGCTTCGACAAGACCATTCTCGTGGACCTGCTGAACCAGGACCCGA
>CAUZMW010000158.1:0-4150 GCA_963581225.1 Gammaproteobacteria bacterium
CAATGTCGGCGAGTCGATCCCACAGCCCAGCCTCCAATGCGAACAGGGCCGGCGGCACGGTGCTCGGCGCGGCCCACAGGAGCTGTGCACGTTTTCTATATCCCAGCGTGTCGATAGCGAGATCGAGGCGTCCTACCCGAGGCGGTGAAATCTCCCGTACACAGACCAGCTCGCCCTCGCCAAGCTCACCGATGAAGGCGAGCGTGACATGCAGATTCTGCTGTGGTGTCGCACGACCGGCTGCCCGCTCGACGGTCGCTTTCGTCGCGCGGGCGAGCGCCGCGCGAGTTACCGGGTCCGGCCACAACGCAAAAAATACGCGCCGCTTGATCAATGGCATCCCGGACCGTGACCCTAGCCGGCGGCAAGCATCGCCAGCAGCCCCTGCAACGCCCACGCCACACTGTCATGACGAATCGTGTCGCGTTCACCTTCGAATCGATGGACCTGTGCCCGCGTGCCGGAAGGCCCGGTCCAGGCAAACCAGACCGTACCGACCGGCCGCTCCTTCGTGCCGCCGTCCGGCCCGACGATACCACTCACGGCGACCGCGATTTCTGCCCCACTGATGCGCTTGACCCCCTCGGCCATTGCCCGCACGACGGGCTCGCTGACGGCCCCGTGTTCCTCCAGGAGTTCCAACTCGACCCCGAGCGCGCCGACCTTGGCTTCGTTCGCGTAAGCCACGTACCCCCAGCCGAACCAGCCGGAGCTACCGGAAAGATCCGTCAGTGTCTTCGCAATCCATCCACCCGTGCACGATTCTGCGCAGGCGATGTGCCAGCCCCGCGCCGTGAGCGCCGCGCCAAGCTCGCTCGCCAGGCTCCCAAGTTCAGTGTCAGTTACGGCCATGGTTCCGCTTCATCACCTCACGATAGATCGACAGATTACCCGTCGTCATACTGCCGACGGAAAACGCGGTCTCGACGCGCCGGCGGCCAGCCTCGCCCAGCCGCTGCCTGAGTCCGGGGTCCTGCACCATGCGTCGTAACGCAGCCAGCAAGCCCTCGTCATCGCCGAGGTCGACGAGCAACCCGGTCGACTCATGCTCGATAATATCGACGAGGCCGCCAACCGCAGAGGCCACGACCGGAACTCGACAACTCAGCGCCTCCAAAACGGCAACGCCGAGTCCTTCGCGTTCGGCCGGATGCACTATGCAGTCCAGCTCCGGCAGCAGCCATCCGAGGTCATTCCTGAAGCCTGCCAACCTAACGTGGGCCGTCAGCGCCAGCTTCTGAATCTGCTGCTCCAACTCTTGCTGCAACGGCCCCTGCCCGAAGCACAGAACCTGCACTTCGGGGTGCGCCGCGATGAGCTCGGGTAACGTGTCGAACAAGCGCGCGTGACCCTTGCGCAGGATGAGCTGACCGACGACCCCAAGCGTGAACGCGCCGGCAGGCAACCCGTATAACTCGGCGAGGCGGCCTCGAGCCTCAATCGGGCGGTAGCGATCCGTATCGACACCGCTCGGGACGTAGTGCACGCGATTCTGTGCGAGCCCGACGTTGTCCTTCAGTTGTGCCTCGATCGCACGCGAGATGGCGATGATCGCAGCATACGGTTGGTATTTCAGCAGCGCGAGGGCCTTAAATTCGGCGCTCTCAACTCGGCGCGTCAAAACCGCAGGCACGCCTGCCCAGCGCGCGTTCCAGCCGCCGAAGTGGTCCGCGCCGCGGCGCGAGTGGACATGCACGATATTCGGCTGACGGGACTCCAACAAAGAACGCAGCCGTCCCGGCAACGCGATATCGAGATCGCCGAGCATCGGTATCTCAATGACCTCTGCAGCCCGGTCCATGCGGCCGACGGTATTGGCGATTGCGCTATCTCGCGGGCAGATCAGTACGTTCTCGATGCCCTCCGCTGCGAGGCCTGTTATCAGGCCGCAAACCTGCTGTGCGCCACCATAGAGGTGGCGGCCGGATTCGAGATGAACGACGCGCATGCTAGTGGTCCAACAAGGCTACATTGATGAGTTCAGCGAGACGTGAAGCGGTTGGCCACTAGGCGCGCCTCGCAGGTAATGGCGCGTCCTTGCCAAGAGGCGCAACATCGCGGCCAACCGCTTCACGCCTCGCCCGAAGGGAGCTACCCAGATGATCCAATACCGCGTTGCAGTCCTTGAAAAGGACAAGCCATTCTCTGCGGACTGCGCCTTGTCTTGGATCATCTGGGTAGCTCTGAGTCCATCAATATAGCCTTGTTGGACCACTAGATAGTAGCTGAGAATCGCGACGAGGCCGTCGCTCCCACCGCGAGCGTACGGCGGGTGTGATGGTTCATGGCGAACGAAGCCGCTGGCAGAAACGTTCAACAAGAGCGTGGTGAGTGCGGCGTAGCGAAGCATGAACTATCGCGATCGCCGTATGCGGCCCTACAATAAGGTCTCCTCAATCGTGTTCCGGCCGCTCGTGACTCAAACCCACACCCCGATGATGCAGCAGTACCTCGGCCTCAAGGCCGAGCATCCCGATGTCCTGTTGTTCTACCGCATGGGCGACTTCTACGAACTCTTCTACGACGATGCGCGCAAGGCATCCAAGCTCATCGACATTTCACTCACGAGCCGAGGCAAGTCGGCCGGCGAACCGATCCCGATGGCCGGCGTTCCCTATCACGCGGTGGAGGGGTATCTCGCCCGCCTCGTTCGACTCGGCGAGTCCGTCGCTGTCTGCGAACAAATCGGCGACCCGGCCACGAGCAAAGGGCCCGTCGAGCGGCAAGTGGTACGCGTCATCACACCCGGCACGCTGACCGATGAAGCGTTGCTCGACGCAAAACGCGCGATCTATCTCGCTGCCATCCACAGTGACGGCAAAGCGACGGGTATTGCCTGGTTGGACCTAGCCAGCGGCCACTTCTCGGTCATGCAACTTGAGAAGGACGATGAACTTCAGGGTGAGCTCGAGCGTCTCAAGCCGGCCGAGGTGCTCGTCGCTGAAGACGCGCCGCTGCCTTCCTGGTTGGCGGGGTCGGCCGGCCTGAGCGAACGCCCGCCCTGGCATTTCGACGCGGACTCCGGTCAGCGCGCGCTCTGCCAGCAGTTCGGTACCCAGGACCTGGCCGGTTTCGATGCCGAGGACATTCCGGCCGCCGTAGGCGCGGCGGGCTGTCTGCTGCAGTACGTTAAGGACACCCAGCGTTCCGCTGTACCGCACCTTCGGCGTCTAAGCCGCGAGCGACGCGAGCACGCCGTGATCATGGACGCGACGACGCGGCGCAACCTCGAGATCGATTCGAGTCTGGGTCAACGTGACGAATACACGCTCGCGGGCCTCATGGACCGCTGCGCGACGCCCATGGGCAGCCGGCTGCTCAAGGCCTGGCTCAACCGACCGCTCCGCAACCGGCAAACGCTGCGCAACCGCCAGCAGGCGGTCGCCACATTGCGAGAGTCCGCTATCGTGGCCGAGCTACAGACCGGCCTCGCCGAGATCGGCGACCTCGAGCGCATCCTGACCCGTATCGCCCTGCGCTCTGCCCGACCCAGAGATCTGGCGCAGCTGCGGCATGCCGTGCAGAGCGTACCGACGGTCAAGAGTGCTGTTGCCGCGCTCGATTCGCCGCACCTCGCGGCAGTCGCCGACCGCTGCGGTAGTCACGACGAACAGCGGGCGTTGCTCGAGGCGGCGTTGGTCGAGACGCCGCCGGTCCTAATTCGCGACGGCGGCGTCATCGCTGTCGGCTTCGATGCCGAGCTGGACGAGCTTAGGACGATCAGCTCAGAAGCGAATAGCTTTCTCGACGATCTCGAAACGAGCGAACGCGAGCGCACCGGTCTGAAGAATCTGAAGGTCGGCTACAACCGCGTTCACGGCTACTACATCGAGATCAGCAAGGCACAGGCCCAAGCGGCGCCGGAGGAATACATCCGGCGTCAGACGCTCAAAGGCGCGGAGCGTTACATCACGCCCGAGCTCAAGAAATTCGAAGACAAAGTTCTGAGCGCCCGCGATCGTTCGCTCGCTCGCGAGCTGCAGCTCTACGACGAGCTGATCGAATCGCTTAATGACGACTTGACCGCACTGCAGGCGACGTCGGCGAGTGTGGCGGAAATCGATACGCTGGCGAATTTCGCCGAGCGCGCCGTGGCGCTGAATCTTTCCCAGCCGACGCTCACCGACGAACCGCAAATCCAATACGACAA
>CAUZMW010000159.1:0-4148 GCA_963581225.1 Gammaproteobacteria bacterium
CAAAGTGCTCGGACAGCGACTGCCGCGCAAGCACTACCAGCATTCGAGCGGTCACAAAGATACCTACGTCGAGTGCCCAGATTGCGGAACTGAAAACGTTATTATCTCGCGAGGATTCGAAGAGACTGTCATTGACGTGCTTGAACGCGACATCTAAGACAACGTGTGATGTGCGGAGCTCGCGCAATTTCCCTCGGAGCAGCCCTGCCGTTATTCTACTGCCATGTCGACCCTCTGTGTCAGCTGCTTCAGCCAGCTTAAATGGAAAATTAGATTCCCGGACATCTATACACGCCCGACGGGAGCTCAGACCCCCTACGTCAAGTGCCCTGTATGCCGCCATGAAAATGAATTGCGAGAAGTGCCAGTCCCGGTTTCTCGATTCATCGTTGTCGGCATTTTAAAGCGCGACAACGAAGGCAATAACTAACGCGCCCAGCTCCGATCGCTCTGAACAGTTTAAGAATTCATTTGAACTGGCGTTCGACATCCTAAGACATGCTGACTGTCGAGCACTGCTGTAGTCAAACAGTGGGTCCGGCCTAGGAATAAATTACTTGGAATCGGCTGATCGGAGTTTTGCGGGAGCTGTTACTGTCATAGCAGGGCAGGGCGCACGAACACTAAATCAAGCAGTTACGGATGCCAGAGCGCCAGTCCGCGGGACTCAGGCTGGCACGAGACGGAAAGATCGCCGCTGAGTGTTGAATGTCTGCTAATGGCGGAAAGAGCTAGAGAGAGAAAACAGATCATGACCCGACTCCGCCAAATCATTAATGCTTCAAAGTTAGGTGAACATGGTTTACGACTGATCGGTACCACTGATATTGACGGCAACGGATCGACACACGAAATCACGGACGTTGATCCCATTGTATTGTTTGATTTTGCAACATTTAACACGCGTGATGAGTTGCCTTTTCGCCCGCATCCACATCTCGGACTCACCGCCATGAGTATTCTCCCCGTGAACGGAACTTGGATGGCATGGGATAGTTTAAAAGGAGAGACTGAGGCGCATCTCCATGCTGGTGGGCTGTACTATGTTCATGCTGGGTCCCCCGGCCTTTCATCGCGCGCAGGGCCTCGTAGGCCATCGCCGCGGGCACACCGACCGCAAGCGTAGTCACGCCGATTCACAGGGCGTTAAACCGAAATCCAAATTGGTACACAGTTCTTCTCCGTTTTGCGCGTGATCTCCCGCGCAGGCCAGCGTTAGTTAGACTTGACGGGCCCACGCCGTTGCAAGACAGAAAACGTTCAGCTACAGAGCCGCAATCAACGGTCGGGCTGCGAGGAATCGGTTAGCCACCATCGCATCCCTTAAGATATGCATCAACCTGCATATTAACTGTTAACCGACGGCTGCTTCCGGCCAAAAGCAGCCAGAAGCTCGACCCCGGATCCCAACATTCTGAACGTCCGCTTTCGAGGACGAAGCGGAAGTTCGATTCAACCCCGTTAAGCCCTTCGTTAACGGGTAAGAGCGGCCATTAGCAGACGGAGGAATATCAGCTGCATCCAATTGTAAGGCTGTATGGCTGCGAAGATCAGTCACCCTTATCCGCCTGATACTTGCCAGAGCAGTAATAATACCTTTCTATCGGTAGCGAAACTCTTTAACTCACCCCGATCGACGTAAGTCGGCGGGGGTGTTCGAATGCGTCATGATGTGTGTATCGCTACGCTCCCGAGTTCAAATTCGAGTCATCTTGTGTTAGCCTTATCTAGGGATAAATCTTATGTATTACAAAAGCTTAACAGTAGCCGCGGCGCTGTTTCTTGCAGCCGGATGGGCATCCGCGCATCACTCCGTCGCCGCCGTGTTCGGTAATGAAATCATTGAGTTGACCGGTGTCATTACGGACATGGATTGGATCAATCCACACACCCACATCTACCTGGACGTAACCCAGGAAGATGGCAGCGTCATCACCTGGGAGCTCGAATCCTCGCCGACAGCAATGCTTCGCAAAGGCGGCCTGACCAAGGCCAAGATCATAGGCGACGGGCGGCCCGTAACGGCTCGGGTCCAACCAGCGCGCCCGGAAACCGGAACGCCGTATCGGGCGTATACGAAACGACTCACCTATGCCGATGGACACTACTATGTGCTGAGCGCGGAATAGCGTTTAACTTCGCGGAGCACGGAGAACCAAAATGAATATAAGGGTCTCGAGATATCTCGTCACAGTAGTCGCGAGCCTGTGGGTTGTCCCCACAATTGCCGCCGAAGCTCCCCTCGCAGCCGACGGTCATCCCGACCTGTCAGGTACCTGGGACAACGGCTCGGGCGTCGACTTCGTTGAGGCAGTATTCGACGGCGACTCCGTCTGTCTGCGCGGCTGCGCGGCGGGTCCTCAGCCGACTCAGAGAGGAGACCGGCCGACTTACAAGCCCGAGTACATGGCGAAAGTAGCGGACTTGGAAGAGCGTCAGGTTGACGAAGACACTGTGCTGCGTTGTTTCTCGCCCGGCCTGCCGCGAATCGGACCGCCGGATAAAATCGTGCAGACGCCGAACGAGATCATCTTTCTATACGATGATTACACCGGTAACTATTTTCGAGTCGTGCCCATGGACGGTCGTCCGCACAGGATCGATGTCGAACCGGGTTTCCTCGGCGATGCCATCGGCTGGTGGGAAGACGATACGCTGGTTGTCGAGAGCGTGAATTTTAACGACGACACCTGGCTCACGGACGACGGCTCATTCCACACAACCGACCTGAAAGTTATCGAGCGCATCAGCCGCGACGGCGACACGCTCCAGTGGCTTGCGACTGCCCACGACCCTGAGATTCTGGCAGAGCCATGGGAGCTTCGGCCCCGCATCGCACAGCTAACCGATGATGAGATACTCGAGGCGCCGCCCTGCATCGACCGCGATCTCGACCACATCGTCGAAAACCTGCATCACGACAACGTGCGGTAACGCCAACGTGCGCTAGCCGAAAGTGCGCGTAGTGCCAATGTGCGTTAGTTAACCTAATCGCGGGACGCAGCGCGCTCTCTAGCGCGCTGAACTACCGCGTCATGATGCCCGTGATCTTGCCCTGCGGCGTGACATCTTTCCCCACCAAGCCCGGGTGATCCGGCGCGATCCAGTGCGCCGTAAAAATCGAGTTGTTATCGGAGTCCGACATGGTCTTCCTGAAAACCTGGTCAGGTGTAGCCCCTTCCAGCAAACCGGACATCACGGGGACGATGTATTCCACACGACATCCCCATCGGGCGTTACCTGAAAGGCGTGCCCCTGCCGGCCCGCGAGCCGATGGCCAATCCGATGTTCAGAGCCTACCGCTACGACCCATCGCATCCCGCATTGAAGCGACGGGATCTGACTCCGAGTGGCCCAATCAGCGATTGACGACGAGCTGATCTTTCGGTCTGGCGGTACCGCCAGACCGAAAGATCACAGGTACCAATCACCGCCAGTTCTCTTCCCATTCTTCGACGAGCTCGGCCGTCAGACGCGGGAACAGCGCCGCAAGGTCCCGAGTCTCGCCAGGGTCTTCGGCCATGTTATAGAGACGCCAGATGGTCACACCCATACTGCTGCGCGGCATTCGGTCGTTAATCAATTTATAGTCGCCGCGGATCAACGCGCCGCGGCCGCCGCCAGCCGACCAGCCCGCCGTGTCGTCAAATGAATGCGCCGTGGGCGCCGCGCCTGTCAGGTGCGGCCAGAAGGATCGCCCTTCAATCGCCCTGACTTCGCGACCGTCCTTGTAAGGCCCGGCGCCTGGATGTTCGGTGCCGGCGATCTCGAGAAACGTCGGCAGCACGTCCATGATCGTCATGAAGCTGTGATTGACCGTACCGATGACGGTCGACCGATCAAGCTGATGGTGGTGATCGACGAATACTCGCGGTAGTGCCTGGCTATTCATGTCGCCCGGAGAATACGAGCGAAGGAGGCGATCGATGTGTTTGCCGACCTGATGGAGATTCACGGTATCCCAGAACATATCCGAGCCGACCCGGAGATGGTGGCGAAGAAACTCAGAGCTTGGTTAGCCCGACTCGGGACGAAGACCGGCTACATTACGCCTGGCAGTCCCTGGGAGAATGGTTACTGTGAATCATTCAACGCCAAGCTCAGAGACGAGTTGCTGAATGGGGGACTGTTCTACACCCTGAGAGAAG
>CAUZMW010000160.1:0-3989 GCA_963581225.1 Gammaproteobacteria bacterium
CCGCCACCTTCCCGGTCCGGAAACCCAATCTGTACGTTCGGTCTACCGGGACCACCATAAGCTTCCTGCTCCTCGTCGGGGTCTGCGTTGCTTGTCCAGTTGTCGCAGGTGTAATCGATATCTGGGGGGAACGCCCGGCCATCCGTCTGAGAGCCTGTTAACACTTCGTGACGATTGGAATAAGGTGTTGTCTTGACGTATTCCCAATCTCTATCCCTGGGATCAAGATAGTCATACAGGCCGGGTACAATAGCCCCCTTCTCAGTGAGCCCCGTCTGTTTATGCAGGTTGTTACCCATTCGGGCAAGCTCAAGAGTGTCTCCATGTAGATGAGCGAGACTACTAGCGATCATGACTCCATCGTAGTTGTGCCAAGGACCCTCGCCAATACGATCACGGGCATTGATAGCTGGTTTGCCAGGCCGAGCCTGTGTGCTGAGGTAAGCCTGCCACGTAGAGTCTCCCGCACCAACGACCGTAGCTAAATTTTGGCAATGTGCGTCTGCTCCGGCCAAGCCACCCAAATTACCACCATCTCCAATCGGCTCGCTGGTAACGAAGAAGCTCATGGGAATCCCTCCCGGCATACCATGCTGAGCTACCGCCATAGGAGCGACCACAGCAGAAAAAACCAGGATGGATACAAGAATTCGGAATGTTGACATGTCCTCCCCCACTTCGGACTTCATTACGAGATCTAAATTTTACCTTATAAACCTACAATCGACTACCACTACTGGGCGGAATCACGTAGACGTGATCGGAAACCTTGAGCATGTGAGAGTAACGTCGAGGGATTCTGACAGGGAGGCTCGAAACGCTCTCTGGAACGTCTTCAGGTCGATCATTTCAATCCCGGGTACTGACAAGTTAACGTCTACGTCCGACATAAACTCCGCTGATCGTCGCTTTAAAGAGCCGCTGCGTTTCTCCAAGACGCAAGAACCCGTTGTCGGAAAGATCGATAATGATTGGCCGATATCAGATGCCGACCCAAGTTGAACAAGTTGTATACAGCGGCGTGGGTGTTTAGAAATCGTTGCGCCTGATGAGCGGACTTGAATCTCCTCATGCCACGCTCTTTGACTCGTGATGGCTGATGCGAGAGCTCCGCTCGATTGTTTGCGTACTGAGTGGTGTCGTGGGTTGCATCAGGGGCGACATCGCGATGCGCGACTCCGTAACTCCGCAGCTTATCTGTGATGATACGTCTGGATTCGCTATCGCTCACTCGGATTAATCGCTTGAAAAATCGAACTACGGCCTTTCCGTCTCTACGATTCTGTAGGAATACGTCAACAACCTCACCGTCCTGATCGACTGCGCGCCAGAGATAGAGCTGTTTGCCCTGGATCTTAACGAAGACCTCATCGATAAAAAAAAGTGTCCCCGTATCCCTGGTGCCGTCGTCGAAGCCGCTTGGCATATCTGGGTCCAAACTTGATGTACCACAATCGAATCGATTCGTAACTGATCACGATTCCTCGTTCGGCCATGAGATCTTCGATGTCACGGGCATTCAGATTGAAGCGGTGATAGAGCCAGACTGTGTGTTGAATGATCTCAGGAGGGAAACGGTGACGTTTATATTCGATGTGGGCTTATCCATTCCACGATTGTCGTTCAGGCATGCTTAACTTGTCAGTACCGGCTTGCCAGCCCGCGCTCCACATGTGACGATGCGCCCGATACGAGATTATCCGGAACCGACGCATATGCTGGACAAGAACGAAGGACGCGTTTTCACGTTACTGGTGCTCCTCGCCGCCTCAGTCGTCTCTGCGCAGGAGCCCGCTGCCGAGTGGATGGCCGCAGGAACTTTGCAAACTTCCAATGCAGACGCCGACGATCAGCTCGGCCCAGGAGGAGCGCTAATGGGCCAAACCTTGGCAATCAACCGAGATGGCAGCACTCTGGCCATTGCCGCGCCGCACGAAGACAGCGAAGCACGTGGAATTAACGGCGACCAGGCTGACAACTCTGCTTACGGCGCAGGTGCCGTCTACGTATTCGTTCGAAAGGACCAAACGTGGATACAGCAAGCATATCTTAAGGCATCAAACACGTCGTTGCTCGACGGCTTCGGATTCGCCATTTCGTTGAGCGGCGACGGCAACACGCTGGCCGTGTCGGCGAACTACGAGGATAGCGGGGCCACGGGCATCGACGGCGATCAGGCAGACGAGACGGCTGCGGAGGCTGGCGCGGTCTATGTATTCGTCCGCGCGTCAGATAGCTGGTCGCAGCAGGCATACATTAAGCCTTCTAATACCGAGACTGCCGACCGATTCGGCTTCTCGGTCGCGTTGAGCGACGACGGCTCGACGCTCGCGGTCGGTGCGATTAGCGAGGATAGTGCCGTTGCGACGATCAACGGCGACCAACGCGACAATTCGGCTGAAGATGCCGGTGCCGTCTATGTCTTTGGCCGCCGGGATGGGTCGTGGTCACAGCAGGCCTACCTGAAGGCATCGAATACTGAAGCTGGAGACCTCTATGGCTTTTGCGTCGCGCTCAGCGCTGACGGCGACACGCTGGGCGTGTGCGCGTACGACGAAGATAGCGCCGCGGAAGGACTCGACGGCGACCAGGCAGACAATCGCGCAAGGGGGTCTGGCGCCGTCTACGTGCTCGAACGCAGTGGAGCAACCTGGCGCCAGCAGGCATATGTCAAAGCGTCGAACACAACCATACAGGCCGCATTCGGCACTGCGATTGCGTTGAGCGCCGATGGCAACACGATGGCTATCTGCGCCGGCGATGAGGACGGCCTCAACCCAGGCGTCGGCGCCGTGCAGTGGCAGGCCCACCTACCATCGACCGAGCGAACGCGTGCCCCTGACGGATCCGCCGGCGCGGTGTACGTGTATATGCGGGATGGCCCTACGTGGGTGTTCGACACCTATATCAAATCGTCGAATATTGGCGCCAACGACACCTTCGGCAGTCGGCTTGCGCTCAGCGCGGACGGCTCCGTGCTCGCCGCCGGTGCTCCGCAGGAGCCAGGTGGTGGGTCGGGCGTCAATCCGTCTGCCGTGGAGGCGTCGGCACCGGAATCGGGCGCAGTCTACGTGTTCGCCCGCACTGCGAACGGTTGGCTGCAGGAGGCCTACGTCAAGATCATCGACGCCGCCGAGTACGATTCATTCGGCAGCGCGGTGGCGTTGAGTGGCGACGGCGGTCTGCTCACCGTAGCCGCAGCCGGCGCCGACGGGCCAGCCGACGACTTGAGAGACGCGGGCGCGGTTTATCTGTTCACACGTTCGCAAACGAGATGATCCGGCTTCGCTCATTCGACCGGCTGCTCGCGGGTATTGACAAGTTAACTCGTAGACTTGGGCCGACGCTACCGGATTCAGCGCGTTTCGCCCCATATTTAGACGGTAGCGCCCACTCCGATACTATTTTAAGTTGTGCGTCGCACTAAATACCTATTTTTCGGCACGAAAATAGTTAACTTGTCAGTACCCCAGCAGGAGCTGATTCGGAATCATCCGCTACTCCAGGGTGTCGAAGGCGTCCCGACGAACCCCGTCCGCTTCGGACAAGCGGCGATGATGGCAACCCCCACGCTGCTTCTTGCGACAGGTCAGACCAGCGACGGAACGCCGCATCTGTTGGCGATCGATAAACGAACCGGTGACCTAATTTCTCCAGATTGTGATTAGGCAAATACCGCTGGATTCGAGCGTAGGAAATTGCCGAAGCGGGCCCCCGCCGCCATCTCTGCTTTTCCTTAGATCCGACTCGAACATTGCCCGTTTCGGCTAAGCTGTGGCGCGGGAGAGCGAATTCTCTAATGTCTGCTCCAGCGCATATCCCGGCCTGAACGAGGTAGAATTAGCCTCTACGGTCTCGGGGGGAGTGGTATGACCTCAGTCTTCGGGGAGCTGACACGCAGAAACGTTGCTGAACTCGATAATGGCAGTGAGTAAAAGTTCGTGCTGAAGGAATACGCCAACCCAGATCATTTAATCGGTACACCAATC
>CAUZMW010000161.1:0-3915 GCA_963581225.1 Gammaproteobacteria bacterium
AGGAAATTTTGCATGGGCCGTGGTCGACACGGAAGTCAAAATCACCACAGCTGACGGGCGCGATATCCACAATACGGGCCATGGAACGTACCTATTCCGACTGGTGGATGGCGCCTGGAA
Source organism: Gammaproteobacteria bacterium (assembly GCA_963581225.1). Taxonomy (GTDB): domain Bacteria; phylum Pseudomonadota; class Gammaproteobacteria; order Steroidobacterales; family Rariloculaceae; genus SMWC01. The sequence goes on from CAUZMW010000161.1 coordinate 121, forward strand.
AGTAGTCCATACGCAGTCTGCCAGCCGACCGGTGAGATAACCTGACCCAGGACTGGCCGGAGTTGTCGGGTGTCTTAAACAATTGGTCTTTGGGTTTGTCGCCATGCTTTCTGTGGTGCTTTCAACGTCGCCGGGCGGAACATCGATCTGGAAGTCTTCAAACGGATCATCGGGTAGGCAGGCAGCGGACGACGAGGCCGTGGTCCATGAATCCATTCCCAGAAGTGAGTCCCCGGTGAAGCGAGTCAGGTTGGCCCTGGTCGGACTGGGTAGCGTAGGACGCCGTTTCCTCAAGCTGCTCATCGACCACGACGAGAATCTCAGAGAGAAATATGGCGTCGCTTTCAGCGTCCACTGCGTTGTCGACAGCAGCGGTGTCGCGGTCAGTCATGATGGGTTTGATCTCAACCGCCTGGTGGAGCACAAGCTCAGTGGGTTGAAGCTCTGCGAGCTACCGGAGTTTTGCGAAGGTCAGACCCCGGCGGGGGCGCTTGACAGCGTCCCGTGTGAGATTCTCCTGGAATCGTCACCGGTCAACCTCGATACGGGGGAGCCGGGCATCTCGAATTGTAGGACTGCCTTGGAGCACGGACTGCACCTGGTGTTGGCAAACAAGGCCCCCTTGGTGCTTGCTCACGAGGAGCTCGATCGTCTCGCGATGGATGCCGGTGTGGGTATTCTCTACAGCGCGACGTTTTGTGGTGGGCTGCCCGTGCTCAACATCATTAGGCGTGATATGGTTTGCGGCAAAATATTGGGCTTCCGAGGTATCTTCAACGGAACGACGAACTTCATTCTTGACGAAATGCTGAATGGGCGCGCCTATGCAGATGCGCTCCGCGAAGCACAAGAAAGAGGCATTGCGGAAGCTGATCCGAGCCTCGACATCGGCGGCTGGGATACCGCCGCGAAACTCGTCATCGCCGCAAATAGTATCGGAGATACGATGATCACGCTCTCCGACGTTAACGTGAGTGGTATTGAGGACGTTAAGGCCGATCGGCTGCAGCAGTGCCGTCGGGACGATTCAGTGCTCAAGCTGGTGGCTACCGCTGAACGGATCGATACCGAATGGCGTTTCCGGGTCGAGCCCACGCCCGTGCCAATCGAGAGCTTTCTGGGCGGTTGCAGCGGTTGGGAGATGGCAGTCGAAATCGAGAGTGATATTTACGGAAAAACGTTCCACAAGTTGTGGGAGCGTGAACCCGTACCGACAGCGGCGTCAATGCTCAGAGACGCGGTGCACTTGGCAACAATGGGGCGCCAGGCCTCGCTCTAGCTTCCAACCCCAAACAACTCTGGAGTTCGGCCACGTACTCCAATGGATGTAGTTGGTCATCCAGGAAGAGTTGCGATTCATCGGCTACGTCGCCGGCTTAGTGCTGTTCCATGATCCATGAACCATCGCTCGAACGGCGTACACGACGACCGAAGCGGTGATAAGCCCGGCAGTGCTAGCGGCTTCTTCGGCCGGAACTTGCAGGAGCAGCCAGCCGACGATAAGGCTGCTCAATAGCGGAATGAGAGGTCCGAATAGCAACCGGAACTCGCCGACCTCAGACAGACCGTCACGCTGGCGCAAACGCAGCACGGCAAAGCTCACGCCGAGATCGATGAGCAGCAGCGACCCGGTCGCGAACACGGCTAGATATCTGAACGTGCCACTCAGTGCAAACGCGCATACCACAATGGCGAAGAAAATTACGGCCACATGCGGCGTCTTATACTTCGGACGCACCTTCGACAGGACCCTCGGTAGGTTATCGTCCAGCGATGCCCGGTATCCCGGAAACTGCAAGTGAATGGCAGCGAGATGTGTCCGAACCCCTAGAGCACACGATACACCCGCCCAGTTTGAGCACCCTCGACGCTCTTGGCGTACGCAAGCGCGGCACGAGCCGCCGGGACAGGCTCAAAGCCTCGAAAGAATGGAGCGTAGACCTCCATCGCTTCTTGGATAACTCCCGGACTCACGACGTTGATACGTTGCCCTCGCGGCATCTCGATTGCTGCTGCGGTGACGAACGCATTAATCGCTCCATTCACCATTGAGGCTGATGTGCCCTGACGAACCGGATCGCTGTCGAGAACGCCTGTTGTGAGCGTGAACGACCCTCCGTCCGATATGTAATCGCGACCGATCAGAATGAGATTGATTTGTCCCATGAGCTTGTCCTTCAAGCCGATCTCGTAGTCTTCCGCACCCATATCTTCGAACGGAGCGAACTTGACCTTTCCGGTCGCGGAGACGAGAGCATCAACCGATCCGGCCTTCTCGAACATCGTTCGAATCGCCGTGCTGTCAGTGATGTCCGTCTGCAACTCACCGGACGATCGCCCAGCCGCGATGACCTCATGACGCTGCCCTAGCTCCGCGACGATTGCGCGGCCGATAGTCCCCGATGCTCCCACAACCAAGACCCTCATCAATCCCTCCAATCAATGCGTCATTGACCTACTTCCGGTCCAAGCACGGCTACAATCATTCTTCCTTGTCCGTCTGGGCACTAGGGCTTTAGGACTTCCTTCTCCCTAGGACACCTGCGACCACGGGCGCAACCGATGTCGTTGACCAGATACTTCTCGAAGGCACTCGTGTTGGGCGCATTCCTCTCGCTGTCCACTGCAGTCGCGGCTCAGCACAGCCCACTCCGCCTCGAGGCCGACCCGGAATCGGTGATGCTTCAGGTCGGCGCGACCCTTCCAATCGCAGCTCGTGTTGTCGATGTGGACGGAGAAACCGTCACGCTCGACGTCTGCTTCGGGGCCCCGTGCAACGTGCTTGGGTTTCGAGACGGTGTACTCCAAGGGTGACTAAGATGCTGTGACGTGGGCCGGGTGGGCATCTACGGATTCCACGCCCCCCGGCTGGATGGTCGACGGGGTTCCGTCTATTGCTACTGACACCGAAGAAGGGTTGTAAACGCTACGCGCTTGTGCATGCGCTGGCCACGCAGCAGAATCGCGAGACGTTACAAGATTCTTGAGGAGCACGAGACATGAACATCCGCATTGTGGTCTTCGCGCTCTTGGCGACCTTGGCGTTGCCCGGGCCGAGTCCAGCCCAAGAGTTATACGACATCGTGATTTTCGGGGGCAGGGTGATGGACCCTGAGACGGGCCGGGACGAGGTCGCCAACGTGGGTATCCAAGGAGAACGGATTGAGGCGATCACGACAGAGGAGATCCGCGGTCGTGAGATGATCGATGCGACTGGTCTGATCGTGGCACCGGGGTTCATCGACATCCTCGCGAGCATCGGCCAAAACCGGGACGCGCACGTGTTCAAGATTGGCGATGGCGTGACGACGGCCCTGGGTATGCACGGAGGACCGCTCGACGTCGCAGGGTATGTTGAGGGGCACACTGCGGTCGGTCCGCTACTCAACTACGCGGCGACGGTCAGTCATGCCGGGCTCCGCGAGGCCGTCGGAGCCACGGATCGTTACGAGCCCGCGACGCCGGAGCAGATCGAGGTGATGCGTCCGCTCGCGGTGCGCGCGATCCGTGACGGGGCGGTCGGGATCGGCTTTGGCGTCAACTACACGCCTGGAGCCTCCTACGAGGAGATCTTTGCGTTGTTTGAGGTCGCCGCCGCTGAGGGCGTGCCCTGTCACCTGCACGCGCGCTACAAAGGCAACGTTTTCCCGCTGACGATGAGCCTCGCAGCCATGGAGGTAGTGGCAATGGCTGCCGCGACGGGTGCGCAAGCGCAGCTCGCTCATCTGATCTCGTCGACGGTGGGATCGGCACCGCTCTCGATCGCACTGGTCGAAGGGGCTCACGCCCGCGGGG
>CAUZMW010000162.1:0-3856 GCA_963581225.1 Gammaproteobacteria bacterium
GGGCGCGGGCGACTTCGATCGCCAGGCGTTCTATGGACACTCTAAACTCGCCAACGGCCTGTTCTCACACGAGCTTGCGCGACGCCTGGAAGGTAGCAACGCTACCTCAAACTCGTTGCACCCCGGTGTGGTCGTAACAAATATCGCGCGTAACCTGCCTGCCTGGCAGGAAGCGATCTTTCGCTTCGCCGGATCGGTATTTTTGAAATCAGTGGAGGAGGGCGCCGCGACATCCTGCTACGTTGCGACGAATCCCGATCTCGCGGATGTCAGTGGCTGCTATTTTTCTGATTGCAACCCGGTCACACCGAGCGCGAACATGCGTGATGACGCCATGGCCGAGAGGTTGTGGTCGGTTTCCGAAGAGCTCACCCGGCCCTATCTCTAGCAGGTTGCTAGGCGCTGCCGATCTGGAAGATCACCAGGGCGCCGAGGTACCCCAGCCCGGTCATATAACTCCACGCGAACAGCGGCCAGCCCCAGCCGTTGGTCTCGCGCTTAATTACAGCGAGCGTTGCTGCGCACTGCAGGCACCAGGCGTAGAACACAAGCAGGCCAAGGACCATGGGCAACGTGAAGACCAGCTGACCATCAGGCCAGGTCGCCGAGGTCAAGCGATCCGCCAGGCTCGCCTCGTCGGCTGCGGAGCCTACGGCGTAGATCGTCCCGAGCACCGCGACGACAACCTCACGCGCCGGGAAGCCGGCGATAACGGCTGCAGAGATTCGCCAGTCCCAGCCGAGCGGCGTGAACAGCGGTTCGACAAATTGGCCGGCTCGGCCGAGCCAACTCTGTGACAGATGAGCTGCTGCAGCCACATTGTCGATGTCTGCCACGGCTAGTTCCAGCGCCTCACCGTCGAGTACCACCGCCGCCTGCGTCCTCGCGCTGACGCGTTCTGTCTCGATGAGATCCGAACGTGGGAAGTAGGCCAGCGCCCAGACAAGGACGGCTACCGTGAAGATGACCGTGCCCGCGCGGCGGAGAAATATCCGTACCCGGTCCAGTAGTTTCATCAATACCGTCTGCAGATTCGGTACGTGGAACTCGGGTAGGGCGAGGATGAAGGTCGGGCTTGGGCCGCGGAGTGCCGATCGCTTCAAGAGCAGCGCGGTCGCCACGCCGCCGACGATCCCCAGCATATAGAGGCCGAACATCACCAGGCCCTGCAGGTTGACGAAGCCGAAGCTCCGGCTGGGCAGGAACGCGGCGATCAGGAGGGCATAGACGGGTAGCCTGGCGGAACAGGTCATGAAAGGCGCGGCCATAATCGTCGCGATACGATCGCGCCGATTCGGGATCACCCTCGTCGCCATGATGCCGGGGACCGCGCAGGCGAACCCCGAGAGCAGCGGAATCACCGATTGACCGGACAGCCCGACAGCGCGCATGCCCCGATCGACGAGAAATGCCGCGCGCGCCAGATAACCGGTATCTTCCATGACGATAATAAAAAGGAATAGGATCAGAATCTGTGGCAGAAAGATAATGACGCTGCCGACGCCGGCAATCACGCCGTCGGCGAGAAGGCTCGTCAACATGCCGGGTGGGAGGGTCGCTTCCATCCAGGCACCGGCCGCGCTGGCTCCTGCGTCGATCAGATCCATCATGGGAGTCGCCCAGGCAAAGACCGCCTGAAAGACCGTGGCCATCACCAGCAAGAACAGCGCCGTGGCCGGCAAGGGCTGGTTCAGCCAGGCGCCGAGCTTACTGCCCCAGCGCGCGGTGGCACCGGCTTGCGTCTGGACGGACGGAAGCGTCTCGCGTATCCATTCATAGCGCTTTCGGGCTTCGGCTGCCACGGGGGGATCGTCGCCGCAAAGCGTCTGCCGAAGTTCGGTAATTCGTCGCGTTGCCGTACTACCCAGTTCTCGTCCCAGCGTCTCGATCGCGTGGCTATCGTTATCGATCAGCGCGCGCTCGATCTCGACGACGCTCAGCGGTGTGTCGTCCAGCTCGTCGCTTAACGTACGAGCGGCCTGACGTAGCTCAGGCCAGAATGACGGCGTCTGCTGCGGCTCACGCGCCGAAGCTTGTGCGACGAGTTCCTTCAGCTGGGTTATCCCGCTACCGGTAGTGGCGACAATCGTGCACACCGGAATGTTTCCGAGGCGTTTCACGAGCGCTGCCGTATCGATCCGAATATTCTTTCGTATTGCCGCGTCCGTCATTGTCAACGCGACGACCATCGGCCGTCCGAGCTCCGCAAGTTGCTGCAGTAAATACAGGCCCTGATAAAGCCGCGTCGCATCGACGACTGCGAGGATGATGTCCGGTAGAGGCGTGCCCGCCACGCGGCCTAACAGCACGTCGACCGCAATACGCTCGTCGTCGGAGTTCCAACTCAAGGAATACGTGCCTGGCAAGTCGACGAGATCGATGACGGAACCGTCGAGCGTGAGCCTGCCGATGCGTTTTTCTACCGTGACACCGGGAAAATTGGCCGTCTTCTGCCGCAGGCCCGTCAAACGGTTGAATACCGTGCTCTTACCGGAGTTCGGGTTGCCGACCAATGCGATCGTGGTTTTACGCGCGATCGTCAGGGACTCGACCGGAATGCGGACTGTACTCGGGCTAGCCATTGTTACCCTGAGGGCGGACCTCGAACTGCTGAGCGTCCAACCGGCGTAGCGACACCGCGCTGCCATGAAGGAGAAACTCCAGCGGGTCGCCGCCTAGAGACGCGCCGACGAATGTGAGTTCCGCGCCTTCGACCAGACCCATGATCATCAGTCGCTGCACGTTGTTGTCAGGCGTGCGGATGGACTCGATAAGGACGCGGTCGCCTTTGTTCAGATCGGCCAGGGTCATTGCAGACGTTAGCCCCGTGGAAGATAGACGCGAATGAGAATCATTCCCATTTTAGGGGCACTGGCAGGGACTCACAAGTAGGAGGTGAAAACCTGTCGATACGCGGTGGGAGCGACGGCCCCGTCGCGATTCCTGGTCGCCGATCGGGGCCACGTGGCCGCTCCTACAATGTATGAGCATGCCCCTGTGGGAGCGCCCGCCCGGGCGCGATACACCGTCAAGAATTGCCGATCGGCCCGTCGCTCCTACAGGGCTTTATAAAGGCGCTCGTCGTAGAGGCTGCCGCTGAGCGGGAGCATAGAGGCGCGAAATTCCTGAGCGTGCGCCGTATCGGAATGCGCAGCCTGCGCGCCCGCGTTATTCCAGCTCTCAACGAGTGTCATATGATTCCTGCGGCTGTCCTGCGCGAGCACATCGAAGCGGAGATTGCCGTCATCTTGTCGGCTCGCCGCGATGAGCGTTTGCAGATAACCCACGCCGGTGTCGAGGCTCGTCGGAATGACATCGACATGGGTTAGGCCGTAAATCGCGTCGTCGGCCGTGTCGCTGTGTGCGACTTCAACCTGGCTGTGCCTGCGCTCGTCGTACGGGCTGTAAAGCACGGGTTCTATGCTCGCCCGGAATGCCCTGGTATGCGCGGCGTCGGCATGCGCGGCCTGCGCGTCTGCATTCTCCCAGGTCTCGATCAAGGCGAAATGGTTGGGGCGGCCGATGCGCTGCAGAACGTGAAAGAGGGAGTTACCGTCCTCGCGCCGGCTTGCCTCGCCGTGCGCTACGAGTAAGTCGATCGTCTGCTCCGTCGCGGTGGGCGTTACTTCGATGTAAGTGATGACGTAGGCCACGTCGTTCATCTGAGCATAGCCCGCTTGAGCGAAGCCGAGCATCAGCGAGGCGAAGCCCAAAGCAAGACGTAAAAAAACTCTCATCGCGTAATCCCCTTGATGTGTTCTTTGATTATCGAACTCCAGCGGAGTCCGCACGAATACCGGGGGATTCTAACCGCCAGCCCGATATAAATGAAAACTACTTTGAGTTTAGCGGCGTT
>CAUZMW010000163.1:0-3820 GCA_963581225.1 Gammaproteobacteria bacterium
GCTGGGAGGGATGCAGCGAATACTGCACTACCGACGCGACTTTCTCTGCGCAAGCCGAACCGCTCGTCGACTTGAAGAGCCTGGAACAGTACACCGAATGGATGAAGGCCTTGTACACTTTCATGCCCGACGCAGGATATGAGCTCAAGTCGTTCGCCACTGATGAGGAGCGGAGGGGAGTCTGCGCCTATGCCGTGTTCTCTGCCACGCATACGGGAGAGGGTGGCCCTTGCCCACCGACGGGAAAGAGTACGTCGACGGATTATGTCTACGTCATGGAATTCGACGGAGACAACAAGATCCGGCACGTGACGAAGATTTGGCATGCGGGATTGGCCATGAAGGACCTCGGTTGGGTCGCGTAGGCGGCAGGAGTCGGTGACGAGTTACGCCCGCGAATGGGACGCCGCGCACCCGCGTGAGCCGTAAGCCCCGTTCCCGTGGCACTGGTGTCGCTACCTGCCCGCGGATCGGCGGAAGCGGCTGGAGGCCGTGGATGGCTGGGTGTGGGACGCACGTTGACGGACTAGCTACGGGCACACCGTGGCATTTGAAGACAGCTCGTCAACCCAGTTGCTGTTTGTGGAAAGATCGGTCAATTATTTCCTATCGTCTAAATGTCCGCGGTGTGCTTCCGAATGAACTCTCCACACTCTTCGAGGGCCTGTTGGGCTTCTGGAAGGAAGTTTGCGAAAACCTGCCATATATGAGGCATGCCCTCCCAACGCGTGAGGGTAACGTCCACACCGGCTTCTTTAGCCCGATCGGCGGTTCGGAGCGAGTCATCCAAGAGCACCTCGGCTTCGCCAACCTGTATCAGCAACGGCGGTAGCCCGCGCAGGTCCGCGTAGTAAGGAGACGCCAACGGTATCGTGCGACTTCGGTTCCCCAGATACGCTGCGGCCATAGTATCAACCATCTCTCTGTCGATGATCGGGTCTTCTTCCGCCTTGGTGATGAAGGTTTCTCCGGTGTTGGTCAGGTCAGTCCAGCCCGAGTGGGAAATCCCCGCGGCAGACAAGGGGTCGCCCATGTAACGCAAAGCGATCAGGGTTGCAAGCGTCAGTCCGCCTCCGGCCGAGTCACCGCCGATGACGATGTTGCCGGGCAAGATGCCCTGCGCCACTAGCCAACGGTAGGCAGTCAACGAGTCTTCCACTGCCGCCGGAAATGGGTGTTCCGGCGCCAAGCGAAAATTCAAAACTAGAATTCGAGCGCCCGACGCTTTTGATAGGTAGCACATCGGCACCCGGTGAGTCCTCGAGGACCCGATCATGTAACCGCCGCCATGAAGATAGAGTGCCGCCCTGTTCTCTGAAACACCGGGAGCCGAGACCCACTCGGCGGTGACGCCACCGACCCCCACCTGTTCTACGATTGCGTCTTCCGGCACATCGAACTGGGCTGTGAAGCTTTCGTACCAGACCCGAAATTCATCGGCGTTGGTCGCAGACTGGGATTCGGCTTTGGCCTTCCGGAACAAGTTGATTGCATTGGCAGTTTCTGGTGAAGGCATGCCTTTCTCCTAGTAAGGTGGCGCTGCAAGCCAAGATTCTACCACTGGATCACCGAGTCTTAGAGCAGGGTAGCATCTGTGGCCTGCTTATGCTCCTCGCGCACCCGCGTGAGCCGTGATAGCGAGTTACCAGCCTGACATCAGTAGACCGTGATCATGTTGTCGTCGAGCAACCGGCGGTCACAGTATCGACCATGGCCTGACCTGTCTCTTCAAATTGTGTCTGGCTGTTCTCAGCGGCCATCGAGAGTGACCGTGTAGCCTCATTGAGATGTGTCGCGATCTGAGGCAACACTGTCTTCGCCTCGGCCCCAAGGGTTTGGATCTGTTCTAACAGGGCCGCCAACTGCGTATTCTGCGTGTTCAGGACCTTGGCGTGCTCGCCAAGGTCGACGGCGCTGGACGAGATAGTCACCAGAGTGCCGTCGATGCTGTCCAGATGATCGCTCGTGGTTGCTATGGTCTTTGACGCGTGCTCGAGCATTTGCGTGGCTGCGTCTAGCTGGGACAGATAGTGGTCAAGTTGTCCTTGCATTCGATCGACGGACTGACGATGCTGCTCCTGCCAGTCGACAAGCTTGACCATCGCTTCTTTGAGTTGTTTGAACTCAGCACCGACCAGATCGCTTAGCTTGGCGTTGAATTGTTCGATCACCGTTCTAAGCGACTCTATGATGGCCTCGGCTCCTAGCTCTGCGACTTTTTTGCCGAAGTCCTCCAGACTTTTTGTGACCTCGCGTCGTAAGTCGGACATCTCAGTTCTAATGAGTTTGAGCTGCGAGAGGAGTGAGTATTCCTCTTCCGATCGAAAACATCGGACGATTGTGTCGCCGATGGAGGTAAGCGTGAGATTCAGCGAGTTGACTCCTTCAACCATATTGCGGAGGAGTTCAGCAGGGTCATCGACGGTGGCCACGCCTTGCTCAGCGTCTCGGTTGTCGAGGACGCCGAATTGGCACCTGAGACCTAGGGAGAAGAACATTCCGAACAGCGATGTGATGAAGGCCGTCTTTAGTCCTTCTAGTGGTGTGTCTCAAGAATGACTTTACACTTCCCGACCTTCTCTAGGATGGCGTCGACGGTCGTGGTCCAGACGAAGGGCGTGGGGTTCTCGTTGTAGTGCTGGAGAGAGGCTTCGATCGCCGCGACTAATTCGGGCACACTGCGGAACACTCCTCGGCGCAGACGTTTTTGCGTCAGCTGGGCGAACCAGCTCTCAACGAGATTCAGCCACGACGCGCCAATCGGAGTGAAGTGGAGCGTGAATCGCGGATGCGCGGCCAGCCACACCCGCACGGTCGGATGCTTATGCGTCCCGTAATTGTCGAGGATGAGGTGCAGGTCGAGCCGGCGCGGGAAGGCGCGATGCAGATGGCGCAGGAATTTCAAGAACTCCTGATGCCGGTGCCGGCCGTGGCATTCACCGATGACGGAGCCGTCCAGCACACTCAAGGCAGCGAACAACGTCGTCGTACCGTGCCGTTTGTAGTCATGCGTGAAGGTCCCGCAGCGCCCCTTCTTCATCGGAAGCCCGGGCTGAGTGCGGTCGAGCGCTTGAATCTGACTCTTCTCGTCGACGCACAACACCACGGCCCGCTCGGGTGGATTCATGTATAGCCCGACGATGTCGGTCAACTTGTCCACGAACGCGGGGTCGGTCGATAACTTGAACGTCGTCGCGCGATGCGGTTGGAGCCCATGCGCGTCCCAAACGCGCTGTATGGTCGCGTGACTGACCCCCTGCGCCTTCGCCATCGTGCGACAGCTCCAGTGCGTGGCCCCTGGCGGGATGCGATGCAACGTGGCGTCCACGATGGCTTTGACTTGGCGCGCACTAATGGCCGGTTTGCGTCCCCGTCCCTCTCGGATCTCCACGACCGAGTCGAGGCCGTTCTCCTGAAAGCGTCGGCGCCAGTCCAGCACGGTTGGTCGGCTGACCCCCAGGGCGGATGCGATGCGGCTATTGGCGACGCCGTCCTTCGCCATCAAGAGTCCCTTGGCCCGAATGACCACGCGATGAGGTGCCGCCGAGCTGCGCGCCCATTGTTCCAGGAGGTACCGATCCTCGTCGTCGACCGGCAGAGCGACGGCAGCCTTGTTCATAGGGGTGGTATAGCATGCGTGTCACTAAATGTAAAGTTATTTCAGATACATACCACTAGATCATCTTTCCCACGCGCTTGGCCGACAGGTCGATGGCATCATGGTTTCACCGTATTCGATGATGTGCTGCTGACCCTCGACTATTCGAACGACGAAATGCGATTGGACCGCGGACAATTACCGCCACCCGACGGCGAGACA
>CAUZMW010000164.1:0-3814 GCA_963581225.1 Gammaproteobacteria bacterium
GATCCTGGCAATTCGTGTCTGGTGGCTACGGCGTAGCGTGCGGCGAGGCGATTCGGGTCGTGGCGCAGATCGCGGCGAAATCGTCGGTGTGGAGTATACGGTCGTCGAGGAACGATCCCTGGACGAAAATCGTCACGGGGACTCGAAATAGTGGCGCGCTGGCGAGCACGGCGGCGGGTACCGCCCGAGATGAATCGCCGAGGTTCCAAGCTCATACCGATCGCCGGTTTCTTCGTCACCTGTCTGGGACTCGCCTGGTTTTTCGAATCTCAGGCGACCACGACGTTGATCTTCGTTCGCCACACCGACGCGGTGGTTGCGCTGTCCGAGACCGGTGACCCGCCCTTGAGCGCACTGGGTTTTGAGCGCGCCGAACTTTTGGCCGAGTTTCTGAAGGATATCGATGTCATAGCCGGCGTCGATGCGATCTACGCCAGCCAGGATCAGCGGACCCAGCAGACTGCGGCCCCCCTCGCGGGCAGGTTAGGTCTGGAAGTCCGGTTCGCAGATCCGTATGACGTCGAACCGTTTATGGCGCAGGTCCTGAGCGAGCACAAAGGCGAGATCGTTCTCGTCGTGACTCACAGCGACATCATTGCTCCGCTAGTCGAGGAGCTCCACGGCAGCAAGAACCTGCCGCCGATCCAGACCAGTGAGTATGGCAATATCTATATTGTGACCATTCCGTGGTTCGGCAAGGTGAAGACGCTCCGTATTCCTTACGACCTTCTGTTTCCACGCGGCAACGGTACGTTCTCGGATAGTTGGCAGAACCCGCTATAACCGTTGCGCTGGGGCCCGAATGCGATCTAGGTGAAGTCGATCTCCATGACTTCATAGCCCGTATGCGACATGCCCAGCGCCGTATACATGTTGCGAGCCTGCTCGTTTTCAGCCTCGACGTATAGCCTGATTCCGCACACGGTAGGCTCGTGTCGAGCGATCTCCGACACCTTCTTATAGAGGCTCGAGAATACGCCGGTCCGGCGATGTTCAGCAGCGACATAGACGCTCTGAATCCACCAAAACAGCCCGTTACGCCAATCGCTCCACTCATAAGTAATGAGTAGCTGGCCGACGATCTTGCCATCGATCTCCGCAACGTAGTATTGGCCGCGCTCCGTGGACTCGAACAGGGCGGTGACACCTGCAACCACGGTATCCGGATCAAGACGCTTGTCCTCCGACTCCTCCGCGAGCAGGCAATTGAACTCGGCGATAACGGGAGTGTCAGTAAGTTTTGCCGGCCGTACGACAGCGATCACGATATCTACCTTGTCTCTAATATATAAGGTTCGATGATACTCGTGGTTTCGGGGAGGACCAAAGAGGCATACTCCTCTGGTCCCCGCGTTGCTGGTCCGTATCGACCAGCTGGCGTCGCGAAGCGTTCGAATGCCCGGGAGGGAAGTCACAATGAGTTCAAGAATAGCCATCTGCTGTATCGCGCTGCTGGGAGTCGGCCTGACGCAAGCGATCGCGCAGCAGGCACCCGATCTCACGCGACTGCTGGACACGTCCGGCAATGTGAGCCGAATCCAGGAAGTGAGCTGGAGTGCCCGCGGTGAGATGTTCGATCCGGCGCAGACGATTGTCGCCGGGAGCCGCCCGCGCCATGTCTCGAGTTATAGCGTCGAGGGCATTTGGGAGCCGGCGGGTCAGACGGATTACCAGTGGAGCCTGAACATTCATTATCCATTCCCGTCGACTCTGAACTACAGCGAGTCTATGGGCGCTTCCGGCAACGGCCAGATCGACGGTTCGGATGGGTTTCGGCCGAGCGCAGTAGGTCCGTTGCCACCGGCTCGCGTTGGCGCGCGTGCGAAATTCTTAGCTATGACGATGCCGGCGATTTTGCTGGCTGGGGCAGAAGAGGTTACTCCGATCCCGGGTCAGTCGGACAGCTATGAATTCGTCGCTATGGATTCACGTTGGCGCGTCCATCTCGACGTAACGACCGGTGTGCCGACACGTTTGTCCACGACTGAGAACGATCCCTTGTTCGGCACGGTTGAGTCGGTGCTGCACTATTCGGACTGGCGCGACACCAATGGCGTGCTCGTTCCGCGACAACTCGAATATCGCGTCGATGGGCAGTTAATTCAACAGGAACAACGTGACGAGCTGAGTCTGGTGCTGGTTTCTCGGGCGCGCGACGTCGACCTATCTCCGCCGCTCGATGTCCCCGCCTTCACGCGTGGCTGGAATATGGCGCATTGGTTCCTGCGCCGAATCGCGCTCGGCGGGCCGGCTGATACGGATCAGTCCTACCCGGTCGACCTGCTCGAAGTTGGCGACGGTGTCTACCAGGTCCTGGGTAGCAGCCACCACAGCCTGGTGATCGAGACGGGCGACGGCCTGGTCATTGCCGATGCGCCTCTCTATCCAAGTCGTTCGGTGGCCGTGCTGGAAGCGGTCGCCGAGCGTTGGCCGGGCAAGCCGGTGCAACGAGTGATTCTTACACATCATCACTACGATCATAGTGGCGGCGTTACGGCCTTCGCCGCCGCAGGGATTCCGATAACCACCCATAGCGGCAATACGGAATTTTTTACATCTGCTCTCGCAAGGCAGGGACTGGGTGCCGCGCCGATCAGTGGTGTTGGCGACCAGATCGAGCTCTCGATCGGCGGTCTTACAATCAGGCTGTACGACCTGCCGACCTCGCACGTCGCCGGCATGCTCATGGTTTATCTGCCGGAACAGCGCCTGGTCTTCAACGCGGATTTGTACTCACCCGGTAGAGAGACACAGCACCAACTGTGGGCGAGTGAGTTTTTGCAGGCCGTTCGAGTTCGTGGCTTGGCCGTCGATCAGCTCGTCGGCGGGCACGGTCGAGGCGGTGGGACGCTGCGAGAATTGGAACGAATGGTGGGAGTCGACTAGCTGATCGACGATTTTCCCCGACAAGATTCCCGGTTGGCTGATTCTTTCCTGTCGCCACTTGGCATTGCAGCCGTCAGTACAGGATAATGTGCCGCTTCAATCGGTGGGGCCGTAGCTCAGTTGGGAGAGCGCTGCGTTCGCAATGCAGAGGTCGGGAGTTCGACTCTCCTCGGCTCCACCAATTAAACTAATTAGTTACGCCATTCCGCCCGTTTTGGGCTGACGCTGAACGCAGCGCTTCCGTAAGTTCCGGCAGCGCCTTGAAGAGGTCAGCCACCAGCGCGATATCTGCGACCTCGAAGATGGGTGCGTCCTCGTCGCTATTGATGGCGACGATGGTCTTAGCGTCCTTGATACCGGTTAGATGCTGGATCGCACCCGAGATTCCCACGGCGATATAGAGTTCCGGCGCGATAATTTTTCCCGTTTGGCCGACCTGGAGATCGTTCGATACGTAGCCTGAATCCACGGCTGCTCTGGAGGCGCCGACTGCCGCACCCAGCGTAGCGGCCAGCTCATAGATCAGCTCAAATTTCTCGGCACTGCCGAGGGCGCGGCCACCAGAAATCACTCGAGCGGCGGTCTGCAGGTCCGGCCGGTCGCTGCGCTCAGATTGCAGTTCTATATAGCGCGTGTAGTCGGGGAGTGCGACATTCAGGGCACGAGTCTCGATACTAGCGGTACCGCTGTTCTCGGCATCGGCATAAGATGCGGTACGCACGGTCGCCACCAGGATTCGGTCCGCGGACACTTCCACGGTTACGACCGCGTTGCCTCCATAGATTGGGCGTTTAAATCGGTGGCTCGATTCCGCCGCCATGATGTCGCTCAACTGTCCGACCCCGAGTAAGCCTGCGACGCGCGGCATGACGTCCTTACCGAAAGTCGTGGAAGGACCGAATACGTGCGTGTAGTTTCCGGACAACGC
>CAUZMW010000165.1:0-3741 GCA_963581225.1 Gammaproteobacteria bacterium
GATTGGACTCGGGCACCGGCGTGTTCCGCTACGAATACTTCCTGGAACTAGCGGAGCGGGATTTCATGATGGCCAGGCGAGATAAGCGACTGGTTGCCGTAGTTCTGTTCGATATCGTTGATCTGGGCGCTTATGGTCAGACTTTCGGTAGCAAAGCGGCCGACTCGTGTCTAAGAATGGTGGCTGCGCAGGTAAGCCGCGCACTGCGGCGATCAGGCGATGTGCGCGCGCGGATGGGCACACCATCATCGCGCTGACCCACGGTCAGGGAATCGATGAAGTTCGTGCCCTGGCGGCGCGAATCGCCGCCAACGTGCGTGAACTAGGTCTGCATAACCCTCGTGGAAGCTACGGCCGCTGCGTGGCAGTCCAGGTCGGCGTTGCTGGCCGCATACCCGATAAAGACTATACGGCCGAGACTGCGATCGAAGCGGCGCACGACGATCTACAATCACTACAACCGGCTCAGAAAGCCCGTTACGGTGCCAGCGCGTAGCACCTACTCAGGCTGCAGGCGTCAAGTCCTCTTCCAGTGACTCCGGTTCCTCGGGCTGAGGTCTTACCACCACGATCACTCCGAACGCCGGATGGTCGAAGAAGTGCAGTTCGCCGCTACGCATCAGGCGTTGAACGTGCAGATCGTAGCGGGGCGGCAACGAGATTTCCTCCAGGCCGCCGCCGACAGGGCTTAAGCGATCTCCGGCCGCTCGCGCTGACTGGAATCGTAGCGCGAGCGTGAGATGCAGGAAGCGGCTCACATGTAGCCGGATCGTACCGCGAGGGTTGAACTCTCCCAGCAGCGATAGATCGAACGGTATCGCCTCGTCCTCGGCTAGCCCTTCCTGTACCCAGCCGCCATGAAACAACGGCGTATACACATCCAGGCGCTCGAGCCGATTCAATGTGCTGGTGAGTTCGAATTCCTCGGCGGTTAATAGCCGATACCAGCGAGGGTCTTCGCCGAGGGCCAGTGGATCCTCGCCTTGTACATCGGCTGGTAGTGCTTGAGCGTCGCTGAGTTCTCCGACCGGGGTAACCTCAGCCATCGTGCTCGCTTCCACAGCCGCGTCCGCGTCGACGGCGGCATCTGTCGTGGAAAGATCGGGCATCTCCAGGGAGACGCCGCCCGGACCGAGTGGATCTAGGGCCGACAAGACTTCCTCCAGCACTTCGAGCCAGCTCGTGTCCGGCCCAGGCTCGGTTGGAATCAGGGTCGGCGCATCCTCGTCCACGCGCCGCAAGTGTTGCAGCAACTGTCTTGAGACGACCGGCTCGTGGCGCTCATCGGTCTCGAGCAATAACGGGTTCAGCAGGTCCAGCAGCGAGCCACGCGGCACCTCGACGAATCGCTCCTCGGTCGGGTCGAAATCGTGGTAGGCAAAGGCGATCACCTCGATCTGATACTTCGGCAGCGAGTCGACATCTGCCTCGGCTGATCCGGTCCGTTGCACTGATCCGGGCAAGCCCTGGGCAGAGCAGACGGTCAGGAGACCCCATTGCAGTCCGAGCCACAGCAGCGGTCTCTTTAGGGCGTAGGTTCGCATAGCGGAATTATAAACTGTCTCCAGCCGACTCAGGCCGCGGCCGAAGTCTCGCTTGTAGCGCCGAGTTGCAGCAGTAACCGTTCGGCTGCACCGATTCGGTCCTCGTCGAGCGCCAGGTCCCAGCGAAAACGTAACTTGAACGGCCCGTCCAGGCTGTAAGTCTCCGGTTGATTTTCCACCATCGCGATCAGGGCGACCGGATCGATGGCCGCGCGTGCGCCGAATCGCACCGTGCCGCCGCGATTCTCCGCCTGAACTTTCGTGACGCCTAATTGCTGCGCGAGTAATTTGAGCCGGGTGAGCTCGAACAGCGTTCGCGTCGCTGGCGGTAACAGGCCGAATCGGTCGATCAGCTCGACCTGTAACTCTTTCAGCTCGGCGGCCGAGACGGCACTCGCGATTCGCTTGTAATGCACTAAGCGCATGTGGACGTCGGGCATGTAATCCTCAGGGATCAATGCGGGCAGGCTGAGTTCGATCTCCGCACCGTGCTCGAGGGGGTCTTGTAGCTCTGGTTCTTCTCCGGTGCGCAAAGAGGCTACCGCTCTGGCCAACAAGTCGTTATAGAGTGCGAAGCCGATCGCGTGGATTTGACCACTTTGTTCGTCGCCAAGTAGTTCTCCCGCGCCACGAATTTCCAGGTCGTGAGTTGCAAGTGTGAAGCCTGCGCCCAGGTCCTCCAGAGCTTCTATCGCCTCCAGTCGTTTCGCGGCGTCTGCGGTCAATTGGCGAGTCGGTGGCGCGACAAGATAGGCGTAGGCCTGGTGATGAGAGCGGCCGACTCTACCTCGCAGCTGGTGCAGTTGCGCTAGTCCGAGGCGGTCGGCTCGATTGATGACGATCGTATTTGCCGTGGGGACATCGATACCGCTTTCGATAATCGTCGTGCACACGAGCAGATTGAATCGCCGATGGTAGAAATCGATCATGACGCCTTCGAGCGACCGTTCCGACATTTGCCCGTGAGCTACTCTGATCGTCGCTTCCGGGAGCAGGTCGGTGAGTTTCGCTGCGATTTTGTCGATATCCTGGACTCGGTTATGGACAAAATAGATCTGCCCGCCGCGTCGAATTTCGCGCAGGACGGCTTCCCGAATTGCTTGGTTGCTCCACTCGCCGACGAATGTTTTGATCGAAAGTCGTTCGGCCGGCGGGGTCGCGATCAGGGACAGGTCCCGAAGTCCTCCGAGCGCCATGTTGAGAGTTCGCGGAATCGGGGTTGCAGTTAGCGTCAGGATATCGACGTCGGCGCGCAGCTTCTTGAGTTGTTCTTTATGCCTGACGCCGAAACGGTGCTCTTCGTCGACGATGACCAGACCGAGGCGCTTGAAGTGGAGATCGCTACTGAATAGCTTGTGAGTTCCGATAACGATGTCGACTGTACCGTCCTGTAATCCCGACACGACTGCGTTAACGGACTTGCCGCTGCGAAAGCGAGACAGTAGCTCGACTTTCACCGGCCAATCCGCAAAGCGATCCGAGAAAGTACGATGATGTTGTTGGGCGAGGAGTGTAGTCGGAACCAGGATCGCTACCTGATGGCCGGCATGAACGGTGACGAACGCCGCTCTCAGTGCGACCTCCGTCTTGCCGAAACCGACATCGCCGCAGACCACGCGATCCATCGGCCGTTCGCTAGCGAGATCCGCTATCACCTGCTGTACGGTATCCAGCTGGTCGGCTGTCTCTTCGAACGGAAACTCCAGGGCGAAGCGTTGGTAGAGATCCTCGTTGAGAGGAAATGCCGTGCCTTGTCTTGCGGCTCTTTGTGCGTAGAGACCGAGTAATTCCGCAGCGACGTCTCGCACCTGCTTGGCCGCTTTACGTTTCGCTTTCAGCCACTGATCGGTGCCGAGGCGATGCAACGGCGCGTGTTCCGGGGAAGCGCCGGTGTAACGAGTGATCAGATGTAAGTTGTATACGGGGACGTACAGTTTGTCGCCGCCGGCATATTCGAGCAGCAGGAACTCGGTCGAGGCTTCTTCGATCTCAAGCACCGCCAGGCTCTTGAGTCCCTGGTAACGGCCGACGCCGTATTCCTCGTGAACGACGGGCGCACCGACTCGTAAGTCGGTCAGCTCTCTGACGATGGTATCGGGGTCTCGCTGGGCGCGCCGATGCCGGCGCCTCTGCCGAGGGCGATCGACCCCCAGCTGCTCGGCCGTAACAACCTTTAGCTGCCTGAGATCGGAAGAGC
>CAUZMW010000166.1:0-3716 GCA_963581225.1 Gammaproteobacteria bacterium
GAGGGAAGTAGCCGTAATGAAGGCATGGCTTTCCCGGGCACCTACGTCGTCGATTCCGACGGCATCGTGCTACAGAAATTCTTCGAGCAGAATCACCGGATTCGTGCCACCACCGAGACCATCCTGATGAAGACTTTCGGTGCCGACGGCGGCCGCCGGACCGAAGCACGGCTACCGCAGTTCGACTTCGTCGCCTATGCGTCCCAGGATCAGCTACGACGCGGCAATCAGGTCCTGCTGGTGGCGGAGATTGCGCTTCCTGAAAGAATGCATCTCTACGCCCCAGGCTCCGACTACACGGCCGTCAACTTGAGCATCGTGGAGACGGCCGACTGGCGGCAGGACGAACTCGACCTGCCGGAGGCTGAGATACTGTACTTGGAGCCGATCGACGAGTACGTGCCAATCTACCACGACACGGCACGGATTCAGCGTCGCATCACTCTGTCGCCGTCCTACCAGGGCGATAGTGTCGACGTAGAGGCCGTACTGACGTATCAAACTTGCGACGATGAAATCTGCTATCCGCCGGATGAATTCGCATTGACGTTTCAGTTCGACGTTCTCGAACACAATCAGCAGAACGCGCCCGACGACATTCGTCACCAGTAATCACCTGAAACCAGGAAAACCGACCATGAGGCTGATTTTAGTCGCCGTCGCCGTGTTGACACTCGCCTCGCCGGCTTACTCGCAGCTCGCTGTGCCGAACGACGCCGGCCTGGCCTTCGGTCATGTGCATTTAAACGTCTCCGACCCCGAACTGCACTCCAGGCTGTGGGTCGAGCACTTCGACGGCGTGCTCACACCGATCGGGGACCTGATCGCAGTACGGTTCCCGGGACTCCTGGTCATACTCAGAGAACGCGAGCCGACCGGCGGATCGATCGGTACCGTGATGAATCATTTCGGCTTCAAGGTCCGCAACCTCGCAAAATTTCTCGCCAACTGGCGCGCCGCGGGTTACACGGTCGATCGCGAGTTCACCGGCTCCGAAGGGCAGCCGAATGCCTATGTGACGATGCCGGACGGCGCCTATATCGAGCTTCAGGAAGATCAGATGTTACCCGTCGAGGTCTCCGGCTATCACATCCACTTTCTTACGCCGGAGTTCGAGGAGTTGCTTGACTGGTATGTCGATGTCTTCGGGCTCGAGATACGTCCACGCGGGAGAATTCAAACGACGACCAATGTGCCCGGCATGAACATGAGCTTCGCCACGTCGGAAAAGCCGACGGTCGGGACGCCGGGCCGTGCCATCGACCATATCGGTTTTGAGCTGGACGACCTCGCGGCGTTCTGCGAGAGCCTGGCTGCGCGGGGCATCTCGTTCGACGTCGAGTATCGCGAAGTCGAGCGCCTCGGACTCAAACTCGCATTTATCACCGATCCATCCGGCGTCTCTATCGAGCTGACCGAGGGCCTGGACCGCTATTGATCCCGCGGCGGCGCTAAATTGAACAAAGAACACGGCAAGGTCGTGAGCGAGGAAGACAACAACATGCGAATTTTTATTCAGGCGCTGATCATCTGCCTGTGCAGTAGCGCGGTGACTGTCGCGCAGGAAGCGGTGCCGGGCGAAGGCTTCGCTGCGGTACCGGGGCATAAAGGCGGTCAGGACATATCGGGCGCCTACGACGTCGTCGAGGGCTGGCCGATCAATACGGCGACGCTGCCCGGACATGAAGGTTGGACGATGGGCGCCGGGGAAGCGATCTTTCCCGAGAGCCCGGACCGGGTGTTCGTACTGGTTCGCGGCGAAATTCCCACGATGGAGCGGCCGGAGATCAAGCTGCGTCCTGAGATCGGCCCGAGTATCAGCTTCCCGATCAATCGCGTTCCCTGGCGCGACGCGACCTACGCCAGCCTGCCCGCCGGACTGGACGATCCGACGCGGCCGCAGACCAGTATTCGAGGCGAACTTGGCGTGGATGTTCGCTGGGAGCACTGTATCCTGATCTTCAACCGCGAAGGGGAACTCATCGACTCCTGGACCCAGTGGGACGAACTACTTCGCCGTCCGCATTCGATCTATATCAGCCCTTACGACCCCGAGAAACACGTCTGGATCGTGGACGACTATCGTCATGCGATTTTTAAATTCACGAACGACGGCGAGAAGCTGGTCCAGACGATCGGCGTTCCGAACGAGGCCGGAGCCGACGGCAACCACTTCTCCCGACCCACGTACATGGCGTGGCATCCGGACGGCGGCTTCTATGTTGCGGACGGCGACGGCAATACGCGCGTGGCTCGATTCGATGCCGACGGCAACTACGTCATGGAATGGGGGAAGAGAGGCAATCCGCCTACCGAGACTCGGCCCGGCTACCTGAACGGCGTCCATGGAATCGCGATCGACCCGGGCACCAACCGCGTCTTCGTCAACGACCGGGATAACCATCGCATCCAGGTCTTTACCGAGCACGGCGAGTATCTCGACGAATGGTTTATCGGCGACGACCCATCAAGAATTCATCTGATCATTATCGACTCGGAGCGAAACCTCTGGGCATACGACCGCGGCACGCACAAGGTGATCAAATACGACCTGGACGGTAACTTCCTTTACCAGTTCGGTACCTACGGGCTCTTCCCGGGCTACTTCTGGGGTGTGCACGACATGGCCGTCGACCAAGAAGGAAATTTCTACGTGGCCGAAGTAAACAAAGGCGGCGCGCAGAAATTCACACCGCGACCGGGTGCCGACCCGGATTTCCTGATCGGGAAGCCGGTCTACTCAGCCTGGGAGTAGTCTTCGGCTCGCGTGTAGACCGCGCTGATGGCGGTGAATGTCGCGACATCCCCGTTCGGGAACTCGGCACGCGACATGCGCATCAAATTTTCCCGCGTTCGGCCTGGCCGGCCGGGCCAACCGATCACCGTCACCGTATCTCCGGGACTCAGGATCGATTCGACTATCCCGCCTCGGCGGGAGAAGTTGGCGCTCGGTAGCTCCGCATTCCATTCCTCGTCAACGCCTTCGTCGTTCACGACAGTGTAGACGAGGATCCCATGCGGGTTGGCTATCTTGAAGTCGACGACCGTCGCGTTCTCATGCACGAGATCTACGTCCATATCGAAGTAGGTGCCGCTGTGGTGCGCTATCGCCGGCAAGCCGCAAAGCGCGCCGAGAGCAATAGACGCGGCCAGTAGATTAAGCAGTTCCATTGTTTCGAATCCTCGCTATTACCCAACATCACCGAAGCCGGGATCGCAATCGTACTCCCAGATCTCGCCGTCGGGTGCCAGCTCCCAGAGCCCGCGCATGACGTACGTGTCTTCGTAGTAGGTTGGATCGTGAATCTCGGCGGTGAGCGTGATGACACCCTCAGCCAGTGTGTAACGCTCGATTACGTAGGTGTCTTCAGCTCCGGAAAAGGGCCGGCCGCTCGTGGTCATGACGTTATCCGGCGATAGATGCGTCGTGCGCACGACGAGTGTCTCGCCTTCCCAGTGACCCGTGGAGTAGCCGCCCAATGACAGCGGCCAATACTCGGGCGCCTCTCGCCCGTCCAGATAGACCCGCCGTACCTGATGATAGTACTCATACAAGAACACGGCCTGGTGATCCTGCTGAATTATCTCGAGCGGATACGGATCGATGATACCGCGGGGAACTCCGGGCATCTGGCAGCGAAATGATGGGTCGTTATCGGCGCCGAAGCGCTCCCACTGTGCCTGCCCGGCGGGCGTGTAGTTGAAATCTTCATCTA
>CAUZMW010000167.1:0-3697 GCA_963581225.1 Gammaproteobacteria bacterium
AGCCTAACTTGTTGGACCACGAAATGGTCGGGGCAGACGGATTCGAACCGCCGACCCTCTGCTCCCAAAGCAGATGCGCTACCAGACTGCGCCATGCCCCGTTGGATTCCGGGCGTCATACGGACGCCAACCCGCCATGTTAAATGCGCGCGACGAAAGACGTCAAACGAGATCAAGCCGTTGAGGCCATCAGAAGCGCCGCGTGAGAACCCGCATCTCCCTCAAGGAGCGCCGTACGACCGCGCGGGCACTTCGCTCCGAGTAAAGAAGCTATGCCGCGGGTGCCACGATTCGTTATGATCTGGTGGTAGCAGCCTGTCGGATTAGAGCGATCGTATTGAGACGGAAGGGAAATCGGTCCATGAGGTTATCGACAACGCTTATCTGCCTGTTCTTGGCGCCGATTCCTTCGGGAGCTCAGGAAATCCCGGCAGAGGCCTCCAATCCCCGTGTCCAGGTCGTAACGACTCTCGGCAGCTTCGTCATCGAACTCAACACAGAGCGCGCGCCGTTTACGGTCGAGAATTTCCTCGAATACGTCAATGAGGGACACTATGAAGGCACGGTCTTTCATAGAGTGATCCAGGGCTTTATCGCGCAGACGGGCGGCTACACGGAAGATCTTCAGCTCAAGTCGGTCGACCGTTCGGTCGTCAATGAAGCCGGTAACGGTCTTAGTAACATGCGCGGCTCGGTCGGCCTGGCGCGGGCCAACGATCCGCACTCCGGAACTGCGCAGTTCTATGTCAATCTGGCCGACAACCTGGATCTCGATCCTCGGCCAACCCGCTGGGGCTACGCGGTCTTCGGCACCGTTGTGGAAGGCATGGAAGTCGTCGATGAGATAGGCCATCGACCGACGGGCGGGAGAGGTCCGTTCGACCGCAGCGTACCAATGGAAGACATCTTCGTTCAACGCGTCGAGGTGTTGACCGAGTAATACTCGATGATGACGCTGTTCATCTCCGATCTGCATCTGGACGCGGATCGGCCCGCCAGCATCGCCCTGTTCCTGAATTTTATGGAACGCGAGGCGAGCCAGGCTAGCGCGCTTTATATCCTCGGCGATCTGTTCGAGGCATGGATCGGGGATGACGACACGAACCCCGGTTTTGCGCCAATCATTTCAGCGCTCGCGGATCTAAAGCTGGGCGGCGTCCCCTGCTTTTTTATGCACGGGAACCGTGATTTTCTCATCGGCAAGCGTTTCGCGACTGCAACCGGTTGCAGGCTTCTCGCTGAGAACGAAGTCATCGAGATCGAGGGAGATCGAATATTGCTCACGCATGGCGATCTATTGTGCACTGATGACAAACCGTATATGGCCCTGCGCGCTGTCGTCCGGGATCCGGCCTGGCAACGAGAATTTCTGGCCAAGCCCCCGGCAGAGCGCCGTCGTATCGCCGACGATCTTCGCTCGAAGAGTCAAACTGCGGTAGCCGCCAAGTCGGAAGAGATCATGGACGCGAATCAGAGCGCCGTCGAGGCGGCAATGCGCCGGCACGACGTCTCGATCCTGTTGCACGGCCACACGCACCGCCCCGCCGTGCATACCTTCTCGATCGACGGACAAGACGCGACCCGCATCGTTCTGGGCGCGTGGTACGACCAGGGCAGCGTCGTTCGTTGGGACGAGAACGGATTCGATCTGGTGACGCTATAGGCGCCCCCTCAGGGGGCCAGCGCAAATACGGGGACGGCGTTGTGGCACGTCCAACCAGGACAGGAGCTCCGCCACGGTCTGAAATCTATTTGCCGGATCCGGCGCGAACATGCGCTCGAGCAACGGCTGAAGATCGGCGAATTCGTCGGGGAGCACCGGACGGGGCGCGTGGGAGTGGTTGTAGATCACTCCCATCGGCGTATCGGCAGCGAAGGGCCGCTTCCCGGCAAGCATCTCATAGACGATACAGCCGAGGCTGTAGATATCCGACCGCGCATCGGCGGGCGCGGCGTGGCCTTGTTCCGGACTCATATAGTGCGGTGTGCCGAAGATCTGACCGGTACCGCTGATCGCAGCGTCCCTCCGGACAAATACTCCATGTCGATGTAGGCATGATCGTCCGCGATACCCAGACCGAATATTTTGACCACATGGGGATGATCGATACTGGCAACGACTTCGTATTCCTGGAGAAAGCGGTCGAAGAGCTGCTCCCCGCCGGAATCCGGTGCGTGCCGGAGGACTTTGTAAGCCAATTGCCTACCGGAGTCAGGATCCTGAGCCAAATAAACCGAGGACAACTCGCTGGCATGGAGCCGGGCGATAAATGAATGGCTCTTGATCCGGCGGAGATTCCACTGCTCTTCGGGTGCGGAGTTCGTCCGATCGGCTTCATCGTCGCGTTCCACCGCACTGACGATCGAGTCGACCAGCCGTCGATGAGTGACTCTTGCCTTAGGAAAGTAGTCGGCAGCACCGTGTTTGAGCGAGTCCACGGCGAGAAATTCGTCGCCGTCAGCTGCAAAGACCAAGATCGGCGGGCATGCCTGCCGCGCACGCAGTTCGTCGAGCCAACGCAAGCCGTCGTCGCGGCACGATGGGTAACCGAGCAGGATCGCGTCGATTCCCTCTAGCTGAAGTGTGTCCGAGAGCTGCCCGGTTGTGTCCGGTCGATGCTCAACGATCGCCGCACCAGACCATTGAACCTCGAGGTAGTAGCGGAGCGCCCGCCGAAAGTCCGAATCGTCATCGACGATCAGAAATCGCATGACGCCTTATAGGCCGCTGGCGACCTGTATTGGGTCCTCATCACTATCACCATCTTCCTCTTCCTCGCGGAGAACGCGCGCGTCCCGCCGAACTTTCGCCGCATCGGAGCGCTTGAGTTCAAGTTCATCCAGATAGCCCTGGCTGATATCCCCGGTGACATACTCTCCTGAAAAACAGGACGAATCGAAGGTCAAGATCTCGGCATTCTCATGATGGACGGCCTGCACGAGAGCGTCCAGATCCTGGTAAATCAACCAATCTGCGCCGATGATCTTCTGGACCTCCTCGACGGTACGACCGTTCGCGACGAGCTCCGTCGCAGCGGGCATATCGATTCCATAGACATTAGGATATCGAACCGGCGGCGCGGCAGAGGCAAAGTAGACCTTCCGTGCTCCGGCCTCGCGAGCCATGTCGATTATCTGCTGAGACGTCGTTCCGCGCACGATCGAGTCGTCGACCAGGAGAACATTCTTGCCGCAAAATTCGAGGTCGATCGCGTTGAGCTTGCGTCGCACCGACGCCCTGCGCTCGGCCTGCCCCGGCATGATAAATGTCCGGCCGATATAACGGTTTTTAATAAAACCCTCGCGGTACTTCACCCCTAGTTCATGGGCGACCTGGACCGCCGCGGTGCGCGACGTATCCGGCACGGGAATTACGACATCGATGTCGTGGTCGGGTCGCACAGTCAGGATTTTCTCCGCCAGCCGCTCACCCATACGTAGCCGGGCCTTGTAAACCGACAGCCGATCGATGATCGAGTCGGGTCGCGCGAAGTAGACAAATTCGAATATACAAGGGGAATACCGTGCAGGTCCGGAGTACTCGCGACTGTGCAGCTCCCCGCTGGTGTGGATAAATACTGCCTCTCCCGGTCGTATGTCACGCTCGATGTCGAACCCTAACGCATCCAGTGCGACACTCTCCGAGGCAATCATCCGCTCCGTACCCTGCTCAGTTTGTCGTACGCCAAGCACCACT
>CAUZMW010000168.1:0-3665 GCA_963581225.1 Gammaproteobacteria bacterium
TGCTTCCCAGAACACGTAGAACAGCAACGCATCCAGCGCCGCGAACACGCCTATCATGAGCCCTTCGAGAATCAGGAAGGCGGCAAAGTATTGTGCACTTCGGATTTTGATGACTTCCCAGCCGGCCAGCACGACCAACGGCGTTAGAAAAGTGGTCAACAGCACCAGCGGCAGAGAAATGCCGTCAAGACCGAGCGCGTACTCGGCATTGAAGAGTGCGATCCACGGCAGGCGCTCAACGAATTGCATCTCGGCCGTCGTGAGATCGAATCCCATGTAAAGCGGCACGCTCAAGACGAACGTCAAAATGGAGATTGCGAGCGCGACTTGCTTGCTTAATTGGGCCCGTTCATCGGGACCGAGAGCGAGAACGGCGACGCCGCCCAGGATGGGCAGCCAGACCAAAACGCTGAGTAATGGGAAACCGGTCACGCGTTAGGTCTCGAGCACCAGCCAGCCGATTATGGCAGCGAGCCCGATGATCATGGCGAAGGCATAGTGGTATAGATAACCGGATTGCACCTGGCGGACGATGCCGGACACGCGCGCCACCAGGCGCGCACTGCCGTTGACCATGAGGCCATCGATCACGAGTTGGTCGCCGACGCTCGACAACGTCCCGGCGACGCCGCGAGCCGTTCGCGCCAGAATCTGTTCGTTGAACCAATCGAAGTAGTACTTGTTGACCAGGACCCAGTGTAACGGCGCCAGGCGCTGCTGAATCTGTGCGGGTAGATCGGGGCGGTGTAGATACAAAAACCAGGCGACCAACGCGCCCGCCACCGCGAGATACAACGCGGGTGATGTGAAGTTCGTGAAGGCGTGCGTAACGAACGCCATCGGTCCATGAAACTCCTCGGCCAACTCATGAACCACGTCCTGGTGCTCGAGAACGAAGATAGAATCGGAGAAGAAGCTGCCGAAGAGTACCGGTCCGATGGCGAACCAGCCGATGAATACGGACGGGATCGCCAGCGCGATCAGCGGTACGGTAACAACAGCCGTGGTCTCGTGGAGGTGCTCTTTCGCATGCGGATCGATTCGCTCCTCGCCGTGAAAGACGAGGAACAGCATTCGGAAGCTGTATAGCGCGGTAACGAATACGCCCAGCAGCACACACCAATAGGCGTAGCCGGATCCCCAGGTATTCGAAGCGTGCACGGCTTCGATCAACGCGTCCTTGGAGAAAAAACCGGAGAACCCGGGGAAGCCGATTAGAGCGAGTGTCCCGACGACGGACGTCCAATAGGTAATCGGCATGTACTTGCGCAGCCCACCCATCTTGCGCATGTCCTGCTCATGGTGGAGCGCAATAATCACCGAGCCCGCGGCAAGAAACAGCAAGGCCTTGAAGAACGCATGCGTCGCGAGATGAAAGATGCCGGCAGCGTACGCAGAGGCACCCAGCGCCACGGTCATGTAACCGAGCTGCGATAGCGTGGAATAGGCTACGACGCGTTTGATGTCGTTCTGAACGACCCCGAGCAATCCCGTGAAGAACGCCGTGGTCGCGCCGATGACGAGGACAAAACTCAACGCCGTCGTTGAGTACTCGAACAGCGGCGACATTCGGGCAACCATAAAGATACCGGCCGTCACCATGGTCGCAGCATGGATCAGCGCCGAGATTGGCGTTGGGCCCTCCATCGAGTCGGGCAACCAGACGTGCAGCGGCACTTGTGCCGACTTGCCCATAGCACCGATGAACAGGCAGATACAGGCGAGCGTCAGTACCGACCACGGTGTACCGGAAAAAACTTCAATCGACTCGCCGCTCAGGCTCTCGGCATGCGAAAAGACCGTGGAGTAGTCCAGCGAGCCCGTGTACATGAGCAGCGTCGCTATACCTAAGAGAAAACCGAAATCCCCGACCCGGTTGACGAGAAACGCCTTCATGTTGGCGAAGATTGCCGTGTCTTTCTTGAACCAGAACCCAATCAGTAGATAGGAAACTACGCCAACCGCCTCCCAGCCGAAGAACAGCTGGAGAAAGTTGTTGGACATGACGAGCATGAGCATGGCGAACGTAAACAGCGAGATATAGCTGAAAAAGCGCTGATAGCCCGGGTCATCGTGCATGTAACCGATCGTATACACATGCACCGCGAGCGAGACGAACGTGACGATCGTCATCATCAGTGCCGTCAGGTGATCGATTAGAAAGCCGACCTCCATGTCGATACCGCCGATACTGGCCCACCGATAGATCGTCTCATTGAAGACAGGCGCACCATCCCAGGCCACGTCTTTCAGCACGATCGCAGACAGCATGAAAGAGATGGCGACGCCGGCGATCGTGAGCCAGTGTGCCCCTGCCCGGCCGATTTTCGTCCCGAACAGGCCCGCGGCGATCGCAGCTAGCAGCGGCGCAAGGACGATTGTGAGGTAAATCGACTCCACCACTAACCCTTCAGGCTATCCAGCTCTTCGACATTGATGCTTTGTCGCACCCGGAATAGCACGACGAGGATCGCGAGGCCGATTGCTGCTTCGGCTGCCGCTACCGTCAATATGAAAAAGACGAATACCTGGCCGACCTCATCGCCCAGCATTCTCGAGAAGGCGATGAAGTTGAAATTCACGGCCAGCAGCATGAGCTCGATGCACATCAGGAGCAGAATCACATTCTTTCGATTGATGAAGATGCCGGCGACGCTCAGGCTGAACAGCACCGCGGCAAGCACGAGATAGTGGGACACCGTGATCAATACGCTGTCCTCATTCGTCCGACTCCTTCGTCGGTTCCATCTTGACCAGTCTCACGCGATCGTCTCTGCGCACGGCAACCTGTTCGGCGATATTCTGAGTTTTGAGACCCGGCCGACGACGCATCGTCAACGTGATGGCGGCAACGATCGCCAGCAGGAGCACGACTGACGCCAGCTCGAATGCGTAGACGTGCTCCGTATATAAGACGGCGCCGAGTTCCTTGGTGTTGCTGTAGCCCTCCGGATGAGGTTCAGGCACGGTCAGAAACGGAAGACCCTGGCTCCGGAACCAGATGACATGCCCGATCTCGAGGATAACGACGATGGCGACACCGATCCCCAGAGGCATATAACGCGTATATCCCTCTCGCATCCGATCGAGATTGATATCGATCATCATGACGACGAACAGGAACAGCACCATGACCGCGCCCACATAGACCAGGATCAGGACGACGGCTAAGAATTCCGCCTCCATCAACAGCCAAAGCATCGAACTCTCAAAGAATGCGAGCACGAGGAACAGAGCCGCGTGCACCGGGTTTCGGCTGGTGATAACGCCCAGAGCGGCGATCACGAGAACCGCAGCGAATCCATAGAATAATAAAGTGGTAATCAACGAGCCCGGCCTGGTTATTATTTATAAGGTGCGTCAGCGGCTTTATCTGACGCGATCATCGTCGCGTACTTGTCACCGATGGCAAGCAGCTTGTCTTTCGTCATGATGTTTTCGCCGCGTGTCTCCATGTGATACTCGTGGATGCGAGTTTCCACAATCGCGTCGACCGGGCAGGCTTCCTCGCAGAACCCGCAATAGATACATTTAAAGAGATCGATATCGTAGCGAGATGTGCGACGAGTCCCGTCTTCGGCTACCTCGGACTCGATCGTGATCGCCAACGCGGGACAGACGGCTTCGCAAAGCTTGCACGCGATACAACGCTCTTCGCCGTTCGG
>CAUZMW010000169.1:0-3652 GCA_963581225.1 Gammaproteobacteria bacterium
ATCTCCAGGGCGGGATGTGGGACGGAGACCGGTTGCTGTCGGAGGAGTGGATCGAGTTCGTGCGCACGCCCGCACCGTCGACGGCGGACCGCGGCAACTTCTATGGCGGCCAGTGGTGGCTCGTCCCCGATGACCGGACCGACGTGCCCAAAGACGCCTACTCGACCTCGGGTAATCGGGGCCAGTACGTCATCGTCGTGCCGTCACACGACCTCGTGATCGTCCGCCGCGGCCTCGACTACGGCCGCCAGGGGTTCGACCGGTGGGACCTCACGCGAGAGGTGTTGAAGGCGGTTGCGGTGCCCTAGTTTCCAGGCAGCCGAGTGTCAGTCTAGTACGATAGTTTTATTTAATTATATAAAAAACATTGAATTAAGGCGGTTAAATAAAAATAGACTGAGATATAAATCTGGTCAAAGCTCATATTTCGACGCTGATACGCTTCGGGTCAGGGCCGACGTGACCTGTTCCGCGCCGTCGATGACGAACAGCAGATCGTTACCGACATCGCGTTCCTCGTTGAGGTAGCAGAAAAATTGCTCGCGGCGATCGTCATCCGAACCGGTGATCGGCGTCAGCCCCGCGCTCTCGAGCAGGGCGAGCAGCAGTTCGGTGGGACTGTGCCAGCCGTCGCGGCTACGGAAATAAATCTTGTCCTCAAGGTCCGCCAGGTAGCGGTCGAGCACCGTGCTCTTGCCGCAGGATCTCGATCCGAGCAACAGCTTCGTTACGTCAGGGGCCGGGTCTTCAAGAAAGGCCAGAGCCCGGCGCTGTGCCGGGCTCTGCCAAATTCGATCCGCCGTTGGTCGTCCAAAAATTTTCTCCAGAGATAAGAGGATCATTCAATCCCCTTGCTGACTTC
Organism: Gammaproteobacteria bacterium; assembly: GCA_963581225.1. Lineage (GTDB taxonomy): Bacteria > Pseudomonadota > Gammaproteobacteria > Steroidobacterales > Rariloculaceae > SMWC01. The sequence goes on from CAUZMW010000169.1 coordinate 863, forward strand.
TTATATTTCAGTTAGTTATATCAACTTCTTCAGAGTATTTATGCAGTTCGGACAGTCTATGACAGCTTGACCGTTATGTAAACTCGCGATTTCTTGCATTTGAGCCGCCAAAGGCGAAAATGGCCGCCGCGTGTCTTTCATTCGCCAGGACCCCAATTTGAGCTCAGATTCCCGTGCCGGCCTGACCGTCACCTCTCTGGAGGTCTGGCGGGGCGAGCGCCGTCTGTTCAGCGATCTGAGTTTCGAGCTGCAGCCCGGCCAGGCCTCCTATATCACCGGCCCGAACGGCTCCGGGAAGACCTCGCTGTTACGGGTTCTTGCGGGCTTAAGCGTGCCCGCGCAGGGCGTCGTGACGTGGGACGGCGCGTCCGTATCGCGACTCGCCCCGGAACTCCGCGCGGCTATCGCCTATCAGGGCCATCTGGAGGGACTGAAGAAAGACCTGACGGTGACCGAGAATCTCGCGTTCTATCGAGCGCTGTGGGTGGGAGACGGCGACATCGAGCCGCTGCTGGACGAACTGCGTCTGGACGAGTTTGCGGACCGGGAGGTTCGCTATCTGTCGGCCGGGCAACGGCGTCGGGTCGCGCTGGGTTGCATGCGGCTCAGACGCGCGCGACTGTGGCTGCTCGACGAGCCGCTGACGAATCTGGATGCCGCGGGCGCCGAGGTCATCTCGGCTTGGTTGCGCGAGCATACGGCGGCGGGGGGTACGGCCGTGATCGCCACGCATCAAACGGATCGCGTGCAAGGCACCGCCGCCCTGGAGGTCGAGCTGTAGATGAACGCCTTTGCCCTGATCCTGCGCCGCGATCTGAAGATCGCTTTTCGTCGCTGGGGCGAACTCGCCACGCCGTTGATCTTCTTCGTGATCGTTGCGTCGCTGTTTCCGCTGGCGCTCTCGCCCGAGGCGTATCAGCTCCGCGATGCCGGTCCGGGTTTTCTGTGGATCGCCGCGTTGCTATCCTCGCTGCTCGCCCTGGATGGCTTATTTCGCACCGATGTGCAGGACGGAAGCATGGAGCAACTCGCCTTAAGTCCGGCGCCCCTGGCGCTGATCGTACTGGCAAAGACGCTGGCGCACTGGCTCGTCAGTGGCGTCCCGTTGATCGCGCTCGCGCCGTTCCTGGCCTTGTCTTTCTATCTGCCGCTGGAGGCCTTACCGGTACTGGTGGGGGCGCTGGCATTGGCGACGCCGACGTTGAGCGTCCTGGCGGCTCTCGGCGCTGCCCTGACCGTGAGTATCCGCGGCGGCGGGGCTATCATCGGCCTGCTGGTGCTGCCGCTGACCGCCCCGGTGCTGATCTTCGGCACCCGCGCGACGAGTCTCGCGATTCACGGTGAGCCGGCGGTGGGCCCGCTCTATTTACTCGCGGCTTTCGCCGTATTGGCTATCTCGTTAGGACCCTTGGCGTGTGCCGCAGCACTACGCGTGGGCCTGGAATAAGGATCTGATCGTGGGCTTGGTTCGATGGTTTCATTCGCTGGCATCGCCGCCGCACTTCTACCGGCTCGCGCAGCGGCTCTTACCCTGGCTGATTGCGACGAGTGTCGTGCTTATCGTGGCTGGTACGTACGGCGGTCTCGTCCTCGCCCCCCCAGACTACCTGCAGGGCGATGGGTTTCGAATTATTTATGTGCATGTACCGAGCGCCTATGTGGGTATGTTGGCCTATGTCATGATGGCCGGTGCCGCCGGCATCGGTTTTATCTGGCGGATCAAGCTGGCGCATGCCGTCGCGGTCAGCGTCGCGCCGGTCGGCGCATCGTTTACCTTTCTGGCGCTCGTGACCGGTGCGGTCTGGGGCAAGCCGATGTGGGGCACCTACTGGGAGTGGGCCGATGCGCGGCTCGTGTTCGAACTGCTGCTGCTGTTTCTTTTTCTGGGCTACATGGTGCTGCACGCCGCGTTTGACGACCGCGACAAGGCGGACCGCATCAGCGCCATACTGGCCGCCGTCGGCGTGATCAACGTGCCCATCATCCATTACTCGGTGGAGTGGTGGAGTACGCTGCACCAGGGGCCGACGATCGCGCGGCTCGATGCACCCGCGATCACGCTGGACATGCTCGTCCCGCTATTGGTTATGATCCTAGGATTCACGTTGTATTTCGCCTGGCTGGTTATGCGCCGGCTCCAGGGCGAGGTCCTGGAGCGCGAGCGCCAGGCTCGCTGGGTCCAACGCCTAGCCGCAGGGGAGCCGGAGTGAGCGACTTTCTGCATATGGGCGGCTACGCCGCTTACGTTTGGACGGCCTACGGTATTACACTGGTCGTTATCGTATTGAACGCGTGGCTGGCTGTGCGCGGGCATGCACGGTCCCTCGCTAGAGTGAGACAGATGAATACAGCGCAACCGATCGAGCGAACACCTAAGGTAAGGAATAACCTGTGACACCGCGGCGCCAGCGCATGCTGCTCATCGGTCTCATCGTCGCCGGCGTCGCCCTGTCCGCGGCATTGGCGTTGCGGGCATTTCAGGAAAACCTGCTGTTCTTCTTCAGCCCGACGCAGGTCGTCGCGGGCGAAGCACCCGACGCGCGATTATTTCGCCTCGGCGGCATGGTTGTCGAGGACAGCGTGAGCCGCGACCCCGGCAGCTTGACCATGTCGTTCGTTGTTACCGATTACGCCCACTCGGTGCCCGTCAGTTACACCGGCGTGCTGCCCGATCTGTTCGGCGAGGGGCAGGGGGTCGTCGCGCACGGTCGCCTGACTCCGGACGGCAACTTTATTGCCGAAGAGGTACTCGCCAAACACGACGAGAACTACATGCCGCCGGAAGTCGCC
>CAUZMW010000170.1:0-3620 GCA_963581225.1 Gammaproteobacteria bacterium
GCTCGAATGGGCCGTGCTGTAGAGTGCTTGGCCGGCTTGCGACTATCACCGATGGACTCACTTATGGATCTGATTCCGAATTCAGGGCCCCATCTGCATCTACTGCTGAATCACTTCCCGTCAGTCGGGACTGTGATCGCGCTGGGCCTGTTCCTTACTTCATTCCACTTGAAGAGCGATGATCTGCGGCGCAGCAGCATGGTTATCTTCTTGCTCCTTGGCCTGTTGGCTATTCCGACCTACATCAGTGGCGCGGCAGCCCGATGGGCGATTCAGGGTAACGAGGGAATCTCACCGGACGTGATTTCGGCCCACATGGATCAAGCGCTGCTAGCGTTCACGTTCCTCGGCATCACAGGCTGTCTCGCATGGTTCGGACTCTGGCAGGAGCGGCGTTTCTCCAGCACGCCCACCTGGAATTTGATCGCCGTCTTTGTCGCCTCGCTGTTCTCGTTACTCTACATGGCCCGAACCGGAAATATCGGTGGTCATATCAACCATCCCGAACTCGGCACGATCGAGACCGCCGCCGCTCAGGGAGAGGGTTTAACGGCGTCCGTCGAAAATCTTATTACGAGCGTAATCTGGGCCTGGCCGGCGATGGAAGCCGCTCATTTTATCGGCATGGCACTGATCTTCGGCGTCGTGCTGATCGTGGGGCTGCGCGCTCTTGGCGTCGCAAAGAATCTCCCGAGTAGCGCCCTGCATCGCCTGCTGCCGCTCGGAGCGCTCGGACTTCTCGTCAATATTATTACCGGCTTTTTCTTCTTTATCGCCGATTCAGGCCGTTACGTCGCGATGGACGGTTTCCCGCCAAAAATCATCGCCTTGATGATCGGCGGAGTTGCCATCATCTACTTCACGATCTTCGACGAGTCCTGGGAGCTAAAAGCGGGAGATGACGCGCCGTTGTTTTCGAAAGTGATGGCCGTCGTCACGATCAGCTCGTGGGCTACCGTACTGATATTCGGCCGCTTGCTACCTTACTACGGAGACGGAGGCTAACGAATGGAAAATTTAGCGCTATACGCTTTCCTCTTTGTGGTCTTGATACTTGCGATAGTCGGCGCCGCGGCCTATTGGGCCGACTCACTCGCGGATCGGCACGATATCGGTAACGACTAAACTAATTACTGTTCTGTGAGGTAATCAGGAGCATTTATGGAGTTTCTAAGCTGGCTGGAGTCTACGGCCTACTCCGATTGGATCGTGTCCGGATTGACCGGCTGGCCGCTCATGCTGTCGATGCATGCGGTCGGGTTGGCCATTATCGTGGGCGTCGCATTCACGCTCAATCTGAGACTTTTGGGACTATTCAAGCCGATTCCGATCTCTGCACTGCACGGCCTCTTTTCCGTCGGCTGGATCGGCATCGCCATCAACGTCTTCTCCGGACTATCTTTGTTCATGGCGCAGGCGACTTTCTACGTCACGAGCCCCGTATTCCTCGTCAAAATCACGTTTATCATCCTCGGGATTGCCAACCTGCATTACACCCAGAAAGTATTGAAGCGCGAGGCGGCTGACTGGGACACAGCAGGCGCCGTGCCAAAGCTGGGCATGATTCTCGCTGGATGCTCGCTGCTGTTTTGGACGATCAGCGTCGTCGCCGGTCGGCTCATCGCCTACCTTTAGGCGTCGACCGCCACTCAACCAGTAAACGTTCTCGGGCGCTTCCCCATCGTCACGCCCCCCGGCCTCCACGCGCCATCGGGTTTCTGACAACATACTGAATAAACTCTGAGAGGTTTGACGTTATGGTCAAGGTTCTGGTCGCCGGTTATGGAGTCATCGGTCAACGACTTGCTGACGGTGTTGCGCAGCAAGCTGATATGGAGCTGGTCGGCGTCGTCGATGCCGCTCCCACGCTCAGTGTTCTGACTCTCCGGGACAAGGGCATGCCCTACAAACTCTATGCCGCTTTCGAAGGCGCTAGGGCGGACCTTGAGGCGGCAGACATTACCGTGTCCGGCACCCTGGAGGACATTCTGCCCGAAGTCGATATCGTGCTCGATGCCACATCACCTGGCGTCGGCGCAAAGAATAAGGAGCTGTACGTAAAGCACGGCAAGAAAGCCGTCTTCCAGGGAGGAGAGAAGGATGAGATCGCTAAGGTCTTCTTTCATGGTTACGCCAACTACGAGAAGGGTCTCAACGAAGATTTCTTGAAGCTGACGTCTTGTAACACGACTGGCCTGATTCGCACGATCGACTGTCTGGATCGCGCGGTCGGCATCGAGCGTGTCGCGATTACCATCATCAGGCGAGTCGCCGATCCCGGCGATTATCACCGTGGCCTCGTCAACGCATTGCAGGTCGACAAGGCGCCCAATCATCAAGCCGTCGATCTAATGACCATCATGCCGCATGTGGACGCCACCGGTCTGTTAGTCCATACGCCCATCACACATGGCCATTTCATCTCCGTTCTCGCAACACCGAAAGAAGATCTCTCCATCGACGAAGCGAAATCGTTATTCTCCGCACATGACCGGATCCGTTTGGTCTCGATCGATCAGGGCTTCCTCGGTAACGCGTCGATCTTCAAGTACGCGCGGGACCTGGGCCGACCACGCGGCGATATTTACGAGGTCCCCGTCTGGGAAGACACCTTCGTGAAATCCGGGCGAGACCTGATGTTCGGGATACACATACCGCAGGAATCCGTGACGATCCCCGAATCTATCGACGCAATTCGGGCGGCCACCGGTATGGAAATCGATCGCCTCACAGCTGTGGGCCAGACGAATAAGTACCTTGGTCTACCCTACTGGAAATAATGGGTTCAGCAACGTTCGCTCATGCTCTACGCAGGAAAGGCGTTCCACCGGAAAGCCTTTTTTTTGTTCTTCTAGTGGAGCCTGACATTGAGACGGCAGGCTGACAGCAGGTCCCGAATATGGCCAAGATGAAGAGTATCGACGACTTCGATTTCCGCTCGAAAACAGTGTTGTTACGGGTCGATATCAACTCTCCTATCGACCCTGATACAAAATTAATCGTCAACGAGAACCGGATTCAGAAGAGCCTGCCGACTATTCAGAAACTGCTGGATAAAGGGGCAATGCTCGCAATCATCGCCCACCAGGGAGACACGCTCGACTACCAGAATCTGATCCCACTCGAGGAACACGCTAGGAAATTGTCGGGCTATCTAGGTATTGACATCGGATATATTGACGATGTCTCGGGTCCCGCGGCCCAGGAACGTGTCAAGACATTGCAGCCTGGAGAGGCTGTGATACTGGGTAACCTGAGATATTTGAGCGAGGAAATATCGACGTTCGAAAACGCGCTAAAATTAAAACCGACGGAGATGCTCGACACCTATCTCGTTCGCGGATTAGCGCCGATCGTCGACTACTACGTCAACGACGCATTCGCGGCAGCGCATCGAAATGCGCCGTCTATGGTCGCGTTTCAGGAGCTGAAGCCTACCGCTGCCGGCGACCTCTTGTTCAACGAAGTCGCTGCACTAACAACGGTAATGGCCGCGCCGGAACATCCATCCGTGTTCGTGTTGGGCGGCGCGAAAATTTCCGATGCCTTCGGCATGATGAAACAGGTCTTGGAATCGGGGACGGCGGATAAGATCCTGACCTGCGGTGTTACGGGAGAGA
>CAUZMW010000171.1:0-3601 GCA_963581225.1 Gammaproteobacteria bacterium
TGAAGTTCCCGTCCGGGTCGAATTTCGCGACGCGCGTGCCGACATAGCCGTCGGCCACGAAGAAGGTCCCGTCGGGCAGCCAGGCGATGTCCGTCGGTCGATTAAAGTTGTTCGGCCCGCGTCCGGGCACGCCGCGCTCGCCCATCACCTTCACGAGGTCCCCGTCGTTCGTGAAGATGCTAATGATGTGCTGGTCGTCGTCGACGATCCAGATGTGCCGCTCGGGATCGTAGGGACTCTGCAGGATCTTATGCGGCCCGCGGCCGATCTCACCCAATCCTGAGCCGCGCGGCGGCGTGAAATACGCGTCGTGTTGGAGCCATTCCTCAATCGCGTAGCCTTCGCTGTCGACGGCGAAGACGATGTGATGCCGGCGCATATCGTAGAAATACTCGTTGTCCGAGTAGGCGCGCCGGCCCGTGTTCGTGCGGCGCGGCTCGAGCAGACAGGCGCAGACCCAGGGCTCGGCACCCGGCGGCAGCTCGATCTCGCCGCGCTGCGCGATCCAGACCTTGTCCGGACTTTCGGGAAACGCCCCCGCGCCGGACCCCCAGGTCCAGCCATCGTGGGAGAGATCGTCGTCGGGTAGTGGCTTGGGCCAGTCGAGCACGACCTCGTAGTCACCCATCTCGACGGCCCGCACCGTCGGCGGCGGAGCAGAGCCGGAGCCACAGCCGCTCAATAGAAGAATGGCCGCAGCGGCCAGTGACGCGGAGCACAGGACTTGCGAATCTCGTTGGTGCATCATCAGACTCTGTTTGGCGCTGCGCTGGCGGTTGCGCTCCGGTGCACTCGTCGGGCGCAGACCCCATCTTGCGTATACCAGCGTCGGCGGGAGCGACCGGCTCGCGCCCTGCGAGTTGTCTTGACCACGATGATTATTCGTTATTACTATCTCGTATGCAAGCCGATGCACTTACTCCCGGGCGACCACACTTCGGCGCTGGAGCGCGGGCACTGGCGGTCGCTGCCGCTGTCGTAACCCTGGCGACGCCGACGGCAGCCCAGGAGCAAGCAGCCGGCGAGCGAGCGAGCGTACCGACGAGCTACGCCAACGTGCACGACGCGCCGAGCACCGGCTCGAACCTGCTATTACTGGTACCCGAGGGCACCGTGCTACCGATCATCGGCCGGCGCGGCGAATGGGTTCAGGTGCAGGTGTCGCCCGGGCTCCGCGAGACCGGCATGATCGTTCGCTGGTATGAGGGCAGGCACGAGATCATCCGTCGCGGCGAGCGCGTCGTCATCGGCGACGAGGACAACGGCTGGATGCACGACTCGACCGTCGAGATCCTGCCGGTCGGCGCCCAGTAGCGCCCCCCCCCCGATCCCGGCCCGGGAGACTGTGCGATAGCCGGGACCGGAGTGGGTCCCGGAGTAGAACCTCACGCAGGCCCGCTTGCCCCCATATACTTGGTCTATCGAAAGCGGCAGCCTTCCCCCAGGGCTGTCCCCAATCCAGCGATCAGATGGAGACGCGGAACTGATAGGCACGCCCACCACCACGGGGGCTTCCCCTTTCACCCTGGCCCTCGCGAGCAGCGATGGACAGGCGGTAACTGAAGATGTAACGATCACGGTTACTGCCGCGACCTCCGGGGATGGTCTTATTACAGTCACCTTCTCGGGATTTCTGCATACGTTTACAGACAATGCCAACTTGCTTGACCCTTCATACGCAGTAGGTGACCCGTTTACCGGCTCTTTCTCGTATCCTAGCGACCTAATTGATGGCGACCCTGACCCAGAGTTCTTCAGCGACGACGACTCTCGTCCCGGTCTCTTGCCCCCTCCTGAAGTCTTGTCCTACTTTGTCTCTCGGCCGCGGAGGGCGTTTTAATGTCCTGTCTGTATACGCGAAGACCTGTCCGATCGACTCGTGTATTTGACACGGGCGGCGACCTATGCCGCTGCCAGCACCATCTAGGGAGGATCCTCGAGCGCCGGCTCTCTTGCTGTTGCTGCCAACGTTCTGCTGGTGACGGTTGGGCGGGTCTCACTAAGGAGGAAACATGGCCAAGAATATGCTAGTTGCAGTTGCTCTACTGTTAGTCTGGGGAAGCCGAGCCCCTGCCCAGCAGTTTCCCCCGGGCTACGTGGATCCTGCGCCTCTTCTGGCCGCCGCCGCCGCGGAGATCGGCGAAGCCAATCTGCGATGCATCACGTTTTCGGGAACCGGCTATAGCGGCGCCGTCGGCCAGACGTTCGAGAACGCCGTCAGCGTAGACTGGCCGCGCATCGATGCGATGGCCAACTACACGCGTACCATCAACTGGGAAACCGGAACTAGCAAGGAAACGTTCGATCGCCGACCCGGCCTGAATCCCGCCTCATGGAAATACGGGAGGGGCTGGCAGGGGGGCACGCCGACTCAAACGGAGACGCGCCAGACGCACATCGTTAACGGCGACTTTGCTTGGCACATCGACGGCGACGGTCCACCCGTGGCCGTTCCACCCGAGCTGGCGGAGCTGTACCGGCTTGATCTCTGGCTGAACCCCCCCGGCTTCATCAAGGCCGCTCGTCTGCCCGGCGCCAATCCCGTCGCCGTCTGGCGGTGGGAACAGATCGAGAAGGGCCGGGACGGGAACGTGGTGGCACCAGAAAAGATGCACGTGGTCGCGATCACCATGTTCGGGAAGTACCGCGTGGATGCCACCATCAACTCGCAGAATCAGATCCAACGGATCAAGACCACGGTGAGCGAGCCCTCACTCGGTGATTTCAATATCGAGCACGAGTCCACCCAACAGATGACGTTTGGCAACGCGAAGTGGCCGATCGCCTGGCATTCGCACCATGGATGGGATGACAACTGGCAGTTCTACCGCCAGAGCACTGGCCACAATGCTTACGGTGGGAGGTTTCCAGAGGTGCAGCCAAACGTGTGCGACGATCCCGTTCCGGTGCCTCCGTCGGTGACTCAGGCGACGTTCCCAACGCAGGTGACCGTCACAAGGATGGCCGATGGCGTGTATTTGCTCGGCGGCGGCCCCGCCAATAGCTACATGGTGGAGTTCAACGACTTCGTTGCTGTGTTCGAGGCGCCGGGCAACGAGGAACGCAGCCTCTTGGTCATTGAGGAGGTTGCAAGGCTGGCGCCGAACAAGCCGATTCGCTGGCTGATCAGTTCGCACCCCCACTTCGACCACATCGGAGGACTGCGAACCTATCTCCACATCGGCGCGACGATTGTAACGCATATGCTGAACATTGATTTCCTGAACAGCGACGTGTTGGTCTACGAGCCGAGGACCGTCAAACCCGACATGGTGTCGCAATGGCCACCGACAGAGTTGGCCGAGGGCTATAACTACGAGGCGATTCAGGAAAACTACGTGATTACCGACAACTCCCGGATTCTACACATCTACTATGTCCAACCCTTGCGGCACGTCGCTGGCATGTTGATGGCCTACCTGCCGGCCGAGCGCATCGCATTTCAAGCGGACCTATTCGACACGCATGAAGCCCCTCGGGCAGCGCAGTTGCCGGCGATGCAGAGCCTCAACACCCAGGTCCAGCGGATGAGGCTAGACGTGACGACGCTCGCGCCCGTTCATGGCGAACCGGTGGCTTGGAGCGCATTCGTGGCAACCTT
>CAUZMW010000172.1:0-3597 GCA_963581225.1 Gammaproteobacteria bacterium
TTATCTGCTGACATGGGGGCGATACAAGGTGCCGCTAACTGCGGGTTACGCCGCGGTCACACTCGTCGTCATCTGGGGATTCTACGGCCAACTGATGAACCTGCTGTTTCATTCGTCGCTACTGTTCGGTTAGCCCGAAGGCTTGTAGTAGATGACCGCTGTCGACAGCAGACGCCTAATGCTACCTTGTGCTCTGCCGCCGTGTTCGTATTTGCCGCGAGAGCGTTCCGAAGCGCCGAAGGAGGGGATATTGTGATGGTTGTTGGAGAAAGTATTCGAACACTCGGACGCGGGGCGGAGGCGACCAGGTGCCAACATCGCAGGGGCGCCATTGTTGCGTTCGTTGCCGCGGCATCGCTCTGTGCGATGGCCACGTCAGCGATAGCGCAGATTATGGCGGCCGATCACCATCTACCGGCGCAGCCGGGGAATCTTAGCTGGGGCTGGATTCCGACGGACAAGCCGCCGGTACTGATGATTCAATCAGGAGAAACCGTACGAATCGATACGATCTCGCACCACGGATCTACGCAGGACGAGGATCCGGTCGACTATCTAGGGCGCTACGGCGTGGAATCCGAGGAGATTCTCCAAGACGTACGCGATTTCTGGGCCTCGAGACCCGGGCGTCCGCGAGAGGGTCGAACCGGGGCACATGTGTTGACCGGTCCGATCGCAATCGCCGGAGCTGAACCGGGTGACATGCTCGAAATACAGATCCTCGAAGTCAGCACACGTGTCCTGTACGGGTTCAATGGCGCAAATGCCCGAAGTGGTGCACTGGGTGATAACTATCCGGGCGGGAGAAGCGGAGATCCCGGCGCGAATATTTCGGGTAACACAAGAACATTAATTCGTACAGCCATTAGCGACGGCCGTGAGTTCGCGCTGGTTGGGGAGGGCGTGCGGGTACCCCTCGCCCCGTTTATGGGCATTATGGCGGTCGCGCCGCAAGCACCGACCATCGGACAACCGGGAGTAACGGTAACCGGCATACAAAGCTCACGGCCGCCTGGTGCCTATGGCGGAAACCTCGATATCAAGCTGCTTACCGCGGGGGCAAGCCTGTATCTACCGGTATTCAGAGCCGAAGCGCTTTTTTATGCCGGTGATCCGCACGGCGTACAGGGCGACGGCGAGGTCAGCGGCACTGCTCTGGAGCAGTCGCTTACCGGGGTCTTCCGTTTCGTGCTGCATAAAGGTAGTGAGCCAGGGGCGCCACGCGCCGAGACTGCCACGCATTATCTTGGTGTGGGTATCGACATCGATCTTGATCGTGCCTTACGCAACGCGGTCCAGGAGGTCATAGATTTCCTGGTCGAAGAGAAAGCGCTGGCGCCACGCGACGCCTTTGTGCTCGCGAGCCTCGCTGTAGACTTCACGATCGCGGAAGCGGTCAACGAGACTCAAGTCGTTGTCGCGTTGATCCCGAAGACGCTGTTCGTAGAGTAGCTTCGCTGCCAGGCGGCGGCTACGCGGTACCGAACGCCGGCCAGTACAACGCGAGCAGATAGCCGACCAGCACAACCACCGTTAACGCCAACAACGTTGCCCAGAACCCTTTGATTAACATCGTCTTCAGATTAATGCCGTAACCCGCGGCCACAGCCGGCCCGCCCGCCGACGTCGGCAACATGAAGCCGCAGTTCCCGACCGCTGCGACGATGTAGACGAATGGCAGCGGATTGATATCGAGGCTCTGAAACGTGCTGATCGTTATCGGTACGATGACGGCGATAGCCGCCGTATTACTGGTAATCTGCGTCATCAGGATCGTCAGGGTAGCGAACACGGTAACCGCAAGTAGCCCACCATCACTAGCGTACGGGACCAACATGTCTGCGATGTAGGCGGCCGTACCCGTTTCGCTCAGGATGCGCCCGAGCGCCGTGCCGCCGGCGAAGAGATAGAACAACCCCCACATCATCTTGCCCTGCGCGTATTCCCACGTCATGAGGCTCTCGCCGCGAGAGCGAACGAGAAAACAGAGTATGGCAAAGGTCAGAAACGCAAATGCGGGGGTGAACGACGGCACGAGATCGGAATAGAGTGGCCGAGTGAAAGCGAGTATCGCGGCTCCGGAGAACAAGAACAGCGCCCATTTTTCCTGGACACTCATAGTTCCGAGCGCGTCGAACTCACTGACGAAGTATTCCCGTGCTCCGTCGATCTCCGTGATTTCCGGCTTGAATGCGAACCGGACATAGACGAACGTCACGACCATGACGGCGAGACTCAGCGGCAAAAAGCGCGTCACCCAGGTAGAAAACGCGAACTCCTGCCCGGTGACGGTCTCTTGTATGAACTCGATTGTCAGCAGGTTCGGGGCGCCGCCGAGCGGGGTCGTCGCCCCGCCTGCACTGGTTCCCCAGGCGACGGCAATCACGAGTGCCGTGCCAAGATTACTGTCCCAAAGATCCTCTATGCCGATAAACCGTAGCATGGCGACAACGATCGGAATCAGAGTCGCTGCGACGATCGTATTTGGAAGAAACGCACTTAAGATCATCCCGATCGCAAACCAGGCGAGGATCTGTCGCGTCGTATTCGTGCCGATGCCGATGAGAGACGTGAGCGCGATCCGCCGATCCAATCCCCATTTCGTCCACGCCGTCGTCAGGATATTCGCCGACAACAACAGAATGATAAGTTCAGTCGCGTACGCTGGCAGAATGCGCGCGACAGGCACGAAATCGAACACCGATACGACAGCCAGTGGCAGAAAACCGGTAACGGCAAGATGGACTGGACGCGTAATCCACCACCAGGACATCCACACCAGTAATCCGATGCTGCAGCGAATCTCGTAGCTCATCGACTCGATCGGGACGATCAGCATCAGCAAAAACGCAATCGGTCCAGCGGCGACGTGGAGCGATCGTAGCCCGTCTACGCTCCGGGGTCGCCTCCCAGCAGGGTTGGCGGAGCCGCCGCTGGGCCGCTTGGCATCAGACTCTACAGGCATGGGTCACGCAACTTGATTGGGACAGGTTCTTGTTCTTGGGGCGCTACTTCGCTTGTTCGCGCTAGCGGTGTCAAGCCTTTTCTCCGACGGAGAGGTAGAATAGGAGTCCTAATCACGAAGACTTGAGTCCGGAGGGGGACGCATGCAACACGTTACCGGCCGACTTTCCGGCGCAATTCTCGCCATCGCGTGCACGCTCGCGCCCGCCTTTCTGCCAGCTCAAACGCAGCCATCCGTCATCGTGATAGCCGGCGGTACGCTGATCGACGGTAATGGTGGACCGCCCGTGCCGAATGCCGTCGTGGTAATAGAAGACAATCGAATCTCCAGCGTTTCCACCGCCGGGCAGGCTTCCTATCCCAGCGACGCGACCGTGATCGACGCCGAAGGGAAGTATGTTCTGCCGGGGCTATGGGACTCCCAGGTCAGCTACAACTGGTATTACGGCGAGATCATGTTGAACTACGGGATTACCTCGACGATCGATGTCGGCAACTCGGGCGAAATAGCAATTCCGCACCGCAATGCGGTCCAGGCCGGAATACTGCGAGGACCGCGGCCTTTCACCGGGCTATCCAGACTCAATCGCGTTCCCGACGGCGGCACCGGGCTGGAGACGACATTAACGCCTG
>CAUZMW010000173.1:0-3565 GCA_963581225.1 Gammaproteobacteria bacterium
CTGCCGCTGGTCGAACGCACCGAGCAATTCGAGAACTGGGCCGACGCGTTGCGCCCCGTCTGCGACGGCGTCGCCGAGGTTTTGTGGCTCACCCGCCAGGCCAATGAACCGGTTGCTCAAATCGCGAGCGGTGGCATGTATCAGTATCACATGGATCGTAACGAGAAGCCGACGATGGTGCGCGTGATCGTCTCGCCCGATACCGGGGCTTTCCCCGAGATCAGCGCGGGGCGACATCGCTTCACGGTCCGGTTCATCACTTGGGCGGGTATCGACGTCCGCCCGCGGCAAGTCACGGATGATGTTCCGTTTCAGCTAGCTGTTTGCTAACTATCGAAGAACCGCGACGACCTACATATACGGGGACGGTCTACCTAATTCACTAACTCTGTTGAACAGTCTAGATCGTTAGGTAGGAATTAGGTAGACCGTCCCCGTATATGTAGCAGCGCGGCGACAATCGGCGCGTCAGCGGGCAGGAGTTCCAGGCTCGACAGCGCGTCGACGGAAACCCAGTCGATGACCTGAGACTCACGCGATCGAGGCGCGCCCGTGAATTCGAGTACGCTCCAGACATCAAGGCGCACGCGACGATCCGAGTACTCGTGGTGCAACAACAGCAGTGGTGCGGCGGCCACGACGTCGATACCGAGTTCCTCGTACAGCTCGCGCTTCAGCGCAGCCTCGCGGCCTTCGCCGCTGTGGCGCTTACCTCCCGGAAACTCCCAGAGTCCTGCCAGGTGCGTACCCGGACGACGCTGGTTGACGAGGGCCCGGCCCGAGTCGTCGCGAACGATGCCGACGACGACTTCTAACTCAACCGGCCGTGGCAATGCTTGAACTTCCTGCCGGAACCACAGGGGCAGGGTTGGTTGCGCCCGATCTTCGGTTGTTCGCGCACGTAGGGCGCAACGGGTTCGGCCGGTTGACCCGGTCGCTGCGGCACACCGAGTCGTGATGGCGCTCGCTGCGCCGGCGTTGGGCTCGGCGCCGCAGCCAGAACCGGCGCTTCGGCATGCTGGAAGCTCATCCTACTGACATCGCTGCGCTGCGGCTCCACCGCGGCGACATCTTCGGGCCGTCTAATCTGGATCTTCGAGAGAATACTGATCGTGTCGTGCTTCACGCGGTCGAGCATGTCGCCGAACATCTCGAATGCTTCTCGCTTGTACTCCTGCTTCGGATTCTTCTGCGCGTAGCCGCGCAGATGAATACCCTGGCGCAGGTGATCCAACGCGCCGATATGTTCCTTCCAGTGCATATCGAGCTGGCGCAACATGACGCCCTTCTCCAGCTCTCGGACGACCTCCGGACCGACGGATTCGACCTTGCTGTCGTAAGCACGCTCGATGATCTCGACGATCTCTTGCCGTAAACCTTCCTCGCCCAACGCGTGGTCTCCTTCAAGCTTCCCGGCAACGTCGATCGACGTGCCGAAGTCCCGTTCCAACGCCTGGCTCAGCCCGGGTACATCCCAAAGCTCCTCGACACTCTCCTGCGGAATGTACTCGTCGGTGACCAGATTGACGACTTCACTGCGAATCGCGACGACCGCATCGGCAATGTCATCGGCCTCCATCAGCTCCGAACGCTGCTGATAAACAACCTTACGCTGGTCGTTAGCTACATCGTCGTATTCCAGCAGCTGTTTACGTATATCGAAGTTGTGTGCTTCGACCTTACGCTGTGCCCGCTCGATCTGCTTGGACAGCATCCGGCTTTCGATCGATTCGCCCTGCTGCATTCCCGCTCGGGACAGCAGCCGTTTGGTCCGCTCCGGATCGCCGAAGATACGCATCAGATTATCTTCCATCGACAGATAGAAGCGGCTCGACCCCGCGTCCCCCTGACGTCCGGAACGTCCACGAAGCTGATTATCGATCCGCCGCGACTCATGCCGCTCGGTACCCACGATGTGCAACCCGCCCGCGTCCAGCACCTGTGCGTGCCTCTTGTCCCAGTCGGCGCGTAACGCGGCGCGCGCCTCGTCGTCAGCGTCGCCAAGATTGCTAAGCTCCGCCTCAAGGTTACCGCCAAGTACGATGTCGGTGCCGCGACCCGCCATGTTGGTCGCGATCGTCACACTGCCGGGCCGACCCGCATCGACGATAATCTGTGCTTCTTTCTCGTGGTACTTCGCATTCAATACCTGATGGGGAATTTTCTGAGCTTTCAATAGACCCGACAGAAATTCCGACGCCTCAATCGAGGCCGTTCCAACCAAGAGTGGCTGACCGCGTTCGCGGCATTCCTGAATGTCTTCGATAATCGCGTCGTACTTGTCCTTCTGAGTCAGATAGACGAAGTCCGGCGCATCGTCCCGCACCATCGTCAGATGGGTGGGGATGACGACGACCTCAAGTCCGTAGATCTGTTGAAACTCGTACGCCTCGGTGTCTGCCGTACCGGTCATGCCGGAGAGCGTCGTATACAACCGAAAGTAATTCTGAAAAGTGATGGAGGCTATCGTCTGGTTCTCTTCCTTAACTCGGACGCCTTCCTTAGCTTCGACGGCCTGGTGTAACCCGTCGGACCATCGCCGCCCGGTCATCGTCCGGCCCGTGAACTCGTCGACGATTACGACCTCGCCGTCTTTAACGATGTAATCCACTTCGCGCTTGAATATTCCGTGCGCGCGTAAGGCCGCGTTCAGATGATGCATCAGCCTGATGTTGCCCGCGTCGTACAGACTTTCCCCGGCCGACAGCACGCCCGCCTGCACCAATAGCTGCTCGACGCGATCGTGACCCTCCTCGGTAAGGTGAGCCTGCTTGGCCTTCTCGTCCACCGTATAGTGGCCCGGCACGATGAGCTGGCATCTCGCCGGCTTCGCCTGCGCGTCGATCTCGACGAGGTGGAAGCCGCCTTCCTCCGTCTTGGCCGCTGCCGCGTCGATGCTCATCTCGCCGAGATCCTCTCCCGAAACGCCGAGCAGACTGACCTTCGACGCCTCGATGTCGTCATTGACGGCACCTTTCGGCGGATTGTGCAATCTTAACGACGGAACGAGTTTATTTATCTTGAGGTAAAGATCGGTACTTTCCTCGGAACGCCCCGAGATAATGAGCGGGGTTCGGGCTTCATCGATGAGGATCGAATCGACTTCATCGACGATGGCGAAAGATAGCTTGCGTTGGGCCCGATCTTCCAGTCGAAACGCCAGATTGTCCCGTAGATAATCGAAGCCGAACTCGTTATTGGTTCCGTACGTAATGTCCGCTTCGTAGGCGGCTCGCTTGTCCTCGGGACTCTGACCCGCCTTGACAACGCCGACGGTCAGGCCGAGAAAACGATACACCGGGCTCATCCAATCGGCGTCTCGTTGCGCCAGGTAGTCATTGACAGTGATGATGTGCACGCCCTCACCGGTGAGGGAATTCAGATAGGCGGGTAATGTCGCGACCAGGGTCTTGCCCTCGCCGGTTCGCATCTCAGCGATTTTTCCCTTGTGTAAGGTGATACCACCGATGAGCTGGACATCGAAGTGGCGCAGACCAAGCGTCCGGCGGGAAGCCTCCCTGACCAGTGCGAACGCTTCCGGTAACACGGCGTCCAGCTCTTCGCC
>CAUZMW010000174.1:0-3552 GCA_963581225.1 Gammaproteobacteria bacterium
AAACGCCTGGTATCTCTACTGCGCCAACTCGCTCCCCGGTTCGTTTATCGATCGCAAACAGATGCGGCGTTCCGTCGCTGGTCTGACCTGTCGCAAGAAGCAGCGTGGGGGTTGCCATCATCGCCGCTTGTCCGAAGCGGCCGGGATTCGTCGGGACGCCTTCGACACCCTGGAGTAGCGGATGATTCCGAATCAGCTCCTGCTGGGCATCCGGCGCATCCCCGTGAGGGGTCACCCAGAGATGCTCGCCGGTGTTCATGTCGATCGCGGTAATCCGGCCAACCGGTCCCTTCCATATCGACAGGCCGTCGATGTCGGCTGGGTTAGAAGTCACGCCGAGGCCGACGGCTCGAGAGAAGTTGGAGTGAGTGGTCCCCGTCTGGTCGGTGGCGTCCAGCGGAGATTCGGACGCGGGCGCGAGATGGGCCGTCGAGCATGCACTCTGCGAGTTGACGAAGATCACGCCCGCAACAGGATCTGCCACGGGGGGTCCCGTAATGTTGGCGCCACCGCCTCCGCCCGGGCAGATTTGAGCAGGCACCGTGAGCTCCGGATCGCCTGCGTACGTCGGCGGGTTGAATAGTGGCACGAACAGGTCGTTACGCAGTGCGAGTTCCATTGCCCGCTGCCGGATCTCGGGCGTGTAGTCGATGAGGTGTTCCTCAGTCCTACCCTGGAGGTCGAAGGGCGCCGGATTCGTCGGGAACGGCTGTGTGGGCGAAAGCCGCTCGCCGGTCACCCGAGACGGAGGCACTAGTCGCTCCTCGATGGGCCAGATCGGTTCACCTGTCTCGCGGTTGAACGAGTAGACGAAAGATTGCTTCGTCACCTGGAAGACGCCTGGAATCTCCCGGCCGTCGACGGTGACGTCCATCAGTATCGGCGCCGTGGGCGTATCGTAATTCCAGATGTCGTGGTGGACGATCTGAAAATGCCAGGCGCGCTCACCGGTCTCGACGCCCAGGGCGAGCAGGCTGGTACCGAAGAGGTTGTCTCCAGGATGGAATCCGCCGTAGTAGTCGATGGTGGCACCGTTAGTAGGGACATAGACCAACCCGCGATCCGGATCGGCTGACATTGGCGCCCAGGAGGAAATGTCGCCCGTCCATTGCCAGGCATCGTTCTCCCACGTCTCGTGCCCGAACTCGCCAGGCCGCGGGATAATGTGAAACTTCCACTTGAACTGGCCGGTCCTCGTATCGAACGCGAGGATGTCACCGGGGACGTTTTCGACACGGGTCTGGTTGTACCCTTGCTCAGCGGAGTTCCCAACTACGACCGTGTCGTTCACGACGATCGGCGGGGAAGAAGCGGTAATGTAGCCCAATTCGAGGGGAAGCCCATAGTAGGGATCGTAATCCTGGTTGTATTCTATCCACGGGCCCCAATCGGCGATGAGCGGAACCAGAAGATCGACTACGCCGGTTTCCGGGAAGCCCTCGATGGGTACGTGCGTGCCCCAATTCTCCAGCGGCAAGCCGGTCTCGGCATCGATGGCGTGGAGAAAGAACGCAGGACTCACGATAAACACTACGCCGCGCCCGTCGACTTCACCGTACGCTATTCCCTTCCCGTAGCCCTTGCGCATCGAGTACTCGTAGCGTGCGGTACGCGGCTCCGAGTAGCTCCAAAGCAACTCTCCAGTCGCGGGATCGAGCGCCACGACGTGCCGACGTTGCCCGGTGACGGTAATCAGCTTTCCGTCGACATACGTTGGCGTCGCACGCGACGTGCTCGGGCCGAAGCTCGAAGCATCCCAGTTCCAGCTTTCTTCGAGGCTTCCGAAGTTTGACGCATCGATCTCGCTGGCCTGGGTATAGCGCGTGTGCCATGCGTCGCCGCCCATGTGGATCCACTGCCCGTTCTCGGTCCCCGGCCCCTGCGCAAAGACGATGGTGGAACCGGAGCCCAACCCGCCCAGAACGAACGTCAGTTTGAACAAGGACAACATCCACGGTGCTAACCACTGTCGTACTTTTGTCATGATCGTATCCCCCGATATGGTACGGACAGGATAGTGGAAAAGGGTGGCGAGGGCACGGCTCTACCAGAGGAGTTTTCTGCAGCGACAGTCGGATACACGAGGCCACTCGATCACGTGGGATTAGTTCTCCGGAGTCCGTTGTTAGCCAGGCTCTCTCCTGGTCACCCGTCTAGCCGGACGGCCGTACCATCGAGGAGCTCGCATTCCCAGTGGCTAATCCCGAGGTCATCGAGCCAGACGCCGACACGTCGCCGCGTCACAAGCTCCGCGATTTCGGGAACGGCCTTTAGGACAGTGCGAGCGTGAGACACGTACTGCTTGCTGGCCGGTATATTTTTTATACCCTTCGGCATCGTCTCCGGGTACAACATCGCAACAGCCATAGCCCGCTGCCCTTTCGTCATGTGCCGGCGTGTACCATTCGTTTGAGTCGCTGGAGACAATGCGTTGGCCGTTTGTCAGATTTCTTACAGCATCCCGCCGTTCCTCCATCGGCGGTCGCAGCGTGACACCACCGAGCTGTTGCCGTACCCAGTCCTCGACAGAAAGCCCGAGCGACTTTTTTTCAAAATTTCCGGGGAGTGTGGGAGGTTGAGATAAGACGTATGCCCGTGCGTCCGAGAATCCGGATGGTACCCCCCACTCCCCTAGGGTCCCCGCTCCGTCTAGTCCGCGATCGCGGAGTCTGGGGATAGAGGTTCCTGTGCCGTTCCGGCGCGTGTCTGGGGACGTTCAAAGCAGTCCGGTATGCCGCCGTAACCGTTGCCTGTGTTGACCGGCGTCAGAGCCCGAGAGAACGCCGAAGTGGGAATCCGGGATTCGAGCCTTATCGATCCAAGACGAACAATCAGCAGGTTACGCCCGATACCTCAAGTAAGCGCCGGGTGGGAACCGCTGGAACCCGTATACCTACACCTGATTTAACATAATGACTCTTCCGCGCACCCCGTTTTGGCCCACTGAAACAGCCCCGAAGTGGGAAACCGGAGAGAATGTCACTGTCCAAATTGGACGGTTATGACCACGTGACCTCCGTTCCCCCAACTGACGAAAACGTACGAAAACGCACGGTTCTGCGTCAGATTCGGCCCGGATTCATCTAATCGGCTTTTACCGGATGCGGATCACCCCGCCGTCAGCGTCCCGTTGGTAGCGAACCCGGTTACCGTACTCGTCCAGAAATCCGAGCGACTGCTGAAACTGTGCGGGCGGCGGTGAAGCTGCTGGCACCGTCGCCTCAAGAACATAGAGACGGCGCGCACGGTTGTGGAGATAAATACCGGCGAAAGTCCGGGTGCCGTCAGGGTTAGTCAGCTGCAACTGTTCGCCCTCGACTCGTTCGACGTGGCTCCAGCCGTCATAGGTCACCTCACTACCTCTCTGCCGAAACTCCCTCGCCGCGCGGATCACCGACGCGCGCTGATCGTTTATATACGTATTAGCTGCACTGGCAGCCTCAGTCTTTTCCATTTCGGCGTGAATTCTCTGTGCGTCGGTGAAATCGACCACAGTGACGGAGTATTGACTGGAGCCGTCCAGCACCGTGTAACGTCGTGCCGGGAAGAGAG
>CAUZMW010000175.1:0-3466 GCA_963581225.1 Gammaproteobacteria bacterium
GTTACGCGTAAGGCAGGCTCAACAAAAAAGAAGGCCGCAACTAAGAAGAAAGTTGCAGCGAAGAAGAAAGCCTCGACACCAGGGAGGAAGGCGCCCAAGAAAAAGGTCGCCAAGAGCAAAGCCGCCCACAAGGTGGCTTCGGCAAGGAAGACGAAAACGAAGAAAGGCGCTGTGGCGAAAAAAACCAGTTTAAAGAAGAGCCCAGCGGCCAAACCAGCTGCTGCCAAGCGACGGCCCAGCACAACGCGGGCTGCGCCTACGAAGTCATCCGCACGACCACGAAGCACCGCCGCCAGCAAGGCAAATTTGCTCACGGGGCCCGTGCGGGGATTCGATCCTTATCGCCCCAAGCGGGGTGAGCCATACATGAATGACGACCAGCTCGAGCACTTTCGGCAACTACTCGGTGCCTGGAAAACCGAACTCATGGAAGAGGTCGATCGCACGATGCTACACATGAAGGACGATGCGGCGAACTTCCCGGATCCAAACGATCGGGCGACGCAGGAATCGGAATTCGGTCTGGAGCTTCGAACCCGAGACAGGGAGCGGAAGCTCTTAAAGAAAATCGACTTGGCGCTACAGCGGGTGGACGAGCAAAGTTACGGCTATTGTGAAGCGACCGGCGAGGTGATTGGACTTCGCCGCCTGGAAGCCCGCCCTGTTGCAACGTTGTGTGTTGAAGCTCAAGAACGCCGCGAACGAGCCGATAAACAGTACCGCGATCGTGAGGATTACTATCGTTAGGCGGTTCATCGCTCTAGTGCTGCGCTACGCCTGAAGCGACGGCCTAATGCAATACGTAGGCCGTTTCGCACCATCCCCTACCGGACCGCTACATGTCGGTTCTTTACTGACCGCCGTCGCCAGTTACCTGCACGCACACCAGTCAGCCGGTCAGTGGTTGGTTCGCATCGAGGATATCGACCCTCCGCGAGAACTTCGCGGCGCAACCGGAATGATACTGGAGGCATTGGAGGCGTTTGACCTGACCTGGGATCGGGACGTCTACTACCAGAGCCGGCGTGTGGACGATTATCGGCAGATGGCGGACGAGCTCCTGGTACAAGGCAGCGCCTACCGATGTAGCTGCTCGCGTCGCGACATCCGCGGCGACGGCAGTGCCGGGCCGCTGGGTTTCCGCTACCGTGGTTTGTGTCGAAGCCGTCAGGAACACGACCGGGCTACCGCGATCCGCGTACGAGCTGATCGGGCAACGGGTTCCTTTCACGACGGTATACAAGGGTTCTGTCGCTACGATGTCGGGGCGAGCACGGGAGATTATGTAATATTCCGAAATGACGGACTACCTGGCTATCATCTCGCTGTCGTGATGGACGACGCGGAACAGGGCATTACGGACGTCGTGCGCGGCATTGACCTGCTGCCGGCGACTGGGCTGCATATTCATCTCCAACAGACTTTGACACTGCCGACACCGCGATATTGTCACCTTCCCGTCATCGTCAATGCTGCGGGGCAAAAGCTCTCCAAGAGAACCGGTGCGCAACCTGTCGAGCCAGCAGACGCCGCAGCCATCGCCACCGAGATCTTGACGTATCTGGGGCTTAAGCCTCCTCCATCCCTGCACGGCGCGCGTCCACGGGACTTATGGGCGTGGGCAGTCGAAAATTGGAAACCGGATGAGCTATTGGGCCGGACCGAACTGGTCGAGAAACCGTCGAACAGGCTTTAGAGCTGCAAAAATAGTTACTTCGGAGCTTACAGGCGGCACCATCCCGAGACAGCGACTCGCGTTCGCACGATACTATTGCCGATGAGGGCAGCATTAACCCTTAAGCGCCAACCCTGAACTCTGTTGTCTTGACAATTACTTAAGGCAATGCTACTGTGCGTCTCAGTACAGCGTTACTCCCCCAACGCTTTGCGCCGGTTGGCAACGACCGGTTCTTAAAAGCCCCCGTTCTTCGGGGGCTTTTTTTTGGGGTTCTAGGAGTAGGCGCCGGTTTTCAGGCGGCGTCCAGGTCGCGCATGCTGAGCCGGACGCGACCCTGCCGGTCGACTTCAAGCACTTTGACGCGAATGACATCGCCCTCGGCAAGCTTGTCGCTGACTTTTTCTACTCGCTCTTCGGAGATCTGCGAGATATGCACCAGCCCGTCCTTGCCCGGAAGGATGGCCACGAACGCGCCGAAGTCCATCAGCCGAACAACCTTGCCCTCGTAGATTCGGCCGACTTCTACATCGGCCGTGATCAACTCGATTCGCGCCTGCGCATCGCGACCCGATGCGCCATCGACGGAGGCGATACGCACCGTACCGTCGTTGTCGATATCGATCGTGGCGCCTGTCTCTTCCGTCAGTCCGCGGATAACGGCGCCGCCTTTGCCGATGACTTCACGAATCTTCTCGGGATCGATTTTTATCGTGATGATGCTGGGTGCCCACTCGGACATCTTCTCGCGAGTGGAACCTAGAACTTTGTTCATCTCGCCGAGGATGTGCAGGCGCCCGTCTCGCGCTTGCGCGAGCGCTGCCGACATGATCTCGCGGGTGATGCCGTCGATCTTGATATCCATCTGCAGAGCCGTGATTCCGTCTGCCGTACCCGCTACCTTGAAGTCCATGTCACCCAGGTGATCCTCGTCGCCGAGGATATCGGTCAGTACGACATGGCTATCGCCTTCCTTGATCAATCCCATCGCCACGCCGGCAACCGGTGCCGTGATCGGCACGCCCGCATCCATCAGCGAGAGGCTGGCCCCGCAGACGCTGGCCATTGAACTGGAGCCGTTCGACTCGGTAATTTCCGAGACCACGCGAATTACATACGGGAAGCTTTCCGGGTCGGGAAGAACGGCTTCCATGCCGCGACGCGCCAACCGGCCATGACCGATCTCGCGGCGCTTCGGGCCGCTCATAAATCTAGTCTCACCAACGCAGTACGGAGGAAAGTTATAGTGCAACATGAAGGGATCTTTGCGCTCGCCTTCTAGTGCATCGATGATCTGAGCGTCCCTGCCGGTCCCCAATGTGGTCACCACCAGTGCCTGTGTCTCACCGCGGGTGAACAAGGCCGACCCATGCGCCCTTGGCAGTACGCCCACCTGAACGTCGATAGGCCGTACCGTGCTCGAGTCTCGCCCGTCGATACGTGCTTCGCCGGCGAGAATGCGGCCGCGAACCGTACTTTTCTCGAGCCGTGAATACTCGCTCTTCACCTCATCCTCAGACCATTGCGATGATTCCTCATCTGCTAGAGCCGCGATCAGCTCGGCCTTTATCTCGCCGAGTTGCTGATAACGGCTTTGCTTCTCGGCAATGCTGTAGGCGTCGGTCAAGCGTTCACCCACAGCCGCTTCGACGGACTTCGCGAGGATTTCGTCCACGGCCGGCGGTTCCCACGGCACGGGATCCTTGCCAATCTCGGCAGTCAGTTCGTTGATCGCTTTGATAGCGGCCTGCATCTGCTCATGGCCGAACATCACGGCGCCCAGCATCACAT
>CAUZMW010000176.1:0-3448 GCA_963581225.1 Gammaproteobacteria bacterium
GCCATGCGTGCTCGCGGCTCTCAGGTGACGGATATTGTGATCCTGGTCGTCGCTGCCGACGACGGCGTTATGCCGCAGACGGTAGAAGCGATTGAGCATGCTAAGGCGGCTGGCGTACCGCTCGTCGTCGCGGTCAACAAGATGGACCTCGAAAACGCCGACTCCGACCGGGTGCGCAACGAACTAACCAAACACGAGGTCGTTCCGGAAGATTGGGGTGGTGAGAATCTATTCGTGGACGTCTCCGCCAAAACGGGTGACGGTATCGACGATCTCCTGGCGACCATCTTGCTGCAGGCTGAGGTTTTGGACCTGAAGGCCGTAGATTCAGGCGCCGCCGCCGGCGTCGTCCTGGAGGCAAGCCTGGAACGAGGCCGAGGCGCGGTTGCCACCGTACTCGTGAATCGAGGCATGTTGAAGACCGGCGATACCCTGTTGGCAGGCCAGGAATACGGGCGTATCCGGGCGATGTTCGATGAGACGGGAGCGTCCGTTGAGAGCGCCGGACCCTCGATGCCCGTTGTGGTTCTTGGATTGTCAGGTACACCGATGGCCGGAGACGACATGTTGGTCGTCGACGACGAACGCAGCGCCCGCGAGGTCGCTCGACTCCGTCAGGGTAAGCAACGCGAGGTCAAACTGGCGCGACAGCAGGCCGCGACGCTTGACGATGTGTTCAGTCGGATGGCTGAGGGCAAGACCGAGAGCGTGCAGCTGCTGGTGAAGGCTGACGTCCAGGGAAGCTCTGAAGCACTGAGAGACACGCTCGAAGGTATCTCTAACGACGAAGTCAAAGTGACAGTCGTCTCAAGGGGTGTCGGCGGGATTACCGAGTCCGATATTCAACTAGCCGCAGCGTCTAAGGCAATAGTTATCGGATTTAATGTACGCGCCGACTCCGCCGCGCGTGACGCGATCAACGAAACCGGTGTCGATGTTCGTTACTACAGCATCATCTACGAGGCGATCGATGACGTGAAAGCCGCCGTCAGCGGACTGCTCGCGCCGGAGATCCGGGAACAGATACTCGGTGTCGCGGAAGTTCGCGAGGTATTCCCTTCACCGAAATTCGGCGATATTGCTGGCTGTCTCGTCTCAGACGGGTATGTAGGACGGACGAAACTGATTCGAGTCCTACGTGACAACGTCGTCATCTACGAAGGCGAGCTGGAGTCTCTGCGTCGCTTCAAGGACGATGTAAACGAAGTTCGGGCCGGAACGGAATGCGGTATCGGTGTCAAGAACTATAACGACGTCAAAGTCGGCGATCAGATCGAATGTTACGATCGCACCGAGATTGCCCGATCTCTGTAAATCATGCCGCGAGAGTTTCCCAGAAAGTTTCGCGTCGCAGCCGAGCTGCAGCGCGTATTGAACGCGCTACTGTCCAGTGAAGTAAAGGATCCGCGACTGGCCGGCGTGACGATTAGCGCCATAGATTTAAGTGGTGACATCAGTGTGGCGAAAGTCGCCTTTAGCACGCTCGAACCTGACGCCGACCCTGAGCCCGTTCTGTCCGCGCTGAAGAAAGCAGGCGGCTTTCTACGTTCCCGAACGGGGCAGATCCTGAGCATGCGTCGTGTTCCGGAGCTGCGTTTCGGACAGGACCAGGGAGCTCGTCACGGAATAGAGCTGACTCGCTTGATCGACGAAGCCGTTGCGAAAGACCGCGAAATCGAGGAAGCCGAGGAAGCCGAGGAAGCCGAGGAAGCCGAGGAAGCCAGTGGCGAGAACGGTTTAGAGCAGTAACGGTCGAATAATGCCGAGAAAACGAGACCACCTGAGAGATGTCCACGGGATACTTCTGCTGGACAAGCCGAGTGGCCGGACCTCCAATCAAGTACTGCAGAGCGTGAAGCGACTGTTTCGTGCTGCGAAGGCCGGGCATACGGGTAGCCTCGATCCGCTGGCGACCGGCATGCTCCCGATCTGTTTCGGGGCGGCGACGAGGATCTCATCGTTTCTCCTTGGAGCTCGCAAGAGTTACGCCGTGACAGCCAAGCTCGGAGCGGCCACCGATTCAGGAGACGCTGAGGGCACGATAACTGCGCAGGCCAGCCGGCCAGATCTCGATACGATCAGGGTTCGCGAAATACTCGAGGGATTCGCGGGTGAGAGTGCGCAAATCCCGCCCATGCATTCGGCACTGAAGCATCAGGGACGAAGGCTGTACGAGTTGGCGCGCCAGGGGATTGAAGTAGAACGACCACCACGCCCGGTGCACATTGCTGCTATTGAACTACTTGCTTACGACCGTTCAGAGCTTCAATTCACCGTGACCTGCTCCAAAGGCACTTACATTCGAACGCTGGTCGAAGACATCGCGAAGGAAATGGGTACGCTCGGCCATGTTGCCGCACTGCGGCGAACGTCCGTAGAACCCTTTCAGGAACCGGATATGGTCTCCATGCAGACTCTGAACGGGAGTGAGACGGAGGGCCTGGAGCGCCTCGATGAGTTACTCAGGCCGGTCGATAGCCCTTTGAGCCAATGGCCTCGGTTGGTGCTCCAGGAAGAGCTTTGCGACCGCCTGAATCATGGTCAGGCCGTGCCCGCTCTGACTGACTGGCCGACGGGCTGGGTGCGGCTCTACAGCCAGGACGACGTCTTATTTGGGCTTGGTGAGGTGGGGTCTGCGGGGCAACTCGTGCCACGGCGAATCTTTCCCGGGTTAAGCTCTTGGAACTGAAGGGATTCAGCGGGTACAATACGCGACTTTCCAGAAAAAGGCAGCTCTGAGCCCATCAAACACTCCTTGTCGGGCCACTGTCAGGGACCGCACTAGAGGCGGTTCGAGGTAACTTTAGAATGGCATTAAATTCGGGGCAGAAATCCGAGATCGTCGTCGAGTATCGGCGCAGTTCATCCGACACCGGTTCAGCCGAAGTCCAGGTCGCATTATTGTCGGCAAGGATCAATGAGCTCTCCTCGCATTTTGCGTCTCACAAAAAGGACCATCATTCGCGGCGAGGCTTGCTCAGCATGGTCAACAAACGTCGCAAACTGTTGGGCTATCTGAAAGACACCGACCAAGGCCGCTATCAGGAATTGATAAGTCGCCTTGGGCTGCGACGTTGAGTCCAGTAGATTTTTCATTCAGAGCCGGTTCGCCGGCTCTGAACCGTTTAACACCTCAGAATTGATTATTCAGGGCGCCGGGGTTCGGTAGCCCGTCTTTTATATTGTAGGGAATGGAATAGTGAAAGTTAGCAGAACATTTAAATTTGGCGAACACGAGGTCAGCATTGAGACCGGAGAGATCGCCCGGCAGGCGGATGGCGCTGTAGTCGTCAGCATGGCCGACACCGTCGTACTCGTTACGGCGGTTGGCGAGAAGGGGCAGGGGAGTCAACGACCGTTCTTTCCTCTGACCGTGAATTATCAGGAAAAAACCTTCGCCGCTGGCCGCATACCGGGGGGGTTCTTTAAGCGCGAAGGACGGCCCAGC
>CAUZMW010000177.1:0-3441 GCA_963581225.1 Gammaproteobacteria bacterium
GGCCGGCCGCATGAAGCCCGTCGAATAAGCGCATGATATCTTCTCCCGTCACCGTATCCAGATTACCGGTCGGCTCGTCGGCAAGAAGGATGCTGGGTTCCGTTACGAGCGCTCGCGCGACCGCGACCCGCTGCCGCTGACCGCCCGACAACTCGCTCGGGCGATGTTTCATCCGGTCGCCCAATCCGACACGAGTCAACGCAGCAGCGGCACGCTGCAGCCGCTCCTTGCGCTTCATGCCAGCGTAGATCAACGGCATCTCCACATTATGCAGCGCGTTAGCCCTGGGTAATAGATTGAATGTCTGAAACACGAAGCCGACTTCGCTATTACGGACTCGCGCGAGCTCACGATCATTCATGTCCGAGACCAGTTTGCCGTTGAGCCAGTACTGTCCGTCGTCCGGCGTGTCGAGGCAGCCAATCATATTCATCAGCGTAGACTTACCCGAGCCTGACGGTCCCATCACGGCAACATATTCGCCAGGAGCGATCTGCAGATCGATGCCACGCAGGGCGTGAATAACCTCGCCGCCCATTTCGTAATGGCGCTGCAGATCTTCCGTCACGATAATCGCTTGTGAGCGTTCTTCCGTCATCAGTTCTTGGCCGTTTGAAAGGCTGTACCGTTATCCGTCCTGGCGTTGATCAAGGTAAGAATTATCCCATCATGCGCTGGGGATTGCGCCGTTCAAAGCGCGTAAACCAGCGGAACTAAAGGATTCTTTGCATTGCCGACGAGCCGGCCCGCACGCCACAACAGCGGCGCTGCGAAGCCTTTATTGGACCACCAGGGCTTTACTATTCGCTGCGACTGAGGCGGCGGAAGTACTCGGCGACTGCGTCCTGATAGCCCTGCGCCACCTGCGCCGGCGCCTCGGTCCGCACGCCGGATTCGTCTGAACCCAACTCGCTCCCGGCAAGCTGCAACTCCAACTGCTCTACGAGCCCCAGCATGGCGAGGAATTCCTGTTCGATTAACTCCGGGTTGCCCGTCAGGCCACCACGCAGCGCATCGCCAAGACGCCGTACCGCCGCAAGCTCTTCAGCAGTTAGCCCTTCGGTTCGAAGTCTTGAGCCCAGGGTCAGCAGACCCGCGCCGGCCTCGTTGAGCCGATCCTCCAGTTCTGCCTGGCTATTGACATCGAAACCGGCGATGCCAATCGGGTCCCACGCACCGAGCCCGCGTTGGGAAGGATCGTAGGGGCCACCGCCGCCGCCGAACCGGTTACCGGCACGCGCGCCACCGAACTGCTGCCCGCCCTGGCCCGGCTGCCCGCCTTGTCCTTGTTGGCCCCGTTGACCTGGCTGGCCGGGTTCGCCTGACGCGCCTGCGGCGCGGAGTTGCGCGAGTTCTCGTCGCAGAGTCTGTAATTCTGCGAGTAGCTTCGACGTCGCATCCGGCTCGGAATCGACACCCTCACCCGCCTCTCTGGAAGCAAGCGCCAGAGCGCGCTCGGTGCCGCGTTGCAGGTCGTCCAGTGCGTTCGTCGTGACTCCCTCGAACGGGGCTATGTCCTGGGCGCGGTTGTAGCGAATATATTGCGCTGCGCCGCCAAGCCGCGCGATGGCCTGAGACCGCTGCAGATCCGCAAGGCTATCGTGCAACTCCTCTGCCGCGCCGGGAGTCTGGCCGCGAAACTGCTGTGCCACCTCTTGAACGTCCTGCTCGAGTTCTTCGAGCTCGCGCTGCATTGCCCACTTGCGATCGGCGAGATCGTACGCTTCCTCCGGACTCATCAGGTCGCTCGTCGGCTCATCTCGCTCGCGCGCCTCGAGGAAGCGCCGCGCGAACTGCTGTAACTCGGCCGCGACCTGCCGTTGCTCTTCAAATATCTCGGCGGAACGATCGGACAAATCGGAGAACGCTTCTTCAGCAACCGCCTGCCGCTGCGCCGTCATCTGTTCGAGCGCGCGATCAAGTTGTCGCCGCGCTTCCTCCATCGCCCGCCGCATCTGCTCGGGATCGAGGCTCTCTCCGTTCAGGCCACTTTGGCCGCTAACTCGGTCCATGGCCTGGAGCGCATTATCGAGCTGTCGAATCGCTTCGTCCGCTTGCTCTCCCTGCACGCCGCTACTCGCCTGACTGCTGGACTGCTGCCCGGGCTGCTGTTGCGACTGCTGCTGGTTCGCAGCCGCTTGGCGCAATTGCTCCAGCTCCTGGCGGAGTTCCTCGGTCTCACGACGCAGCTCTTCCTGTTGCCAACGTTCTTCCTCGGTTAATTCGTTACGTTGGTTTGTCTGCCGCGCCAGATTCTCCTGACGACGCGCGAGCTCCTGAAGCTTGGCTATCGCTTCGTCGACTTCCTGTTCCTCTTGACTACCGAACGACACAGCCGACTCCGTCTCGTACTGATTCTTGTCCAGATCCATCTCAAGCTCGAACAGCTCGGCAAGATCGCGGCCGGCGAAACCGCCGCCACCGCCGCCGCCACCGCCCTGCTGAAAGGCGACCTGAATATCGGTGAACACAGCCTCCGCCTTCAGAAGATGTTGTAGCGCCGTTTGCTCGGAAGGCACCGCTTCATCGAACTCTACGTCGGCCAGACGGTCAGCCGCCGGCTGCATCGCTTCGGCCGCGCTCTCCAGACTCTGTACGAATGTCCGAATGTCTTCGTCGGCACTCGTGAGCTGCCGGGCCCGGGTACGAGACGCCAAGGTCTGTGCCTGCTCCGCAAGCGTACGCTGCAACTCCGCCAACAATGCGCCATTGTCTTGAATCTGCTGTTCGTCCTGGAAGCTGGCCTGGTCTTCCTGTTCGCGGATTAGATTCCACGTCGCAATGAGAATTTCTTTCTGGCGCTGCGAGATCTCGCTCTGCTCACCGCCTTCGCCGCCACCGCCGCCGCCCTGCGAAGACTGCGAGAAGCTTCGATCGAAGGGTTGAACCTCGACGAAGTACAGATCCGTCCGCATCGAGGAATCGCGGTCAAAAGCCTCGGCGAAGTAGGAGATGAGATCTCCCGGCACCAGGCCGGCG
Source organism: Gammaproteobacteria bacterium (assembly GCA_963581225.1). Taxonomy (GTDB): domain Bacteria; phylum Pseudomonadota; class Gammaproteobacteria; order Steroidobacterales; family Rariloculaceae; genus SMWC01. The sequence goes on from CAUZMW010000177.1 coordinate 2,980, forward strand.
TCGATCGCCTCCGGCTTCTCGGCGCTCAAGAAATCCAATACCGCGGACTCGTCCGGTTTCTCGAGGTCCTCCAGATAGAGAATCTCCTCGCTCAGAGCATAGTCACCCTCGACGTCAAGCGGCGTTATCTGCCATTCCCCACCGTTGACGGCATAGTGCAGCTCCAGCCGGTCCAGGCCGAAGTCGTCGCTGGCCTGGATACGCACCGAGACCTCTTCGATATTACTGGCGCGCCAGTCGCGACCGGGCTTAACAACGGTGACCGCCGGCCGATTATCCGGCACGACGTCGATAAAGTAGGTATCGGAAAGCCTGACCGGCTCGCCATTGAACAACGTCGAGACGAAATACTCGCCTTCCTCGGTAACCTCTAACGTTGCTGTCGCGACGGTGCCGGCGGCAGACATCGTCAGCGCGTCGCCGTTGACGACCAACTCCGCGTCATTCAGCGATCGATCGGTA
>CAUZMW010000178.1:0-3393 GCA_963581225.1 Gammaproteobacteria bacterium
GTACATCGACTATCGACCCGGCGCTCGTCGATCAGGTGTTTCCATCATTGCTACCGGACAGCTTGCCCCCGGAGCAACTCGGCACCCTGAGACTCGCCACGAGTTTTGCCTACGATACGGTGACGGGCGAGCTGGCGTTCAATTCGATCGAAGCCGAAGCGCTCGGGCTGCTTGGGACCGGCGAGCTCGCGGTCAGCGAACTGTCCGGCCCACCCCGATTGACAGGTACCGTCCGAATTGAACGCTTCGAGCCGCGCGACCTGTTGAGTCGCTTCGATCAGCCTCCACCGGCTACTTCGGATCCATCGGCACTGGCGAACGTTATGATCGAAACTCGCCTGGATTTCACTACCGAGCGCGGCTCATTCGCGGATCTCCGCCTTCAAGTCGATGACAGCACGATCACGGGCGAACTCACGGTGAGGGAGTTCAGTAATCCAGAATATAGCTTCAGTCTCGCGATCGACCGCGTCGATGTCGATCGGTATCTGCCACCGTCAGCTGCGCCCCAGAGCGGGGCATCGGCCGATCGGCGGATAGAGTTGCCCACCCAGGCGATGCACGACCTCACGCTGAACGGCCGGATCGTCATCGATGATCTGAAGCTCGCCAATATTCAGTTCTCGGACGTCTCGACCTTGTTGGCCATTCAGAGCGGCGTCGGCACGATCGACTCTGCGCGTGCGCGCCTCTACGGGGGCGATTTCGAGGGTGGGATAGAACTGGACGCCCGCGGCGGCATCCCGCAACTCGCGTTCGACGGCACGGTCGTTGGCGTACAACTCGACCCTTTGTTCAGCGCCCTGGGCGGCGGGTCGGCTCTTACCGGCATCGGTAACTTCGATCTATCGCTCAGTGGCATCGGCGCCGGGCTCGGCGATGTGCTGGAAACGACGGCCGGCCGGGTAGATTTCGCACTTCGGGACGGCGCGATTAGGGGCTTCAATCTCGGTCACGAGATGTGCAGTGTGTGGAATACGGTCCGGAGATTACCTCAGCCTGCCCCGACGGACGTTGATTTCTCTACCTTCCAGCTACTACGCGGTAGCGCGGTCGTGACGGATGGCATCGCCCGCACGAGCGACCTTCAGGGGACGACCTCGTTCATCGAGACCACCGGTCGCGGCCAGTTGGATCTGGCCACGCGGAATATCAATTACGATCTCCTGGCGACGTTGACAGACAGCACCGGGATCGCGGGCTGTGAGACACTGGAGCGGCTGATCGGCGATCCGATTCCGCTGGAACTGACCGGCAACGCCAGCGCTCCGAAAGCCAGTTTCGACTTCGGCGAGGCGCTTGAGATCTATGGTCGGGAGGCTGCCAAAGAGGCGGTCGAAGAGCGCCTCCGGGAAGCATTATACGACCTCCTGAATCGCTAGCCGACCGCGCCGCGCGGTCTCCAGGGCCATTATTAACGCTATTTAACCTTGCAAATCATCCGGGGCTCTCTATATTGACGTGTGAGCGTTCTCATCTGGCCGTCTTGGCAGGGTGTGAGCACGAAGAGAAGGTTCGTATTGCACGTTTAGTTGGTCATTTCAGAAGTCCCTTCGGTATTTCCTGCAAATCGCCTTTCCATCTTTGCAATTGAACACAAGTTATTAATTTAGTTAGAGGTCACACGATGATTACAGGTACCGTAAAGTGGTTCAACAAAACCAAAGGCTTCGGATTCGTCTCTCCTGAGGATGGTAGCAAGGACGTATTCGTCCATATCTCCGCAGTGGAAGCGAGTGGTCTGGAAACCCTGCATGAGGACCAAGTGGTCAACATGGAAACTGAGATGAGCCAGAAAGGCCCGCAGGCTACAAAGATCACGATTCCTGAGTGAATCGAGAACCTACTGCCTTACGATAGAAACCCCGCGCATGTCGCGGGGTTTTTTTTGCCTGTGGGAGCGACGGCCTCGTCGCGATTATTAGTTCCCGGAACCGTGCGCTATTTAACCGAGGCGCGGCGGCCTGACTGTAACCCGATACTCCGCTGATCGCCGCCGGGCAGGATTCTCTATAATGAGCGCATGTTCGACGAACGGTTGCCAACGATCTGCAGTCGCGCTGCCGCGCCGCGGCTGGCGTTTCTGATCCTGGCAGCCCTGCTCACGCCGCAGCTAGGCCAGACACAAGGGCCGAACCCGTCGAATGGCCCCGAGGCCGAATTTCACATGGCCCGGTTGATTCATGGTCCGATCGGCGCCTGCAGCCAAGGCCACCGCCGCGGGGCGTGGTGGTGCATCGATTATCCTTCCGCTGAATTTCACCTGACGCGTGGCCTCAGACGCTTGACGCGACTCGAGGTCGCGAATGACAGCATTTTTCTGCAGACCATCGACGATCGAATCTTCGATTACCCATGGCTGTTCGCTCAGCAAGTCGGCCACTGGGAACTGTCGACCGCGGAGATAGAGCGGCTCAGGGAGTACTTGCTGCGTGGCGGCTTCATGGTCGTCGACGATTTTCATGGCCCCCGCGAGTGGGTGGTCTTCACCGACGTAATCCACCGCGTGTTCCCGAATCGACCGATCGTCGACATCCCCGACAGCGATTCGCTACTCCATATCCTCTATGACGTGGATCAACGCACCCAGATACCGGGACGACGCCATCTCCGTTACGTGGCGGGCGGACAGATCGTCGCGCAATTGGAAGGCCCGCCGAAGTGGCGCGGTATCTACGACGACAAAGGGCGCCTGCTCGTGGCGATCAACTTCAATATGGACATGGGTGATGCCTGGGAGCATGCCGATGACCCCTATTATCCGGAACCGATGACGGCGCTCGCGTATCGTTTCGGTGTCAACTACGTTATCTACGCGATGACGCACTGAGTCGAACGGAACTCCTGGAACGCAACCGATTCGATGAACGACATCCCGATATTCTGGGCGATACTCGCAGGCGTCATCATTGTCGTCATGTTCGTACGACGATTCGGTCGCAGCGTATTGACCAAGAAGACCGGCCTCGGTGTGGATGTGGACGGCGATCTACTAAGAGCCTGTCACGGCGACCGCCGAATGGCTGACAGACTGGTGCAGCATGAATTGGGTCGCCAACCGGCCTTGTCGCGGACTGCTGCTGCCTTGCTGGCGCTGTCGCGGCTCCGAGACGATAAACGCTAACGGGATAATCGCGGTCGTGATCAGCGCATACTGTCCCGACACGACCGAGTGCCTGATACCGTCGGCAAACACCGACCATGCCGAGAATGGCGGATAGCGAATCTCCCGATACTCCCTTTGATCCTCCCGAAAATCCGAGGATTCTTACATGTAATTATGAATCCGCCGCATTGCACGATCATAGGGACTGGAATCGAAATCGCACAGAGACATCATAACGTCGAGGTAAACCTTCATGAATAGATTAGTAGCTAGTTTCGTAGTAGTCG
>CAUZMW010000179.1:0-3295 GCA_963581225.1 Gammaproteobacteria bacterium
ATTCGACGACGATGCTCTTCATGAGATCTTTCTGGCGGACGACGATTTTTTTAAGGAAACGCGGGCATATCGGGAAGCATGGAGCTAGGATATAGGGATAGAGAGAACCCTTATTAGAAAAAACAAAACTAGAAAATAAAGAGGGAATCCGTGGCTTCAACACACGACACCAGGAGTATTCGCAATATTGCGTTGGTCGGTCACGCCGGCTCTGGTAAGACAACTCTAGTCGAAGCGCTACTGCACAAGGCCGGCGCAATCGAATCGCTAGGCACCATCGAACGAAAATCTACGGTCTCCGATTTCACGGAGCGGGAGCAGAACTTAGGGCACTCACTGGACACCGCCGTGTGCCATTTGGAACATGACGGTGTGAGCGTTAATCTACTCGACACACCAGGTTACCCTGACTTCATGGGCCGCGCTCTGAGCGTCCTGCCTGCAATCGAGACGAGCGCTATCGTCGTTAACGCGGAAACAGGTGTAGAGCTTGTTACGCAGCGCATGATGGACTTCGCCGCGGATCGCAATCTATGCCGGCTCATCATCGTTAACAAGATCGATGCCGAGAATGTACAGCTTGAAGCGGTACTCAATGATATTCGAGAGACTTTCGGACGTCAGTGCCTGCCTCTAAACTTACCCGCTCGGGGCGGGCAGGCCGTGGCAGACTGTTTCTTCGAACCCGCCGATGAAGAACCCGACTTCTCCTCTGTCCAGGCAGCCCACACGGAAATCCTCGATCAAGTCGTCGAACTTGACGACGACCTCATGGAGCTCTACCTGGAGAAGGGCGAAGACATCTCACTGGACCAGTTGCACGATCCGTTCGAACGAGCCCTCCGACGCGGCCACCTGATTCCCGTATGTTTCGTTTCCGCCAAGACAGGTGCCGGCCTGAGACAGCTGTTAAGAATTTTCACGCAACTCATGCCGAGCCCCCTTGAGGGTAACCCGCCGGAATTCTACTCCACGAACGGTGTTGAGAAAGCTCTCGAGATAGACGCGGCAGACGAGTCCGGGCACTTCATCGGTCATGTCTTTAAGGTCAATGTCGACCCCTACGTCGGACGCCTTACAACTTTCCGCGTGCATCAAGGAAAAATTAAGGCCGGCGACCAGGTTTTCGTCGGTGAGAAACGAAAGGGCGTCAGGCTAGCTCACCTCTATCGGATTCAAGGCAAGAAGTTGGAGGAAATTGCGACTGCCGTTGCCGGCGATCTATGTGCGATCTCCAAGATAGAGGATTTACGCTTCGACGATGTGCTGCATTCTAGTCACGATGAAGATGAAGTACACATGCGGTCCGTCAACATCCCTCCACCGATGCACGGTGTGGCGCTCGAACTAAAGCAACGTGGACTGGAGAAAAAGCTTTCTGACGCGCTGCATAAACTTACGGCAGAGGACCCGAGCCTGGTGGTCGAGTCCAACTCGCAGTCCAACGAGACGGTTCTACGCGGGATGGGAGAATTGCACTTGCGCCTAGTATTGCAGCGCATGAGCGAAGAGTTTGGAGTGGAGGTTTCCACGCACGCACCGAAAATCGCCTATCGGGAAACCGTGACACGAAAGGCCGAAGGCCATCATCGCCATAAGAAACAGACCGGTGGAGCGGGCCAGTTTGGCGAAGTGTTTCTCAGAATAGAGCCGTTACCTCGAGGTTCCGGGTTCGAGTTCGCCAACAAGGTCGTTGGCGGTTCAATTCCAGGGCAATTCATACCGGCAGTACAGAAAGGCGTGAAGCAAGTACTCAGCAACGGCGCAGTTGCCGGTTATCCACTACAGGATGTGCGCGTCACCGTTTATGACGGCAAGTACCATCCCGTAGATTCGAAGGAAATCGCCTTCGTGGCCGCGGGTAAACGCGCGTTCGTAGACGCGATCTCAAAAGCCAAGCCGATCGTGCTGGAGCCGGTGGCGAAAATAGAGATCACGACACCGAACCAGTCCGTCGGCGACATAACCGGCCATCTCTCGGGAATCCGAGGTCGAATCGCCGGCAGCGACGTGATCACCGGTAACCGAGTTCGAATCTCTGCACAGGTGCCGCTAGCTGAACTTGGAGACTATCAGTCGACCTTAAAGTCTCTGACCGGCGGAGAGGGCGTATTCACGCTTGAATTCGACCATTACGAAACGACACCGCCGCCCATACAGAAACAGCTCGAGGACAAGTTTCGCCCGACCTCTGAGGCTTGAGCCAGAATCGGGCGCACGATCCGACCCGTAAGATGGATGCCATCGGCGAACAAGGGTGGCACTTCTGGATCGATCGTGGCGGCACGTTTACGGATATCGTCGCGGCAGATCCTCACGGCCGGCTCTCGGCGCTAAAGCTTCTGTCGGAGAACCCCGAGCGTTATCCGGACGCTGCCGTCTATGGCATTCGTCGCCTGCTCCGGGACGCCGGAGACCAGACTACCAAGATCAGCGCCGTCAAAATGGGCACCACTGTAGCCACCAATGCGCTTCTCGAGCGGCAAGGAGCAGCGACCGCATTGGTCATCACTGCGGGCTTCGGTGATGCGCTTCGTATCGGCTACCAAAACCGGCCGGATCTATTTGCGCTGGATATTAAGCTCCCCGAGATGCTCTATACGTGTGTCGTCGAAGCGCAGGAGCGAATCTCAGCGCAGGGTGAGATCATCCTGCCACTTGATGAGGCGAAATTAACAACGGCCCTGCAAACTGCGATCGCGCATGGCGTCTCAAGCGTCGCGATTGTTCTACTGCATGCCTACCGGTATCCCGAACACGAGCGACGCGTGGCCGAGATAGCCAATGAGTTGGGCCTAACGCAAATATCGGTGTCCCATAGGACGAGCCCTCTGATGAAGCTCGTCTCCCGCGGCGACACGACACTTGTAGATGCCTATCTAACACCCGTTCTTAATCGCTACGTCGACCAAGTGCGTTTCGGGCTAGTCGAAATTCTCGGCACTGCACCACTACTATTCATGCAAAGCCATGGCGGTCTAGTGCAGGCCAAGCACTTCCGAGGCAAGGACAGTATTTTGTCAGGGCCGGCAGGCGGTGTGATTGGCATGGTTGAAACCGGGCGGTCCGCCGGTTTCGATAAATTGATCGGCTTCGACATGGGCGGCACATCCACGGACGTCTCGCTATTCAACGGCGACTTAGAGCGAACCTCCAGCGGCGTCATTGCCGGCGTCCGACTCACCGCACCGATGTTGCGGATTCAGACGGTGGCCGCCGGTGGCGGGTCCGTGCTGTCATTCGCATCGTCACGCCTGCAGGTCGGCCCCGAGTCGGCCGGCGCGACGCCCGGTCC
>CAUZMW010000180.1:0-3238 GCA_963581225.1 Gammaproteobacteria bacterium
GGCGCAGGGAGACGTGGACCATTATGGCCGGCCCCTTTGCGTCTATATGAACTATCGCGACCGCCATATGCGGCGCGGCTGATGCTAAGCTCGGACTCCCGAAGCGATTGGAGTCCACGTGGTCCCCGCCGATCATTGGCTGAACGAATACGGTCGGCATCATAATCACGGTGCCAACCGCCTGATACACTGGCTCAGTATTCCGCTCATCGTCACGAGCATCGTCGGACTGCTCTGGTCGTTGCCCGTTCCTGAAACATTCAGCCAAGCCACGCCCGTTCTGAACTGGGGGACTATCTTCCTGATGGCCGCGGTCGTGTACTACTTCATTATTTCTATCAGTCTTGCATTTGGAGTTCTGCCATTCATCGCGCTCGTGGTCCTGAGCGTGACGTGGATCGAGCAATTCTCCTTACCGCTGTGGCTAACGTCATCCGCGATCTTTCTCGTTGCGTGGGCAGCACAACGCGTCGGTCATGAGATCGAAGGCAATCGCAATCGCCCGTCGTTCGTCGCGGATCTCCAGTACTTGATGATCGGACCCGTTTGGCTTCTAGCGATAGTGTACAAACGCCTCCGCATTCCCTACTGAAAGATAGCTCTCGACCGATGCCTCGCACTAAGCAACGCTGGCGGACACTGTCCGTCGAGACCGTATACGACAATCCCTGGATACGGGTGGAAGATCACGAGGTACTGAATCCAGCCGGTAAGAAAAGTCAGTATGGGAAAGTGTGCTTTAAGAATCGTGCAGTCGCGATTCTTGCTGTAGATATCTCGGTCAATATTTATCTCGTTAGTCAAAAACACTATACATTGGATGAATATTCCTGGGTACTACCAATGGGCGGCGCGCCACTGGCAGAAGATCCGCTGAGTGCGGCACAGAGAGAATTGCGCGAGGAGACCGGACTCACGGCCGGGCGGTGGCTTGAATTGATGCGCCTCCATACGTCGAAATTCATAACCGACGAGAGCGGCTTCGTCTTACTGGCCCGGGATCTCGCGGAAGGCCCGACGGAGTTTGAGGATACGGAAGACCTAGCGATCAGAATGTTACCCTTGGCTGAAGCTCTGGACTGGGTTCATCAGGGTCAGATAACTGATGCGATGTCCGTCGCCGGCATCCTAAGACTAGCGGCGGACGCGGACCGCCTACTCGGCTAAACGCTCGACAATACGCCAACGGATGGACCTGACCGCATGAATTCCGGGAAACTAATCGCAGTCGTCGAGGATGAACTCGCTATCCGCGAGAATTACGCGGCCGCGTTGCGGCGAAACGGCTACCGCGTCCAGGGCCACTCGACCCGGCAGGCCGCATTGAGCGCGTTCGACTCGCGACTTCCCGATCTGGTCATTATCGACATCAACCTCGGCGAGGAAGTCGAAGGTGGTTTCGAACTGTGCCGAGAATTGCGCGCGCGCTCGACACAGCTACCGATCATCATTCTCACCGCCCGTGAGAGCGAACTGGACATCGTATCGGGCCTGCGCCTGGGCGCCGACGACTACCTTACCAAGCGCATCGGGTTGGAGCACTTACTGGCGAGAGTCACGGCATTGCTGCGACGAGTAGAGGCGCTCACTAGAACAGACGCTGAGCCGAGCCTTCTGAGGAAAGGCTTTCTGGTCCTCGATCTGGAGCGAATGAGTACCACTTGGAAAGACGCCCCCATCTCACTCACGCTGACCGAGTTTTGGGTCGTCCACGCATTGGCGCGACATCCCGGACATGTGCGAACGCGAGAACAGCTAATGACGGCCGCGAACGTGGTCCTCGACGACAGTACCGTCACCTCCCAGATCAAACGGATCCGCGCGAAGTTCGTGGCCGGCGACCCGGACTTCACAGCCATCGATACCGTCTACGGTATGGGCTATCGCTGGGTCGACGATCAGGCCGCATAACGGCCGCAACCATGTCGCTTCGTATTCAGCTTCTCGGTGTGGGTCTACTGACCCTGGCCCTTCCCTGGGCTGGATATCGTTACGTGCAGGAGCTTGAAGGAGCACTGCGGGATGGGCTGGAGCAGTCGTTGCTGGCAAGCGCGACTACGATGGCGGTAGCGTTGGAACTGCAGCCACTTGCGCCCCCGAATCAGGCCGAGGGGATGGGTATCGAGAGCGCAATCTACGCGCATCCGCTCGGTACGCCGCCGGCTATCGACGGCTATCGAAACGATTGGAGTTCGCCGGCGGAGACCGTTCGCCGCCTGAGCAACTTCGCGGAATACTGGTCCGGCCTGTATGAACGTACCGTCTATCTGTTTCTAAGCGTGACCGATGAAGATCTGATCTATCAGAGCTCGCCGACAGAGATGCCCTATGGAGATCGAGTTCTGGTGCTTCCTGGCGGACAGCAAGACGATTGGTTGCTGCTCCACAGTTCCGGCGCCGGCGGCGTCCGCTCGCAGCAGACGCGTGCACCGTTGTTCGCCCCGACAACACAGTATGAAGACCGCGTCACGGGATACTGGCGAGAAACTGCGAATGGTTACGATGTCGAAGTACGATTGCCGCTCGACCTGGTCCGCGGGCGCTTAGGACTGGCCGTCATCGATGTCGACCACGCCGCTGTGCAGGGGACCCAGGCGGCCACATATAGCGTTTCGCTCAATAGATCCTGGCAGACGACGCAGGATTCGAGGCCCGGAGCTTTCATATTTCGGCCACAGCACCTGGAGGCGATTGGGAACCAGTTCGTGCAACCCGGGAAGCGCATGCGGATCGTCGACCCTCAGGGCTGGGTCATGTTCGACGGTGGCGAGATCGAGCCGTTAGTCGACTCATTCGCGCCTTCCTCAATCGGCCTGGCCGAGCGTTTCTATCGCTTTATTCTCGCACGAGGTGATGCTCCGTATCAGAGCCTGGAGGGCCCGCCAGGCCGTCTGGCCGACGCGATGTTGAGCACGGCTCTTCAAGGCGAATCCATCGCCACCTGGTACGCCCGAGGAACGGACGCAAGTGCCGTCGTCGCAGCGGCAGTGCCGATTCGGACAGGTAATGAGATTCGCGGCGGCATCGTATTGGAGCAGGGTAGTGACTCGATTCTGACTCTGACGAATGACGCGCTCGTTCGACTGATGAGTTTCACGCTGTTTGCGAGCCTGCTCGTTGCGTTCGGTCTTCTGAGCTACGCGACGTTGCTGTCCTTCCGCGTACGGCGCCTGGCTCGAGCCGCCGAGACGGCGCTGAGCCCGGAAGGCGAGATCCATCCGGCCATGCCCGGCCGCCG
>CAUZMW010000181.1:0-3177 GCA_963581225.1 Gammaproteobacteria bacterium
ACGAATCATCACAGATAAGCTGCGGAGCTACGGAGTCGCTCATCGCGCCGTCGTCCCTGATGCGACTCACGACACCAGTCAGTACGCGAACAATCGAGCGGAGCTCTCGCATCAGCCAACCCGGGTCAAAGAGCGTGGCATGAGGAGATTCAAATCCGCTCATCAGGCGCAACGGTTTTTCAACACCCATGCGGCTGAATACAACTTGTTCAACGTGGGTCGGCATCTGACATCGGCCAATCATTATCGATATTCCCGACAACAAGCTCTTGCGTCTTGGAGAAACGCAGCGGCTTTGTAAGGCGACGATCAGCGGGGTTTTTGTCGGACGTAGACGTTAACTTGTCAGTACCCTATTGCCCTATCTTCCTGAGAGGGCGCCATTTCTCTCAGTAGGTCGTTATTGGAGCAGGCTGAGCGCATCACGCTTCATGGGGCCATCGCGAGTATCGCGTTTCTTCCTCTGCACAACCCGACAAGCAAGAGGGCGCAGAAAATGTCGTAGATCATCCACCAACGCCGGACAGTTCCATGGAGTATTCCGTACTTGATTTCCTTTACCGTTTGGTACACTGGCATGATGGCGTATCCAAAACCACTTCCATGCCTTCCTGCAACATGATTCAGGCCAACTTCCACCCGAAAGCGATGCTTGAATCGTGGTGGTAGGCATTCCCAGGTGGTTCGGGTCAGTGCCCGTTCCCCTGAACAGAGTGCGATCCATCGGATAGATTTCTGCATGATGTTGTTTCGCACGGCGATGAACATACCGACCTCTCCGTCGATTACAGGCTGTATTGTCTGCGAGACGATGCGTGGAGTTAACCCCCTGAGGTCGGCGTCACAGAAGAACAGAATTTTGGCATCCGTCGCATTGACTCCTCTCTCCAGCGAATAGCTCTTGCCTCTGTTTCGGCTGTTTCTGAGCAATTTGACCGTCCTGAATTTCAGCACTACCTCCGCGGTATTATCGGTTGAGCAGTCGTCAACGACGATGATCTCTCGTATGCGCGCGGTCCGGGTGAGTACACCTAGCACCTCGCCGATCCGCTCTGCTTCGTTGTAGGCAGGTATGATCGCAGCAATCGAGTCGATGCCTTTGGGGATGCCTGGAATCTGCGGACCGCCCAGGCAGGGAGATGGAGTGTTGTTATTCCTTTCCATCTTCACACAAGCCTGCCAGGATGATCCCGCCTATTTCCTTGGCAGCAACATCCACAGTTTGCCCGCTCTCACAGAACATGATCGGCTCCATATACCGGATCCTAGCATGCCTCACTCTCCTCGGAACGATGGACGGGCTCGGCAGGATCTCGTCCGTGCCGGTGATAGCGGCTGGCAACACCGGGCATCTCGCGGCAAGAGCAAGCAGAGCCACTCCCTTCTTGGGACGCCTTAAGTCGTGATGCGGCGCACCCGGAAATATACCTACGATGGCGCCCTCCCTTAAGAGCGCACCGGCCTGGCTCAACGCCGCCGCTATCTCCTTCTTGTTGTATCGCACCAAGATGCAGCCGGCCCACCTTTTGATGATGAAGTCGCCCAGGTATGAAAAGCGCCCCCGATACGCGATGAAATGGACTTTCTGGTTTGTCTTTCTTATTACCGCGCAGGCTAGCAGTAGAGGATCCAGAAAACTCGCGTGATTGGCCGCGACGATGAACGGCCCTTTGCGCGGGATGAACTCAATGCCCTCAACCTGGGTCGAGAAGAGCCAGACAAGAAAGCGAAGTACATATCTGAATATCGGATAAACCATGGCGCGCGATCCTAGAATTCAGCGAGTCCGTGCCGACTTCAGGCATTGATTCCCCAGTGTGCGGCTAGATCCCGTGGGGTCAGTATCCTACTCGGGTGCATGGGTCCGCAAGCAACACGCCACCCGCGAGCGCGTCTAGTGGTCCGGCCCGATCAGGCTCGGTCGGGGGTCCGAATGTCGGCTTTTGGCTGCCAAAAAAGCGGCCATTCGAGACTCATATCGAGTGCTCTGCGTCAGCGACATTACTCGCGTACTGGCAGCAACATGTCCAGTTCGTTAGTTGTCGAAATAATGTCCTGGGGAAGGCCCCGCCGGTCCGCGGTTGCCGCCACCACTGCCCGCATCGGCAGCCGAGTGATGGCGGCGCGTTACGCTCCGTGTTCGCCTGCCGGCCCACCCAGGGGAGGCTTGGTCTTCGGCTTCTCGGCTTCGGGCTCGACCTCGTCGGCCTCGCTGGGCTCGGAGTCATCCCAATCCTCGGGCGGGCTAGGCTCGCGGCCGGCCATGATGTCGCTGATCTGTTCTTCGTCGATCGTCTCGTACTTCATCAGGGCGTCAGCCATGAGGTGCAGTTTTTCCTTGTTCTCCTCAAGTATTCGCTTGGCCTCGTCATAGCAGGCGTCGATGAGCGTGCGGATTTCCTCGTCGATAACGTGGGCTGTCACATCTGACACTTGTTTGTGCCGCGTGATGCTGCGGCCGAGGAATATCTCGCCCTCGTCCTCGCTGTAGGTCAGCGGTCCGAGTCGGTCGGACAATCCCCACTTCGTGACCATGTTGCGCGCTACCTCAGTGGCGCGCTCGATATCGTTCGATGCGCCGGTGGTGACGTAGGCCGGGCCGAAGATCAGCTCCTCTGCAACGCGTCCTCCGTACAAGCTCTTCATGGAGCTCATGAGACGCTGCTTGGAATAACTGTAACGATCTTCCTCAGGCAGAAACATCGTGATGCCCAGAACGCGGCCGCGGGGAATGATCGACACCTTGTAGACGGGGTCGTGGTCGGGCACGAGCAAGCCGACGATGGCATGACCTGATTCATGGTAGGCCGTGAGCTTTCTCTCATCCTCGCTCATGACCATGGAGCGCCGCTCGGTGCCCATCATAATCTTGTCTTTCGCCTTATCGAACTCGTCCATACTGACCGTGCGCCGATTCGCGCGCGCGGCCAGGAGCGCAGCCTCATTGACGAGGTTAGCCAGATCCGCTCCGGAAAACCCGGGCGTTCCGCGCGCGAGCACGGACGGCTTGACGTTCTTCGCGACCGGCACCTTACGCATGTGCACCTTGATAATCTGCTCGCGACCGCGAACGTCGGGCAACGGTACGACGACCTGACGGTCGAACCTGCCCGGCCGCAGCAAGGCTGGATCGAGAACGTCTGGGCGGTTCGTGGCTGCGATGACAATGACGCCCTC
>CAUZMW010000182.1:0-3148 GCA_963581225.1 Gammaproteobacteria bacterium
CGCAGCGGGCGGCGCGCCTGCCGCACAGATTGCCTCCGACAATCGTACCAACAGCGTGCTTATCAGCGGCAATATAAATAATCGATTGCGGTATCGGGCACTGGTTGCGCATCTGGATACACCGAATACGGATGGCGGCGATACGCGTGTCCGTTACCTAAACTACGCAGAGGCCGAAGACCTGGCAACCAAGCTGCAAGCCCAATTCTCGACGGTGGGTGCCGAGGGCGTAGCAGGCGTGTCAGCCCAAGGCGTCAGTATCTGGGCCGATGCAGGCACCAATGCGCTCGTCATCAGCGCACCGGCCAATATTCTCCAGGACATGACGTCGGTCATCGACCGCTTGGATATTCCGCGGGCCCAGGTCCAGGTAGACGCGATCATCGTCGAAGTCAGCACAGACACCTCTAGCACCTTCGGCGTAAGTTGGGTTGCCGAAGCGAGCGGCTCGAACAATCCGATCGGGTTCACGAACTTCGGTTCGACGGTTCCCGGCATCATTCAACTCGGCGCCGCCGGCGCCAGCGATACGCCCAACCCCTCGTTGCTACCGGAAGGTGCCGTGCTCGCAATCGGGCAGGTCCGGGACAACAGCACTAGCTGGGCCGCGATCCTCAGCGCGCTTCGCGGCGATGCCACGACGAATATTATCTCTACGCCGTCCATCGTGACGCTGGACAACGAGGAGGCCGAGATCAGAGTCGGCCAGGAGGTTCCGTTCCTCACCGGTAGTTTCTCGAATACCGGTGGCCTCGGCGCGATCAATCCCTTCCAGACCATCCAGCGCCAGGAAGTCGGTACGAGCTTGAAAATCACACCGCAGATAGATTCGGGCCGCGGTGTGAAGCTCACGATAGAGCAGGAGACGTCCAGCATCAGCAGCGGCGCGTCCGGCGCCGTCGATCTCGTGACGAACAACCGCACCATCACGACAACGGTCTTCGTCGAGGACGGACAGATTCTGGTACTGGGCGGTCTGATCGACGATCAGCTGCGGGAAAGCGAACAACGCGTCCCCGTCCTCGGCCGAATTCCGGGGCTGGGCTGGCTGTTTCGGGCGCGTACCACCGAGAAGGTGAAGACGAATCTCATGGTCTTCATTCGTCCGACGATCCTGCGTGACAGCATCCAGGCAAGCTTCGAGACGAACGCAAAATACAGTTATATACGGGACTTACAGCTACAACACGCCGAGGAACCCGTGCCGCTGATGAGAAACGCGGAGCGCCCATTGCTGCCCGAATTCTCGGCGCCTGCGCCGATGCCGACGCCGCCCCCGGAACAGAGTGAAGAGTCCGAAACCGATGGCGGCTAACCTGGAGCTAGAACTCGAGCAGGCGGAAGTTGGACGAGCACGGGAGCGACGCCTCCCGTTCGCATTTGCGAAGCGTCATGGCGTTCTTATTCAGGGCCTGAAGGACGGTCACACGGAGGCCGTCTACCGACAAGGCGTGTCGATTCTGAGCCTCGCCGAGGTTCGCCGTTTCGTCGATAGTCCCGTGAAGTTCTCCTGCGTCGATTCGGAAACCTTCGACGACCAACTCCAGACTGCGTATGAGAGCGGCGCGGCGATGACCATGATGGAGGGTCTGGACGATGAGACCGATCTTCTGGAGGTCGCCCAGCAGCTCCCCGAGCCGTCAGACCTGCTCGAGAGCGACGACGAAGCGCCGATCATCCGTTTGATCAACGCCGTACTGACTGAGGCAGTAAAGAAAAACGCCTCGGATATTCATATCGAGCCCTATGAGAACCGCCTGACCGTCCGGTTCCGGATCGACGGCATTCTGCAGGAAGCTCTCCAATCCCGGCGGGCGGTGGCACCCTTGGTCGTATCCCGCATCAAGGTCATGGCCAAGCTTGACATTGCCGAGAAACGTCTTCCTCAGGACGGGCGCATCTCGTTGCGGATCGCCGGCCGCGCCGTCGACGTTCGCGTATCGACCATTCCGTCCGGACACGGCGAGCGAGTCGTCCTGCGACTGCTGGACAAGCAAGCCGGCAGACTCGATCTGTCGCGCTTAGGGATGGCCGAAAGAGATCAGGCCACGATGGACACACTCGTCCATCGTCCCCACGGTATCATCCTCGTCACCGGCCCGACGGGCTCGGGCAAAACGACGACGCTCTATGCTGCGCTGGAGCGCATCAACGATCTGACCCGCAACATTCTGACGGTCGAAGATCCGATCGAGTACTTCATCGACGGCGTCGGGCAAACCCAGGTGAATCCCAAAGTAGAGATGACCTTCGCGAAAGGGCTGCGGGCCATTCTTCGCCAGGACCCCGATGTCGTCATGGTCGGCGAGATACGCGATCTGGAGACTGCAGAGATCGCGGTACAGGCAAGCTTAACCGGTCATCTCGTTCTGTCCACGTTGCACACCAATACGGCGGTGGGCGCGGTCATGCGACTTCGGGACATGGGAATCGAGCCGTTCCTGTTGTCGTCCAGCCTGATCGGTGTGCTCGCGCAACGCCTGGTTCGTACGCTCGACCCCGATACGCGAGAACCCTATCAGGCGGGTGGGTACGAATGCGGATTACTGAAGGCCGACGTCACTAATCCGCCGACGCTCTACCGCACCTCACAGGGCGAACAGGGTTATCAGGGACGTACCGGAATATACGAACTCGTCACGGTCGACGACAAGATGCGCGCAATGATCCACGACGGTGCGAGTGAACACGATCTGGAATCGTATGCGCGCGAACAGGGCCCGGGCATCAGAGATGACGGTATCAGCAAGATCCTGAGCGGCGCGACGACCCTGGAAGAAGTCCTTCGGGTGACCCGGGGCGACTGATGGCGGCGTACCAGTACGTCGCCCTTGACGATAACGGCAAGGAACAGAAGGGAGTCTTAGAGGGCGATACTCCGCGCCAGATTCGAGCCGTACTTCGCGAGCGCGGGCTCCATCCAATAGAAGTCACCGAAGTCGAAGCGAAGGAACGCTCCCAGCGCAGAGAGTTCTCTATAGGCCGTGGCGTATCGGCACTCGATCTGGCACTCGTCACGCGACAGCTCGCCACGTTGGCCCGCGCGGGCCTGCCCCTGGAAGAAGCGCTTCAAGCGGTCAGCGAGCAGACCGAGCGGCCGCGGCTAAAAAATATCCTCCTCGGCGTGCGCGCGAAGGTCTTGGAAGGC
>CAUZMW010000183.1:0-3101 GCA_963581225.1 Gammaproteobacteria bacterium
CTTTCACGTCATCGCGTGATTTTCCAATGTAGATTGGAAGCTGGTTGATACTGCGGAGCGTATCTGGGTCCTTGCCCGCCTCTTCGGCGAATTGGCGGACCTTGTCCCATGACTTTGCGAACCCCTCAACGGTGTAGTAGTAGGTCAGCCAACCGTCTCCAACGACGCCGGCGCGCTTGAGTACGCGGTCGACGTAGCCGCCGATTAGGATCGGCGGACGCGGTTTTTGTACCGGTTTAGGCGACATGACCGCCTCGGCAAGCTCATACGGTGGGTAGCTTCCCGTTACCGAGTCCTCCTGCCACAGGCGGGTTAGGATATCGAGATTCTGGTCCATGATGTTGCCGCGTTTGTTGAACGGTACGCCGATGGCGTCGAACTCGCGCTTGTACCAACCAGACGCCAAGCCGAGCGTCAGCCTTCCATTGGAGATCTGATCAATGCTGGAGAGCTGCTTGGCAAGCAGCACCGGATTGCGGGCTGGCAGTACCAAGACGCCGGTACCAAGCCGAATGCGCTCGGTGCGAGCCGCAACCGCAGTCAGGATCGATAGAGAGTCGAGGATCGGGAAGTAGGGATCAACACCGAGCAGGATGTGGTCCCACACCCAGATCGATTCGTAGCCGAGCTGCTCCACTCGAACGCTGTAGTCGATCAGCGCAGCGGCGTCCGGCATTTCCGGAGCCGCGGTGAAATTCTGCATCGCGATACCGATAATCTTGCTAGTCATGTCGGTCCTCTTGAGTGTGCAACTGCCTGGCTTATCAGGGCCACTAAGCGATGTAGAGTCGATCGGGGTCGAATTCGCGCAAAACGGCGAGTTCGTCGTCAGTCGGAGGCTTGGTGGTCTCGATGTCGGTGTCGAACAATAGATCGAAGGCGGTGTTTTCCCGCACCTGCTCGGCGCTCACACCCGTATGGAGCGCCTCGACCTTCATGCGCTTGGTCTCCTGGTCGAAGCCGAGAATCGCGAGATCAGTGACCACTTTGGCCGGTCCGCCGGTGATCAGGCCAGCCTCTACGCGGCTTGATCCGCCCCGCCAGAACCCGGTGCTGGTCACGAAGTCGACGGTCTCGACGAAGCGGTGCTTTTCATGGATCATCGCGACGATCAGTCGAGTCAGGCTCGCGATGTCGTTTCCGCCACCAGTGCCGGGCAGTCGGATCGTCGGATCGTCGGCATCGCCGATGAACGACGAGTTGAGGTTACCGTACTGGTCGATCTGGGCACCGCCCATGAAGCCAATATCTACGTAGCCGCGCTGCAGCAGCAACAGCACGTCCGTGCTGGACAGCACCATGTTGGCGCGGCGGGTACAGCGCTGCTCGTTGGTCGATGGCGGCAGCTCGCCCGGTGTAATAAACGGCCCCAGCGTGCCGCCCTCGAACAGGATCGTGAGACCCGGAGCATGCATGCGCTGCGCCAGGGTGGCCGCGAGAAGCGGGATGCCAACACCGGCGAACACTGTCTGGCCGTCATCTAGTAGCCGGCTGCTCATGACGGCTAGTAGCTCGGAAGCGCTGTGACGTCCGTTCTCAGTCATTGTAGACGCTCCTGCCGCGAACCGTTGCATCAATCACGTTCTCCATGCCGAGAAGCGTGAGATAGGCGTTCCAGTTCTTGGGCCCGTGGACGAAGCGTTCGAGATACTCCTTCACTCCCGCCACTGGGTCTGACCGAGTGAGTTCGGCGTAGTAATCTAGGTTGGGAAGAAACGGCTCATAGACGCCGTAGCATTCGTGCGGAGCGCAACCGTAAGGCACCTCGACCACCGCATCAACGGTGATGAACGGAATCTTGGTCCGGTCGGGCTCTCGCCGGATCTGGTCGTTTGAGACAATGCGCTCGGTGGTCATAATGACCTTGTTGGCGGCCATGGCGATATCGATGTCCATGAAAGGCAGGCCGTCCATCTGGGCGTTGCCGTAGGCGTCGCAACGCTGCACGTGGATTAGCGCAACGTCGGGGTTGAGCGCCGGCACCAGCAGCAGGCGATCTCCCGTGAACGGACAGTCCATCTCATGCGTCTCGTCGATGCGTCCGCCGACGTCGGAGCCCATCATGGTGCGCACCGGCATGAACGGCACGCCCATGGCGCCGGCGCGGTAGCGCAACCCGATCGCCATGTGACTCCATTCCTCGAACCGCGCCAATTTGTTCTCGGTGTAATGGCGCATCACCTTGGAAACGCCCCAGACAATGCCCTGGCTAAACCAGCTCGTCAGAATGTGCCGACTAGCGCCCGAACCGTACAGGAGGTCGCCCTCGGTCGAGGTAATGCTGCGCGAGATGGAGAGTTCTTTCTTTCCAGCACGAATCAGCGCCCACACCATTGCCATCGGCGTTCGCGACAAGGTGCATCCGCCGAGCGCCACGTGATCGCGGTCGGCGATCAGGGCGGCCGCTTCACCTAACGACATCACCTTGTCGCGGAGGCTGCGGTCGCGCATCTCAGTCGCACTGCGCAGATCGATATAGGATTTAGTCACGGTGCGGTCGTCTCCCTTGAACGGCGCAAATCGGGCGGTCAAACACCGGTTCTCGCATTGAAATCATCGATCATCTCGTCCCACACGGGAAGCACTTCTTGTACGCCCTTCCAGAACCGCTGGGCGGCGCGCCTGTCGAAAACCTCAGGATCCACACCTCGCTGCTCGACCCAAGTAAAGTAACCGAGATTGAAAATGCGGCGCCGATCACGGTGGCCGGTCTCGAGATAGTGATCGCCATCGACTCCGATTAGGTACCGGGCAAAGGTTTCTGCAGCCGCAATAGAGTCAAAGTTTCCCAAGAAATCGCGCGCGATCGTTTTGTCGCGCTCACTTTCATAGAGGCCCGAACCGTCTGTCGCGACGGTTACGATCAAATCCTTGTCGGTGAGATCGAAGTAGCGCGCCGTCTTGATTGCCGCCAGCACGTTGGCGATACCGGAAAGCCCGAGGTGACGAAGCTCGCCGACGACGGCCGGATCGATCCCCCCTGGTCAACCAGATGGGTGCGCCCGACGTCGGTGTTGAACAGTACGTTCAGCCGGTCGCAGCTCTCGTCTGAAACACCGGCCACAGCATCGGTGTTCATGACGTTCTGGATCAGAGGGATA
>CAUZMW010000184.1:0-3060 GCA_963581225.1 Gammaproteobacteria bacterium
AGAATCACCCGCGCCGGCGTGAAAGCGATTTCCGTCTCCGGCTTCGCCTTGGGGTCCCAGGCTGCCAGCGCTTGGATATCGTCGGCCGTGATATTTTCACCGTCCTCATGCCGCAGTAAGTTCTCGAGGAGAATCTTCAGCGTGTAGGGTAGTTGCTCAACGCGTAGATCGCCGATCGCATCCAGCCGGTAGATGTCGTAGTCAGCGTCGCCGACTGAGATAGATTGGCGGGCGCCAAAGCTATCTGTCATTCAGGGGTCCCTTTTAAAGAGCGAGTGAGATGGAACGAGTGGCGCGCGGATTATAGCAAGGAGCCCAGCAGTCCGACAGACGGCTACCCGGCGGCTTCCAGCGCCGCGGTCTGCATATCGGCCGCCTGGATCGTCGCGCCACCCAGGCAGTGTTCTCCCCGATAAAACACGACGTACTGTCCGGGCGTCAGGGCTCGCTGCGGGCGCTCGAATGAGACCTCCAGAGCGTCGTCGCTCGCGGGGGTGACCGTGCACGCTTGGTCCGGCTGACGGTAGCGCGTCTTGGCTCGGCACCGCAGCGGGGCGATCTCCGGCCATCCCGCCGGCGGGCCATTGATCCAGTGGACCGTGCCGGCCGTCAGCCAGTTCTGATAGAGCAGCGGGTGGTCTGTGCCTTGAACGACGATCAGGTCGTTGTTCTCGTGGTCTTTGGCTGCGACATACCAGGCTTGCGGACCGTAGGCCGCGAGGCCGCCTATATTCAGGCCCTGCCGTTGCCCGAGCGTGTAGTACGCCAGCCCGCCGTGTTCACCGACAACTCGGCCACCGGGGTCTTTGATCTGGCCCGGGTTCGCGGGAAGGTACTCGCTCAGGAATTCCGTAAACGGGCGTTCGCCGATAAAACAGATTCCGGTGCTGTCTTTCTTCTCAGCGACCTCCAAGCCTGCGTCCCGGGCTCGATCCCGGACCGCGGCTTTGGTCATCCCGCCGATCGGGAACAGCACGTCGGCGAAGTCCGTCTCGTTCACCGCATGAAGGAAATAGCTTTGATCCTTGTTCGCGTCGCGACCCTTTAACAGATGGACGCGATTATCGACTCGGCGCAGCTGCGCGTAATGTCCGGTAGCGAGCCAGTCTGCACCAAGGCGGTGTGCATAGCGCCGCATCTCGCCGAATTTTATCTGACGGTTGCACAGGACGTCCGGGTTGGGCGTACGTCCGGCTTCGTATTCTTCAAGAAAATGTGCGAAAACTTGCTCACGATACTGATCGGCGAAATTGACTCGATGCAATGGCAGCTTGAGTTGTTGGGCGGTCTTCCGCGCGTCCTGAAAATCACGGGCAGCGTCGCAATAACCGTCGTCCTCCCAGTTGCTCATGTGCAGGCACTGGACGTCGTACCCTGAGTCACGTAAGAGCAGCGCGGTGACCGCGGAGTCGACCCCGCCAGAGAGTCCGACGATGGCGAGTCCCTTGTCTGTCATGAGAGGCGCTTCTAACAACGTATTTATCTGTGTGTTCGGTAGGTCTGCGATTTCGGACCTGGGGACTGGAACTCCACACCACCTAACGAGCCGACATACAGTTCAGCATGTTTTTTCCAATACAGCGTTACTTTAGCGGACCGATTGATCGTTGCGATGATGACGTCCTTCTCTCTGAACTTAAGAATCTCACCGAGAACGGAGATATCGTTCTTTATGCCCGTTATTTCGCAGGTGTCTTCGAATCGTGTTTCACGCCCTACCATCGTTGGTGCCCCGGTCAGCTGTGTACAGTGGCGGCTAGAATATCAAATTCAGCAGTCCGTCTGTGGCCAGCGGGCGCGCACCGGGACCTGGCGCCCTAGGCGCCGACCAGGCGCATCAGTTCGTCCGCCGGTAGCTCTGAGATCATGCTGATGGGGTGCCGAATGCCCGCCTAATAGTCGTCCAGGCAGCGCAGCACCAGCGGGCTTCTGAGTCGGGCCTCTTGGGCGATGAGCTGCGAGCGTGTCAGCCAGTGCGTGGCGAGAATGCCTTCGTCAAGAGTTGGATCTGCAGTAGGGGAAACGGCGTCGCCCGGGCAATTCCGCTAAGGAGGGATAGCGGAAAGCACCTTTCGACCGTTGGCTGTGGGAGTCCCGCTAGATGTCGCGAGCCAGATCGGCGGCGAGGCCGATGTAGTCGGTGGGCTTCAGGCTCAGCAGTCGTTGTCGTTCTTCAGGTGGAATATCGAGCGTGCCGATGAACGTTTTCAAACTGTCGATCGTGATCGTCCGGCCTCGCGTCAGCTCTTTGAGTTGTTCGTACGCATCGGCTATTCCGTAGCGGCGCATGACGGTTTGAACCGCTTCGGCTAGTACCTCCGTGCTGGTTTCAAGATCCGCGGTGATGCGTTGCGCATCGGCTTCCAGTTTACCGACGCCGCGGCTCGCGGACTCAACTGCAATCAGGCTGTGTCCCAGCCCGACGCCGAGATTGCGTAGTACCGTGGAGTCGGTCAGATCTCTCTGAAATCTCGATCGCGGAAGTTTTCCAGCCAGGAACTCGAGGATCGCATTGGCGACGCTGAGGTTGCCTTCGGCATTCTCGAATTCGATGGGATTGACCTTGTGCGGCATCGTCGATGAGCCCACTTCGCCGGCCACGGCTCGTTGCCGGAAATAGCCCAGGCTCACGTAGCCCCAGATGTCCTGGCACAGGTCGAGCAGAACCGTATTGAAACGACTCAATCCCTGAGCGTACTCGGCGATCCAGTCGTGTGATTCAATCTGCGTCGTATAGGCTGCCGATTTAAGGTCCAGGGATTCGACGAAGCGCTCGCCGATACCACGCCAGTCCGCATTCGGATACGCCGCGACATGGGCGTTGAAGTTGCCAACCGCGCCATTGATTTTGCCGAAAATGGGTACCGCGGCGAATCGTTCTGTTTGCTGCATCATCCGGTAGACGAAGTTTGCGATCTCCTTGCCGAGCGTAGTCGGGCTGGCAGGTTGACCGTGAGTGCGAGCAAGCATTGGCAGGTCGGCGAACTCATGCGCGAGCGCGCGAAGGTCCTTCGTCAACGCCTTCATGCTGGGGAGTAACACTCTTTGTCGTGCGTCTCT
>CAUZMW010000185.1:0-3060 GCA_963581225.1 Gammaproteobacteria bacterium
TGAGTTCGCTCAGGATCTCGCGGTTGTGGTCGCCGAGAAATGCCGCATGTCGCGCCGGGAAGTTGGCCGGATCCAAGTCTTGACCGATGAAGCGAACGGGCGGGCGGGGGAGTCGCATGTCGCCGATGACGGGATGGGTCGTCTCGATCAACGTTCCTTCGTGCAATACCTGGGCGTCTTCGTGGACCTCATCGAGCGTGTTGACGCGTGCGACGGGCACACCCAATGAATCCAGCGTCTCGCAGACTTCCTGGGTCGTTAGATCTGCCAGCATCTCTTCTACAGCACGCTTCCACGCGGCGGCATTCTTGATCCGATCGAGCAAAGTCTTGAAGCGCGGGTCTTCGTGAAGAGTGTTGCCACGCCATACACAGAGCAATTCGACGGCGGGATCTGCCACCAGGACAATCGAGATATTCCCGTCCTTTGCCTTGAAGATCTGGAAGTAATCCGCGAGCTCACCGGCGTCGCTGATCCCTTCGCCCTGAAGCGTGCGTGACCACATCAAGTCGGGCCAGTTGTAATAGAGCGCGGACTCCAACATTGAGACTGGCAGGTACTGACCTTGGCCCGTCTTCTCGCGCTGCAAGAGGGCAGTCGTGACGGCCTGCGCAGCGGTCATTCCGGTGATCTTGTCGAAAACGATACTCTGAACATTGCGCGGCTCGTTCACACCCTGGGCGTGAGCGAGGCCTGTGGTCGCCTGAATGAGTGGGTCGTACACGCGGCGATTCTTGTACGGGCCATCCTGGCCGTATCCCGATACCGAGACGTAGATGAGCTGCGGGTTGATCTCCGTTAGAGCCGCGTAATCGATTCCGAGCTTCTGCACGATCCCCGGCCGATAATTCTCGAGCAATACGTCGGCGGTCGTCACGAGCCGCACGAAGACTTCCATGTCTTCCTCGCCTTTGAGGTCGAGAACGAGCGAGCGCTTGTTCCGGTTCAATACGGCGAACATTCCGCCCATTCCCTCGCGCGAGCTGCCGAGAAAGCGAGCCGTGTCGCCGAGAAGTGGCGGCTCGATCTTGATGACGTCGGCTCCTTGATCCGCGAGGATCATTCCGGCCATGGGCCCAGAGACGGTGGAAGTCAGCTCGAGCACTCGGTAGTCGGACAGGGGGCCAGCCATGGTTGGATCTCCTTCAGGAGTCGAGTCGGAAGCGAAGTTGCCCTCCGAGCATGAGAATGGGGTCGATTTACGAGTCTAGTTCTCAAGTCTAGTGTTCGAGAACTGTGTTCGTCACTCGCCGCTGAATTGGGGACCCTACGGCGTGTGACCGAGGTCGTGGTCGACTACATGCCTGTCCCGTCATCGCCGTGTTCGGTCTGTAGCCCGCCCGCTTGCTGCGCGGCCAGAGCGCGCCGGATCTCCGCGTGCTTCGCCTGGTCGATGGCATAACGTGAGTACAGGACCATCGCGCCAAGACCAAAAAGCGCTGCCAGCGGTCCGTCGACGATGCCAAGTCCGATCAGGACGTCTTTTGGCACCTCGCCAACCTTCGATCCCGGCTCAAAACCGATGACATCGATGGCGAGTCCCGCGAAGAAATGCCCGGCCGCCTGCGTCACCTTGCCGAAAAATGAACGAGCGGAATAGAAGACGCCTTCCTGGCGTCGGCCGGTGGTCAGCTGGTGCTCGTCTGCGACATCGCCGAGTGCAGACATCACACTCAGGGTTAGCGATGAAATCCCCAGGTAGAAGGTGAATCGCTCGAGCAACAGCATGCGGTAGATCCAGGGGTCACCGTTGTCGGGCAGCAGATCGAGCAAGCGTAGGGTGATTGGGACGGACGCCGACAAAGCGGCGAGCAGCGCTCCGCCTAACATCACAGAACGTTTTGAATAGCGGCGATGAAGCCCCGGTACGATCAGGAATATCAGTATGAATGCCGGCACGACTGCCAACGCCAGACGCCCGATCTGCACCAGTGGAATCTCCCAGAAGAACCGCGTCAAGTAGGTGGACAGTGTCTCCCGCACGCCGACGAAGGGTCCCAGACAGACCAGGCCGAATAGCAGGAAACGGTAGTTCTTGTTCTGTAGGCACGATCGTATCTCCGCTAGGAACTGCTTGAGACCGAACGCTGGCAAGTCGGGGACCTTGCTCAGCTTTGCGCCGCGGGATTGGGTGGTGATCGCGCTGATGAGGATGCCGGCTGCCGCGAAGACACCGACCGCAACACCCATGGTTCCGTAGGCCGCTGGATCATCCACTCGGTTGCCACTCGCCCCGAGGTAGGCAAAACCTAACACGCTTGCCGATACGCCTCCGACCATGCCGAATATGGAGCTGTAGGCCATGAGCACGGAACGCTCGTGATATTCGGTGGCGAGCTCAGCGCCGAGCGCAAGATGCGGTACGTGGTAGAAGGTCTGAAACGTGCGCAACAGCACCGTTAAGATCGCAAGCCACAAGAACAACCCCGTTTGCGAGTCTGTCACAAACGACGGAGGCGAATAGATCAGGAAAAAGCACAACCCAAACGGAATCGATGCGGCATATAGAAAAGGATGTCGGCGGCCCAGTCGCGACCGCCATCGATCGGAGATGGACCCGATCAGGGGGTCCGAAATCGCATCGAATACCAGAGCGATACTCACAGCGATGCCACACAGGGTGCCGGACAGACCCAGAACGTTATTGTAGAAGATGACGTTGAACGCATTGAATGCGATCACCACGCACGCCTCGGCAGTGGCGCCCACGCCATACCCAAGCTTGATCCCGGTGTTGAGCCGTTGTAGCCCCGGATTTGCTGTGGCCATCTCTCAGTGGGTATCACATTTCAATCGGCTACGAAGAACCAGGCGCTCCTGCATTACTCTGGGGGTATTGATGCGCCTCGACTACGCTTCGCCGCGAACCCCAGCATGGAGATCCAATCGCCGTGTCCGGCGCGCTGTCCATCGATGTCTTCTGGTCCTTCCGCAGTCCCTGGTCCTATCTCGCGACTCCGCGCCTAACGGAGTGGCAGCGACGCTTCAATCTCGAAGTCTGCTTTCGTCCCGTCTATCCGATTGCGATTCGCACTCCGGAATTCTTCAACACGGTCAACC
>CAUZMW010000186.1:0-3031 GCA_963581225.1 Gammaproteobacteria bacterium
TCGCGATTTGAGCAACCGGTTCATTGGCCTGGCGGGTGAGCCACAAAACCTCGGCGACGCCGTCGCAGACGGGGCGCAACGCGTCGGCCCAGTTCTCGAATTGCTCGGTGCGTTCGACCAGCGGCAGCCGAAGCCAGAAGCCATAGTCGGGTAGATCGAACATGCAGGTTCCGCCCGGAATCGAACTTCGATTCCTGATCGTATTCAGGAACTCACATTCCCTCACGGAGTTGAGGATTTGGGGTCTGGCCTCGACAAGCGCCGAGCGCAATGTATCGACGTTGTCGATCAGACGTTGGATGCGCTCGAGATCGACATCCGGTTGGCGAGCATAGCTTGCCAGCAGTCCGGCATGGCGCTCGAGTTCCTTGAGTACCTCGCCGCGGACGTCGCCGCGGTTCAGGATAGCGAGTATCTCCAGCAGGGTCGTCACCGCGGCTCGGGCACTGAAACCGGTCAGATCTCGAGCGTGGAAGAGGGCCTGCTGATAAAGAAACTCGATTCTAAGAAACGTTCGCATGCGCTCGGAGAGCGGTTGTTCGAACTCCATGGCTCCCCCCTGAGTCGAGGCGCGTGTGGGTTCGGACGCGGTCTTAGCCATGGTTGTATTTTGCGCGACGTTCTGCCGCACGGCAAACGGGCCAAGCGAGCTCTACGGGGTTACTTGCCGTCATCGTGACTTGCTGCGCGTCTTAAATAATCTGCGTGCAGTGCTGTCGATCGGTCGCGGATCGTCGCGAGGCTCTGACTACTGTCGATGATGTCATCGGCACGCGCTCTGCGCGTCTCGCGATCGACCTGTGCCGCCACCATCGCCTCGGCGTCTTCCGCGCTGATCTGATCGCGCTGAATGAGTCGCCTGAGCTGTAAGTCTCGCGGGCAATCGACGACCAGGACACGGTTGACGATCTCGGAAAAGTCGGTTTCGATCAGCAGCGGGACGACAACCATCGCGTAGGGCGCTTGCAGTGCGTCTAGTTGAGTCCGGGTACGGGCCCGAATCAACGGATGCAGTATCGCTTCGAGCTTGCGGCGTGCGTCGGTGTTGTCAAAGACAATTTCGCGCAGCGAGCCACGATCCAGACCGCCCGCATCCAACAGGATCGCAGTGCCGAAGGCGGTGACGATTGCCTCTAGGCCGGGTTCACCCACAGCCACGACCTCACGGGCGACTTCGTCTGTGTCTAGGAGCCCCGCTCCGAGCTCGGCGAAGAATGCCGCGACTGTCGTCTTGCCACTGGCGATTCCTCCCGTCAGCCCTACGCAGAACACTCTAGATAACCTTGTCGGACCACTCGGTACTCCCACAAAACAAGATAGGTCAGCTCATGAGCTGGGCATACATTCTCGTCAGTTCCGTGCCCCACAGCAATGCGATCCAACCGGCGGCGGCCAGGTAAGGCCCGAACGGTATCTGCGTTTCGCGTGAGTTCCCTCCGATTACGATCATTGCGGTGCCAATGATCGCGCCGACGGTGGCGGACAACAGTATGATCAGCGGTAAAAGTTGCCACCCCAGCCAGGCGCCGAGAGCGGCCAGCAGTTTAAAGTCGCCATAACCCATGCCTTCCTTGCCCGTGGCAAGCTTAAACACCTGGTAGACGCTCCACAGACAGAGATAGCCTGCGGCAGCGCCGATGACACTTGAGGTCACGTCGGTAAAGATCACTCCACCCGTGCTGCGAAAGAGACTCGCGAGCAGTCCTGCCCATAACAGCGGCAGCGTAATGGAGTCCGGCAAGAGCTTGTGATCGATATCGATCACCGCCAACGCCAGCAGTGTCCACGTGATCGGTAGTGCGAATACCAGCTGCCAGGTCGGCCCGAATACCCAGGCGACGATAAGGCTTAATACCGCTGTCAGGCCTTCGATCAACGAATAACGTGGAGAGATCTTCGCATCGCAGTGGGCGCAGCGACCGCGTAGAGCCAGGAAGCTGATGACCGGAATATTGTGGCGTGCTGCGACTGCGCCCCCACATCGTGGGCAGGTCGAATTGGGCGTGACCAGATTGAACGGCTTGCCTACGGCGTGGGGCGGCTCGTGTAGATCCTTCGCCTGGAGTTCGGCGCACTGCTCGCGCCAGGCTCGCCCCAGCATGATCGGAATGCGATAGGCCACGACGTTCAGAAAGCTGCCCACGATCAGGCCGACTAAGCCTGAGACAAGATATACAGCGCCAGGGAATATCTTGAAGAGTTCCACTTGGATCAGGCGGCAGGTCCGTTGTGAGAGGCGAGCGTATTCTCGCGCCGTTGCGGTGTGGACGCCAGCAACATTAGACGACCTGGCCCATCTTGAAGATTGGTAAGTACATCGCGATGACGAGGCCGCCAACCAGGACACCTAGTATCGACATGATCAACGGTTCCAGGAGACTCGACATGCTGTCGACGGCGTTGTCGACCTCTTCCTCGTAGAAGTCGGCGACCTTGCTCGACATGTCGTCCAGGGAGCCTGATTCTTCACCGACCGCAATCATCTGGTTCACCATGTTGGGGAACAAGCCGGTGTTCTCCATGGCTCGCTGCAGCCGCTGACCGGTAGCTACCTCGTCGCGAATTTTCAGCACGGCAGTCTCGTAAACGACGTTACCGCAGCCTTCACAGTGGCGGCCAGGCTCATGCCTTCGGAAACCTGGGCGCGAATCGTGTAATCCTGATAAGCAGGAATGGCGATCGCGGCCAGGATGCCGATAATCACGACGACGATCATTAATTCGATGAGCGTAAAGCCCTTTTGAAGCTTGTTCATGGAGTACTCCTGAGTAAACGGTTTGCAGAAAAAAGCGTCGGCGGGTAAGTGCCTATGCTGTTGTTACTGCAAAGGGTGTGCCAAGTTTACGTGGAGATACTAAAAACATAATTAATTCAATTAGTTAGTATTCCGCTCCTGTGTCTGTGTCTGTGTCTGTGTCTGTGTCTGCTGCGTTGAACATATTGCTCGAGGCAGACCGTGGTAGAAAAGCGGCTTAGCGGCACAAACTGACCATTTTCGTCACCCGACTCCTTATCCGCCAGGTGAAATCCT
>CAUZMW010000187.1:0-2954 GCA_963581225.1 Gammaproteobacteria bacterium
GCCGGAGGTCGGCGTCGCCGAAATCGTCATCTCTTCGGTCTCGGGCACGAGCCTGCCCACGTGACCGGATTGCAGCGTGAACCACAGCGTACCGTCCTGGTCGAAAATGGGCGTGTGCGGACCACGCACACCATCCGGGACATGATATTCGGTCACATCGCCGCTACTCGGGTCCAGTTTGCCCACATAACCCTGCGATACAGCGGTAAACCAGATGTTGCCGGCGGCGTCCTCAACCAGACCGTGCGGCCCGGAATTCGGCGTGTCCAGAGGGAATTCCTCTATGGCGCCCGTCGCGGGATCGACGCGTCCCAGCCGATTCTGCATCTGGCCCGTCCACCAGATCGAGCCGTCGGCCGCCGCAAGCGGGTCATGAGGCCGTGACCCTAAGGTCGGGGCGAGCCACTCGCTGATCGTCACATCGATCGGGCCCGGAATCACCACCGGATCAGTCCCCGGCTTTTTGGGGAAATTCGTGGCCAGGTAATCGATAATCGCGTCGTTCTGTTCGTCAGGCAGCACCATCATCGTGCTGATCAGCGCGTCCCAACCTTCGTGCGTGTTGCCCACGTAGTTCGGGACAAAGTCGAGCCGATGGCAGGCAACGCAGAGTCCCTCGACCATGGCCTTGGCCTCGCCGTTAGGCAACTGGACCGGAGGCCTGTTGGGCTGCGCCAAACCGATCGTCGAGACAGCAAT
This sequence comes from Gammaproteobacteria bacterium, assembly GCA_963581225.1. Classification (GTDB taxonomy): domain Bacteria; phylum Pseudomonadota; class Gammaproteobacteria; order Steroidobacterales; family Rariloculaceae; genus SMWC01. Next base: position 700 of record CAUZMW010000187.1, read on the forward strand.
ATAGGAGAAGAATGCTGCCGCTATTGAGATTGTTGATACTCGTTGTCGCATTGTGTCTTACCTCAAGCACATAGATGGTTGGCGCTCGCCATACCGTAGGAAACGCCGTAGCGATATGCGTAATTTACAGCAAATAGCCCTACTACGGGAGCCAGTTTGGATGAATGTCTGTTAATCGTCCGCTTGACGGCGTCGGTAGCCCCGGTTCAAATTCGCGTATCCAGGTACCCCCTGGAACCTCAACCTGGAGAAATGCGATGCCTAACCTCGTCCTGGTCGTTACGGTCAAAGTTCAAGCCGAATACGCGGCTGAACTGAAGCTGGCGATGCTCGAAAACGCCTCGAAATCAGCGCAAGAAGAGACTTGCTACCAGTTCGACGTGATCGTCTCGCGGGACAACGAGAACTCCTTCATGTTCTATGAAGTCTATAAGGACGAAGCTGCCCTGGCAGAGCACCGCAAGACCCCGCATTTCCTCAACTACTGGAATCTGATGCAGGAGCTCGGAGACAAAGTAGAGCGCCACGCCCAACTACACAACAAGCTGAGCTGAGGTCCCATCGCGCCAACTCGGCGCTACTGGATCGCTCTACTCGACTAGTTTCCGATCGATTCCGACGGCGGTTTCTATGGCCTTGCAGACTGCGGACGTATCGAGATGCCCCAGGCCCAAAGCGATCGCGGAGTTGAACTTCTGCCTGCTGGAGACGTAAAGGTCTATGGGTGATTTCACGCTCGCGGCGAACTCGGTGATGATCGAGGCATCTTTCTCGTAGACGTCGAACATCGTTCCCCCACCCTCCCGGTAGTCCGAGTTGGCCATCATCGCGCCGCGAATATCGAACATCTTCGATCCTCCGGCGCCTTCCTTCAGTACCGTATGTATAAGCTTGGGGTCCAGCCCGGCTTTCTGTCCCATCACCATGCACTCGGCGGCTGCCGTAACGTGCACGTGCACGAGATAATTCGCGAGCAGCTTCATGCGGCTACCGTTACCTACTTCGCCACAATAAAAATTGTTAGCGGTGAATCCCTCAAGCACCGGCACGCACTCGGTATACGCGGCCTCGTCGCCGCTGACGTAAATAGATGCCATCATCTTGGCCAACATCGGCGGCGTGGCGCTAATCGGCGAGTCGAGGAATATTTTACCGCCCGCCGAGATCTGCTCGTGCGCGACCAGCTTCTGATCCACGGCCAAGGTGCTGCATTCGATCAGGATCTGCCCCGGCTGTGCATGCGCCAATACGCCTTCGACTACATTCGTCAGCGCGCTCGCATTCGGTAGCGAGGCGATGAGCACGTCGGCTCGCTCCGCCACAGCAGTTACTGAATCTGCCTTTTTCAGTCCTAGTCCGTCCAACGCGTCCATGCGACCCGGCAATATATCGAAGCCGACCACTTCGAACTGGTTCTTAAGCAGGTTCCCGGCGATATTTCCACCCATAGGACCTAAGCCGATTACACCGACCGTTACACTCATACTGCTTTCCTCCGATTTCGATTCTTAAACGATGCTTGCCCGCATAGTCGCGGATAGGCTGTACTTTACAATACGTTATAATTGACGGATAACCGAGAACCTTGGGGAAAAAATTTATGAGACACCCTGCGAAATGGCTGTCGCCGCTGGCAGTATTTACCCTGGCAGCTGCTGCTTTGATGGCCGCGAGCAACGTCGCGCGGGCGGACAGAATTACCCTCAGAATCGCTTCTGGGCACGCGCCCGGCGTCGTCTATGCGGGTCTGATGAAAGATTTCTTCGAACCCGAGCTAAAAAGTCGCGTCGAGTCCCGTACCGAACACACGCTGAATTTCATCGAGGGCTACAGCGGCTCCATCGTTAAGGTGGCCGAAACGCTCGAGGGCGTGCAAAACGGAATCGTCGATATCGGTGGTTTCTGTTATTGCTTTGAGCCGTCCAATCTGCCGCTGCACGCGTTCCAGACCATGCTGCCCTTCGGCACCATGGACCCCACTGTCAGCCTGCAGATCGCCCAAGAGGTCTATGAGGCAGTCCCGTACTTGAGCAACGTCTTCGAAGAACAATTCAACCAGAAACTGCTGGCGCGTATCGCCGACGCAGGCTACAACTTAGGCACATCGTTCGACTGGAACAGCATCGCGGATCTGCAGGGAATCAAAATATCCGGCGCCGGCCTGAATTTAAACTGGCTGCGCTATGCCGGTGTAATCCCGGTGCAAGGGTCGCTGCCGGAGGCCTATACCGGCATCAGAACTCATGTCTACGAAG
>CAUZMW010000188.1:0-2941 GCA_963581225.1 Gammaproteobacteria bacterium
TTCTGTTAGTGGGCTTTACAGTGCTGATGAGGGCATGCGTAAGGGGCAATTGGGGGCATCTCCTGTTTGGGTAGAGGCCTATGCCCCCATATATGCCCCCATATGCCCCCAGAAGTCAATAGATTTTGTCGGGCTATACTGGATGCTAAACCTAAGAAAAAGCCCGCAGTTAGCGGGCTCTAGGACGTCCGTGGATCTCACTGGACGTTAATGTGGTGGAGGCGGCGGGAATCGAACCCGCGTCCGCAAGCGATCCGCTTCAAGCTCTACATGCTTAGTCCGTCTTTGATCTTACTCTGAGCTACCCGACGGGCAGGGACAACTCACAGCCAGTCTGGTTAGGTTTTAGCGTTCAGGCCCCAGACGGTCCATTCCGCGATCTTGTGTGGATGACTCCTGGAACCGGACGCACAAGCACGAACCGGGCAGAAGGCACTAGTCTGGTTTTTAAGCAGCTAGGGCGTAGTTGTCGTCGTTGGCAACTATAAGGTTTGCAGGTGGTTTTACGAGGTGGTCTGCCCCTCGGCATGCACTTGAAGGTTCACGGCCCACGTCGAAGCCGATCGCCCCCAGTACCGTTAATTTTAGGGTTTTTCCCGTTCATTTCAAGAGACGGTGTTGCGAAAGATTGCGGCCGGGCGGCCGCTCCCACGAGGATAGCGATCCCGTTAGCGGTTGACGGCCTTCATAGCCCGGGCTTTGTCGCGCTCCCAGTCCCGATCCTTCGCCGTGGCACGTTTGTCGTACTGCTTCTTTCCCTTAGCCAGGCCGACGGCCAGTTTCGCCCTGCCGCGCGCCCAATACAGCTCGAGCGGCACCAGTGTGAAGCCTTTACGCTCAACGAGACCGCTCAGACGATCGATCTCTTTGCGGTGCAGCAATAGCTTTCTGGTTCGGGTCGGATCGGCATTAACGTGGCTGGACGCCGACGACAGCGGCGTCAAGTGCGCCCCGAGCAGTGAGATCTCGCCGTTACGCACGATGACGTAGCTTTCCGTAAGCTGTGCCTTGCCGGCGCGGAGACTCTTGACCTCCCAGCCCTCGAGCGCGAGCCCGGCTTCGAAGCGCTCCTCGATAAAATAGTCATACCGCGCCTTCTTATTCACGGCAATGGAGGAGGGTGATATTTTGCCGGTCTTTCTAGCCATGCTGGCTCAATAATCCTAAAATCCGCAACAAATAACACGCCAAAAGAAATACGCTCAGGGAGAGTTCACGTTGGTTGCGTCCGCTCCGGAACATCGCACATCTCTGCACGGCCACTGGTCGTCTCGTTTCGCCTTTATCCTGGCGGTCTCGGGGTCTGCGATCGGTTTGGGCAACATCTGGAAGTTTCCCTATATTGCCGGCGTCAACGGCGGTGGCGCGTTCGTTCTAGTTTACTTGCTCTGTGTTTTCGTCGTCGGTTTGCCGATCATGATGGCCGAAATTCTTCTCGGCCGGCGCGGCAGGCGTAACCCGATCGCCACGATGGCTTTACTTGGTGAAGAGGAAGGCAGCACCCGCCGCTGGGGGTTCATCGGCGTTGCCGGTGTCATCAGCGGCTTTCTGATCCTCTCTTATTACAGTGTCATCGCAGGCTGGGCAGTTGCCTATATTTTCGAGGGTGCAAGCGGCGCTTTCGAGAACGCTAACGCTGCGGTTGTCGGCGATATTTTTTCGGCCTTGTCGGGCAATTGGCTTGTCACCGGTTTCTGGCACACATTATTCATGATCTTGACGACGCTGGTGGTATCGAAGGGTGTTGAACGCGGTCTCGAGCGTGCTGTTCGCGTGCTGATGCCGGCACTCGTCGCGTTGCTCGTAGTGCTCCTCGGTTACAGCATGATTGCCGGCGATTTCGCAGCGGGCCTGCGCTTCATGTTCGAGCCGAAGTTCTCTGAACTAACTCAGGCCGGCGTCCTGTCGGCGTTGGGGCACGCGTTCTTCACGTTGAGCGTCGGGATGGGCGCGGTCATGGCGTATGGCGCCTATCTGCCGGCGGAGACCTCAATTGCTCGTACTTCCATCGCGGTTGTATGCGCCGATACCGGTATCGCCATCTTGGCTGGCTTGGTCATCTTTCCGATCGTGTTTGCCAACGGATTGGATCCGGCAGCCGGTCCGGGTCTTATCTTCCAGTCCCTGCCGTTGGCTTTCGGCCAGATGCCGGGAGGCGTGATTATCGCCGTTCTTTTTTTCCTCCTCCTGACGTTCGCTGCATGGACCTCCGCCATCAGCCTGATGGAACCGGCTGTCGCCTGGCTGATCGAGGCGCGCGAGCTGAGTCGTACTGCCGCGGCCGGTCTCGTCGGTGGCACGATATGGCTGCTAGGGTTTCTGAGTGTCTGGTCTTTTAATCTGCTCGCGGACTTCAAGCCTTTCGGCAGAACACTATTCGACAACCTGGATTTCTTGACGAGCAACATCATGCTGCCGCTCGGTGGACTCGCCATCGTCTTTTTCGCGAGTTGGGTCATGTGCCAGAACTCGAGCGCCGATGAGCTGGACCCGGCTGCGGGGCCGGGCTACCGGGCCTGGCATTTCTCGGCTCGGTACATTGCGCCGGTGGCGGTCGTGCTGATATTCCTTAACGCTATCGGACTCTTCTAACCGTCGATGCGTACCGTTCGCCGCAGCGCTCAGGTTCCATTCAGCGCGGAGCAGATGTTTGACCTCGTCGATGACATCACCAGCTACCCGGAGTTTCTATCCTGGTGTCAGAGTGCGACCGTTCAACGACGGACGGAAGATCTAGCTGAAGCGACGCTTGAAGTAGGCGTCGCGGGCGTGCAGAAGCAATTCTCTACTCGAAATCGTCTGGATCGACCGCACCGTATCGAGATTCAGTTGCTGAAGGGACCGTTTAGATCGCTGGAAGGCGCCTGGACCTTCGATGATCATGACGAGGGCGGCTCTGAAGTCGGCCTCATACTGCATTTCGAGGTCGCGGCGAGTCCAT
>CAUZMW010000189.1:0-2921 GCA_963581225.1 Gammaproteobacteria bacterium
ATAGCAATTCCGCACCGCAATGCGGTCCAGGCCGGAATACTGCGAGGACCGCGGCCTTTCACCGGGCTATCCAGACTCAATCGCGTTCCCGACGGCGGCACCGGGCTGGAGACGACATTAACGCCTGCCCGCGCACCGCAATCGGCCGACGAAGCCCGGCAGCTCGCGCGCGCGTTTATCGACGCCGGCGCCGACGCCTTGATGTTCAACGATGGCGCAATGCCGTTGGACTACTACGGCGCCGCGATCGAGGAGGCCAACCGGGCCGGTACGCCGGTCTTCACGCGTTCCTACGGGCCGATCTACGGGCCGTGGGAAGCGGTCGAACAGGCGTCGAGAAACATACCGCACTCCGCCGGGATCTGGGCGGCGGTGACGAGAGTCCCGCCGGAGGCTGGCGACGATCGAGATTGGCTGGACATGTATGCGGACATGGACGACGACCGCGCCGCGGCATTAATCGACCGCCTGATCGCGAACGACACGGCGCTGACGCCGACCTTCCAGGCCAATTTCCGCGGTTATCCGGAAGACTGGGCTCTATTCGAAGCACAGGATCGGCGCTTTTTCGCGGAAGCCGATTCCAATCTGTTGGCTTATTACCCGCCTGCTCGGCAGCAAGCCGCGCTGGGTTTCTATGATGGCCGGGGACCGGGTCGTATAAGCGACGACGGGACTCGGCAGCGAAAGATGGCAGGCTTCAAGAATGCGCTCCGCTTTCACAAATTATTCGTCGATGCCGGCGGACATCTGGTTCCGGGCGCCAACACGAATCCGAGCCGGGTTCCGGGCGAGAACCTTCACCACGAGTTCGCTGTATTCGTCGAGGCGGGGGTGACGCCAATGCAGATCATTCAGGGCGCCACAAAATGGTCTGCCGAGATGCTGCACATGGGCGACGATATCGGGACGGTAGAGGCAGGTAAATTGGCGGATGTGATTATCGTGAATGCAGATCCGCTGGCCGACATTCGCCGCTTACGCGACATCGACACGGTAATCTTCAACGGCAAAGTGGTAGAACTCGGCTACGACGTCGCCTTTGAGGATCCGTTTCACCGCTCGTCGGAGATGAATCCACCCGTCGAGGCGTTGCAGTGGGTCGCTGCGTTCCGGGAAGTCGCTTTCAATGCGCGGGGATTTCGCTTCACGGGACGCCCTCCCGGCGGCCCCGGTACGCCGTTGCCGAACCCCGTCGAGTCGCCGCAGCCGGCGATCGAGACGATTACGCCGATCATGGTCACGCAGGGCAGCCCGACAACGACGGTCACGATTACGGGCTTTCATTTCGTGCGCCGGTCGCGTGTCTATTTCAACGGGACATCGGTGCCATATAGGGTCATTAGCCCGTCTCAACTCGAAGTCACTATCGACACCAGCCTGCTACATGAAGCGGGTTGGCTGGATCTCGTGGTTAAGAATCCGTTGCCGCTAAATCCGGAGATCGGCACTCCATGGGGTAACGGGACATCGAACAAGGCGCATCTGATCGTGGATTATCGCTACTAGTCCACCAGGACAAAGCGCTGGACGCGCTCACCGTTCTGTACTTCGCCCGTATAAAGATTGCCGTGTGAGTCGATATCTAGCATATGTAAGCCGTGAAACTGTCCGCCATTGTCTCCGGCGCTGCCGACTCTGTTGAGGACGGCGCCGGTTTCTCGATCGAGTATCCAGATCGTATTGTTCTGGATGTCCGGAATGATGAGATATGCTTGTTCAGCGTCGTGAGAGAACGCGACACCGCCGGTGGAGCCTCGCTGGCGCGTTTCTGTGGCCAGATAGAACTCTTTCTGAAACTCGCCCCGCGTGTCGAAGACCTGGATTCTGTTTCCACGCCGGTCCGCCACATAGACCAGCCCATCATTGGCTAAGCCGATAGTGACGTGACCGACGAAGTCGGGCGCCTGCGTGTCCATCTGGCGTTCGCTTGATTCCGCCGAGTAGAACGCGACCCCGCCACCGTCGGTCGTTACGCCACCGATCTCGCTCAGCGGTTTCCCATAGGCTCCCCAACCACGCTTGAACTCGAGCGTATCCATATCAAAGACCATGATCCGCCCGTTGAGGTAGTTGTCGACCGTGTAGAGTTCCCGCGCAGCCTCGTCCGCACGAATTTCCTCGATCTGGTCGACGATGATCTCCAAACCCGGCGGGTACTTTCCCTCGGGCGGCTCAGCCTCGGCGATGCGCTCCATGGTTGCAACCAGCTGGCCGTCGGAGGTGAACTTTCTCACCGTATCGGAGCCGATCCAGACGAAGCCGTCGCCATCGACCATCATGCCGTGGCCTTCCTGGGTGTCCCAGGATTCGATGACATTGCCTTCAGTATCAAAGGCGATCACAGTCGGCGGCGCGACACAGCATTCCGCCACGGGCGGGTTGAGCTGTGCGTAATTCTCGGTATTGCTCAGGTTACTTGGGCGATTCAAGACCCAGATGTTGTCATCGTTATCGACATACAAACCGGTCACACCCTGCATCCACCACTGATTGGGCAACGGGAGTTTCGGCCAGTCCGGATCGAACTTGTAGTTTGGTGGTTGCGCTTCTGCGACGGGCACACCGAGCAACAAACAGAGGCTGATAGAAGCGGCTGAGAGAGTTATTGTATTCATTCGGCGTCCTTTCTTTTCCGCGGCCGTTCGTCAATCGAGTCTAGAGACCCTTTACCAGAGCTGTCAACCGGTCCCCCGCGTCTCATCGGTGGTGGCAGGCCCTTTACCCGGCTACACTCCACGGTCAACGTACGACTTTAGCTCGCGCTATGCGCCGGCTGATAACGCATCGCCCGGACTCCGGAGCCCGGGCGTTCTGAAAACAGGGGGCGAAACGATCAAACGTCGCAATTTTATCGGTGGTCTGGGCAGCGGTGCCGCGCTAGCGGCGTGCACACCGCAGACCGAAACCCAGAGAGATAC
>CAUZMW010000190.1:0-2915 GCA_963581225.1 Gammaproteobacteria bacterium
AGAATCAACATCGAATAGGCGATGACAATGGCGACGGTGTAGTGCCACGATTCCGAAAACATCGGCTACTCTCCCTTTATCGCGGCATCGTCTGCGGCGATTTTCGTGCCGAAGAACCAGCAGCCGGCGAGCCAGACGGTGCCCCAACTGGTGCACCAGACGTAGACGAGCGGCATGCCCAACACCGGTATGGGTTTGTTCACGGCCCAGGTGCCGACATAGACCATCAGGAAACAAAATACAAACCACGCGAGGTAGAGTTTTTCCCACAGCGTCTGCGGTATGAGATGGCTCTTGAGTTCGGGTTCTATCATGTTCTGTTCCTCGTGGACGATGACGAGATTCTGCTTAAACAACCTGCACAAGTCCACTTCGCAGAGGTTGTGCGACCGATCGACCAGGCGCGTATAGTAGCGAAACCTGGAACAGCGGACCGCTTCGACCCGATGAAAAGATCGACCTCAATCCTCGTTTATCTGGCGCTGACGGTAGCGGCTTTCGGCTCGTTGCCGGCGGTTGCACAGTGGCCCGAACGCCCGATTACACTCGTCGTCATGTACGGTGCGGGCGGCGGAACCGACGTCGTGCTGCGTACGCTCGCCGCTCAGATATCCGAGTCAGAGGGGTGGCGTATTAATGTCATCAACCGACCCGGCGCCGCCGGTTCGGCCGCAACCCGATACGTATTAAATAAACGTAATGATGGCTACACGCTGCTCGGTTCGTCGAGCTTCGGCAAGTTTGCACGGATCAGCGGTGACGGCGATTCACGTTCGTGGACCGATTGGTATTACCTGCAGGCCGGAACCAATCTGGCGAGCTGGTCCGTGCGTCCGGACTCGCCTTACAAGACCTTCGCGGATGTCATTGCCGCCGCGAAGGCGAATCCCGGACAGATCACGATCTCAACGTCGGGAACCGGGGGGCTCTGGCACGAGATGGCCGCCTCCGTTGCGCAGGCCGCGGGCATTGAACTGAAGTACGTGCCGTATAGCGGCGGTCAAACGGCCACACTCGCCGGGCTAAACGGCGAAGTCGACATCGCCGGCGGCGGCGTCCACGAGCATATGCAGTTCGTTGACGCGGGCCAGCTCGCCACGCTGCAACAGACGAGTGCGGAGGATATTGTGACGCCTGACGGTAACGTCATGCCGTCGCTCGTTAACTTCATCCCCGAGATCAAGGATCTGCTGCCGCCCAACGGTACCTACGACATCGGCATTCGACGCGACACGCCGATCGAGATCGTGCGTGAGCTGCAGCGAGCGTTCCTGGCGGCCGTCAACTCGCAGCATTTCATCGATGTGATGGAGCGGCGCAACTTCGTCGTCGACGTGCTCGTTAACGAAGAAGCGGACCGGCGCGCGGCGCAGCTCGAGGTGATCTCTGCTGATACCTTCGAGAAGCTGAATATCCCCGGTGCCAGGACCGCTGAGCAGCTCAATCTCCCCGAACCGGAAGACTTCGATACATGGTGGCCACCCGAAGGGTACGAACCGCTGCCGCTATAGGTCTCGCGTGACACGTACGCGGGCCGGCTGGGAGCGCATCGTCGCGCACGCCGACATGGATGCGTTCTACGCTGCGGTCGAGCAGCTCGACAACCCCGAATTACGCGGTAAGCCGCTACTCGTCGGGCCCCAATCTCGGCGCGGCGTCGTACTGACGGCGAATTATGAGGCACGGCCGTTTAACGTCGGTAGCGGGATGCCGATGATGCAGGCCATCGAGCGCTGCCCCGATGCGATAATCGTTCCGCCGCGCTTCGAACGTTATGAGGAAGTCTCTGCGGCGATCATGAAAGTCTTAGCCGATTTCTCGCCGCTGGTTGAGCCGCTGAGTCTCGACGAAGCGTTCCTGGAGATGACCGGTGCGGAGGACTGGTTCGGGCCGCCGCGGTTGATGGGCGAGAGACTCAAGACCGCGGTTCGCGAAGCGACCGGGGGTTTGACAGTTTCGGTCGGGCTGTCCGCCACGAAGTATGTCGCGAAGGTCGCCAGCGCGCATCGGAAGCCGGATGGTCTGACCGTCGTGCCGCCCGAAGATGCAGTGGCGTGGTTGGCGCCGCAATCGGTCGCACGTTTGTGGGGCGCCGGGCCAAAGATGCAGGCGAGATTACGCGGGCTCGGCTTCGACACGATCGGCGACGTTGCCGCTGCGGACCCAGCGGCGCTTGTCCAACAGTTGGGTGCCGCGGGTGCGCATTTCTTTGAACTCGCGCATGCGCGCGACCCGCGACCGGTGTTGAGTCGTCGCGACGCCAAGAGCATCGGGTCGGAGCGAACGCTGCAGGAGGACATACGCAGCCACGCCGAGATCAAGACGCATTTGCGGCACTCGGCAGACAAGATCGGCAAGCGCCTGCGGCGTAAGCAGCTCGTCGCCGCTGGAGTTCGCGTCAAGCTAAAGACCAGTGATTTTCGACTCTTGAGCCGGCAATGCCTGCTCCGCGAGCCGAGTGATCTGGCCGAGACACTCTATTCGGCCGGGACGCAGCTCCTCTCGCAGTTCGACGACGCTGGGCCGTTCCGGCTCGTCGGGCTGGCTGCCTATGGGCTGAGCGCCCGGGAGACTCCGCAACAGTTGGGGTTGCTTGTCGGCAACGAGCGTCAGCGGCGTCTCGAGGCCACGCTCGACGCGATTGCCGAACGTTTCGGCGACGACATGGTGCATCGTGCCGACGACTTGCGCGGGCCGCAGGAACCGCGGCTTTCTTCGGATGCCGATTTTTTGGATCGCTCGGACCCGGACTAGGAATAGATCGCGGCCGGGCGGCCGCTCCCACAAAGATTGGCGGATACGCTGTGGGAGCGACGGCCTCGTCGCGATCCTAATCGGGCGAGAAGAATCCGGTCAGCGACGCGGTCACGATGAAGATCAGCGCCATCAAGCTCCACTCACGCGCGATACAGCGC
>CAUZMW010000191.1:0-2833 GCA_963581225.1 Gammaproteobacteria bacterium
CCCAAGAGTAGGTTGTGGCAGATCTTCACCATCCGTGCGAGCTCACCCTCACCGACATAGGTCACACCGCGACCCACCTGATTAAGAAATGGCTCGGCAATGTCGAATGCCGCGCGCGGACCCGAGGTCACGATCGTCAGTTTACCGGCCTTGACGACTTTACCGTTACCGCTGACCGGCGAGGCCAGCATGTCGACACCGATCTCGGCGGCGCGAGCGCGAATCTCGGCCGAGGCCTCCTCCGACACGCTGGAACAATCGACCAATAGTTTCGGTTTGCTCTCGCCGGTCAGAACGCCGTTCTCGCCGAACGTCACGCTCATCAAGTCGTCGGAGGTGGAGACCATGGTAAAGATAATGTCGCGATCAGCGAGGTTTTTCGGCGTATCGACGATCTTCCCGCCGGCAGCTTCGAGCGGCTCTGCCTTACTGCGGGTACGGTTGTAGATCGATACGTCACAACCGGCATCGAGGAGGCGATTCGCCATCGGGTAACCCATGCGCCCGACGCCGATCCAGCCAACGGTATTGTCTGTTAGATCTGCCACTTGAGCTGCTCCAAATGCTTGTTTTAATAGGATGCAATCGTTTGCATAGAATACGGAAGGGCCCACTCTATTGCAACCGCGTCACGGTCGCTCCGGCAACGACTCGGTCGCCTTGTTTGGTTATTCTCGGACGCCTATGATCGCAGAATGTTGAAAAGTCGGGCCAATATAAAGGACATCGCGAGCCGCGCCGGCGTACACCCTTCAACGGTGTCGCGCGTGCTGAACCCGGCGACTCGTTCGATGGTTTCCGAGAGCCTCGCGATGGAGATCGTCCGGATTGCAGATGAACTGGGTTATCGACGCAATCCGCTCGCATCGGGATTGCGAACGCGACGGACGTTTACCGTCGGCGTCATTATTCCGGATCTAACCAACCCGGTCTTTCCGCCGATCGTCCGCGGAGTCGAGCACACCCTCGACAGCGCGGGCTATATCGCGATCCTCGCCGACTCAGGAAGTAAGCGCCGCAGTGAGAAGGCGCTGGTCGAGAATATGCAGGCCCGTCAGGTGGACGGCCTCATCCTGGCGGCCGCGAATCGGAAGGATCCACTCGTCGACCAGTGTATCGACCAGGGGATTCCACTCGTGCTCGTCAATCGTACGGTGGACAGGCACAACGTCGCGGCCGTCATCAACGATGACGAACTCGGCATCGACCTGGCCCTGGCGCATCTGGTAGAACTCGGACACCGCGAGATCGCGTATGTCGGCGGACCGCAACGCACATCGACGGGCTACGCGCGCTACCGGGCTTTTTTGAAGTCGGCAAAGAAGGCCGGGCTCAAGATCAATCGTAAGCTTGTCATCAACGCCCGCGAATTTACGGAGCCCGCCGGACAATCCGCGTTCCACGAGATTGCGCAGGCGGGCAAGCCATTCACGGCGGTACTCACGGCGAACGATCTGCTGGCGCTCGGCTGCTACGACGCGATGAACGAACTCGGCTTGCGTTGCCCGGCGGATATCTCCGTTACGGGATTCAACGATATGCCCTACGTCGATCGCTTCGTTCCGCCGTTGACGACGCTGCATATCCCGCACGACGAACTCGGTGTGCAGGCTGCTCTGCTGTTGCTGGAGCGGATTCAGAATCCGGATACGCCGGCGAAGCAGTTACGTCTGGAGCCGCGTATGGTCGTCCGGGGTTCGACGGCCGCGCCATTAAGTTAGGTGGGCGCAGTGGGGATCGGCGGGCAGGTCAACGAGTCCGGATCCTAGGAGCTAACCTTGCTCAGAGTAGAGCGACCGCAGCGAGTTCAGCCAGGAGGGTCGAGATCAGGAGCCTCTCCGATGAGCGGATTCGCGTTAAGGAACTTCGCTACGAGCACCTGTGGGCCACCCGCTTGAAACGACGATGCTAACGCCTGCTCAACGGCCTTAGTCACGTCTTTGAGTTCGCCCCTAGACTGTGTGCTCATCTGATTGACGATCACTCCCAGACCTGGTGCGGCATCGATCGTACGAATGAAAGTCTCGATCCTGGGTAGAAACTGATCCTGCAACGGGTAGAGACTGACTTCGGCTGTAATTCGCATCAAAATGTCCTCACTCGAAATGACTCGAGCGAGGCTACACCTAATCCCAGACCTGTCCCTACCGCGCTATGCTCAGAGTGTGGGCGTAAGACCCGGACTCAGATAACCTAGGCTAGGGCAGTATCAAACAGGGCGAGGAGCCGGCTCCAAGCCCGTTCGGCCTGGGGCTCACTGTAGACGTGTGAGTCGAGCGGACACCAGCCGTGCAACGTCCCTTCGTATACTTCGATCTCCGCTGGCAGCCCGGCGTCAGCGAAGGCTTCCCGTAGCACATCTTTGGCGCCTGGCTCCTCAGCGTCGTCGTTCTCAGCGATGGCGAAAAGGTAGTGCGCCTGCATGTTGGGGACCAGCAGATGGGGGCTGTCCGTCCCATCGGTTACCAGCCCGCCACCGTGGAACGATGCGCCGGCACCGACCCGATCCGGCACCGCGGCTGCCGTCCGCATGGTGATGGGTCCGCCCATGCAGTAACCCATCGTGCCGATCTTACGATTCCGGTCCACCGCAGCTTGACTGTCAAGGAAGTTGACGAAGGCCCTTGCGTCCGTCACGTGTGTTTCTGCGCTCAACGTCCCCGCTAATGGGAAGACGGTGTTGCGCGTCTCGTCCTGAGCCATCGTAGCGCCTTCCTGTACGACGGGCGCCTTTCTCACGCGGTAATAGGGATTTACCACCAGGACTGAGTAGCCGGACTCCGCGAGCCGCCTGCCCATCTGCCTGAAGGCCGGGCGCAGACTCATAATGTCG
>CAUZMW010000192.1:0-2796 GCA_963581225.1 Gammaproteobacteria bacterium
GATCGATATCGTAGCGAGATGTGCGACGAGTCCCGTCTTCGGCTACCTCGGACTCGATCGTGATCGCCAACGCGGGACAGACGGCTTCGCAAAGCTTGCACGCGATACAACGCTCTTCGCCGTTCGGGTAACGCCTGAGTGCATGCAGGCCGCGGAAACGCGGCGACTGCGGTGCCTTCTCTTCAGGATAGCGCACGGTTACTTTCCGCACGAAGAGATTCTTGAGCGTCAGGCGCAAGCCTTTACCGAGTTCGGTCAGCAGAAACGTTTTTATCAGTCGCTTAAACATCTAGTACAGCTCTCGTCCTACGCGGCCCACGGCCCGACTTCGGCGGCGACCATGACACCCTCTACGGCTATCCAGATAATCGTCACGGGTAGGAAGACCTTCCAGCCGAGCCGCATGATCTGGTCGTACCGATAACGCGGGAAGGTCGCTCGCGCCCAAAGGAAACAGAACATAAAGAACGCCATCTTCATGGCCATCCAGGCGAAACTTGACTGAGCGAGAAAGCTCGCCTCCAGCCCCGGCACGCCGGCGAGCGGCGACATCCAGCCCCCGAAGAAGAAGAGCACCGTCAACGCCGTGATCAGGATCATATTCGCGTATTCCGCCAAGAAAAACAGACCGAATGCGATGCCCGAATACTCGACATGGAATCCCGCGACAATTTCAGACTCGCCCTCGGCAACATCAAATGGTGCGCGATTCGTTTCCGCCAGGCCGGAGATAAAAAAAACGAGGAACAATGGAAATAACGGCCATACGAACCAGCCCAGGACACTCGTGCCCTCCTGTGCCCGGACAATCTCGCCGAGATTCAAGCTGCCGCCGGCCATCAGGACTCCAACCAAGGCGAACCCCATGGCGATCTCATAGGCGACGATCTGCGCAGCCGAGCGCATCGCGCCTAGAAACGCGTACTTCGAGTTCGAGGTCCAGCCGGCGATGATGACACCGTAGACCCCCATGGACGTGAGCGCGAGAACAAACAGCAGACCCGCATCGATATCCGCGATCACGAAGTCCTCGCTGAATGGCACGACCGCCCAGACGGCGAAAGCGGTTACAAGCGAGAGTAGCGGCGCGAGATAGAACAGAAACGGATTGGCATTGCTCGGAACGACGATTTCCTTCAGCAACAATTTTAGCGTGTCGGCAAACGGCTGCAGCAGGCCATACCAGCCGACCCGGTTCGGGCCGAGACGGTTCTGCATATAACCGATGACCTTGCGTTCCGCGTAAGTGAAATACGCGACCGCGATGATAAGCAGAACGAGTACCAGCACCACCTCGATACTCGTTAGCACTATATAGTGAATAAGCTCCGGCAAGCCAATGAGCGCCAGTAAACTATCAAGGTAAGCGAGTAAGCTATTCAAATTCGTCTACTCGCTAATGATCGTCTCACGTGCAATACGGGTTTCCTGTAACGCGGTCCCGCGCCGCACAACCGAATCGACCGAATACATCGGCACGTCCAATGTCATCGTGTTTACCACGACCGGCTGGAGCTTCACGCCCGCTCTGCCCTTGTAGTCGTTATTCGCCTCTACATCGCCGATCTCGCTGGCAAGGGCGTCGCTGACGTCTGCGGCACGCTGATATTCGCAGTCCGGTAGATCGAGTTCGTTACCGAGCACACGCAGCACTCGCCAACCCTCCCGCGCATCGCCGACGAGACTTGCCGCCGCGTCGAAGCTCTGCCAGCTACCCTCGACATTGACGAACGTGCCCGCCGTTTCGGCAAAGGTGCCAATCGGCAGCAGCACGTCAGCGCATTCGAGCAACCGCTCGGTCACGAAGGGAGTAAAGCAGATAACCATATCGGCCGCCTTCAGCGCTTGTTCCGCAAGCGCGAAGTCGGCCAAGTCGTGATCGGGTTCCAGGCCGAACAGCAGGTACACACGGCGGGGTGAGGCCAGCATGCCTTGAGCATCGCGTCCTGCGGAGTCCACTGCCACTCCTCCGGGCCCGCGGTGCGGCAATACGCCGGCCAACGCCGCGCCAACGCTGTTCGCGCCCTCCGGCAGATAGCCCAAACTGGCGCCGGTCAGATCGGCTAACGCGGCGGCTAGCCGCCGGATTTCCGCATAACGCGGGTGGCGCATCGCGAGTTGCCCAAGCAGAACCAGCGCTTGTTCCTTATTGACCAGAACTTCGGCCGCCTCCCGATCGGTGTCTTGAGTCTCGACGCTCTTAAGCGCCTTCGCGAGCGGTGCCGGCAGGCTGCTGCTCGTGAGCTCGGCGGCGGCAACCACGACACCCGCCAGTACTTTTGTCAGGTGCTCCAGCGGCGCCTCGACGTAAGCGGCACGAGAGAAATGCATCTCATACGGTTCCGGATTCACGAAGCCTACGGCCGCGCCTTTCTCGGCCGCCGTGCGGATACGGTGCGCAATGATCGGGACTTCCATTCGCAGGTTGGAGCCGATGACGAGCACACCGTCCTGGTTATCCAGATCGGCAATTGCGGTACCAAGTGAGGGCCAGAGCGGGTCGGCACTCTGATCGCTGAAGTCGCGCATTCGCAAGCGATGATCCAGATTCTCGCTACCGAGATGCCGCGTCAACCGGTTCAGAAGATACATCTCCTCGAGCGTCGCGTTGGGCGACACGAGGACACCCAGCGCATCGCCTTCGGCACCCAGATCGTCGAGCAGCGATTCGCGAACGGCTGCTAAAGCCTCCGGCCAGGATGCGTCAAGCCATTCCTGATCCTTCTTCAGTAACGGCGACGTGAGTCGATCCTCCGCGTACACGCCCTGGAAACTGAATCGATCGCGATCCGAGAT
>CAUZMW010000193.1:0-2727 GCA_963581225.1 Gammaproteobacteria bacterium
ACCGCGTAATTCGGCAGTACCTGTTTCCGGTGGCGCGCGAGTTCGACGCCGTCGCGAAGCAGCACGCCCGTATTGTAGATTCGATCGCCGTCGTACTCCGGGACGCCGACGTACACACCGATGCCATTGATACCGGTACGCACTTGCTCCAGAGCCGCGTCTACGCGCAGCCGCATCCCGCGGTGCAGGAGTAGATCCTCCGGCGGGTAGCCGCTCAACGTCAGCTCCGGGAAGACGATCAGATCGCACCGCAACTCGTCGCGTGCCCGCATTGCGGCAGTCAGTACTTTCCTGGTATTGGCGTCGATCGCGCCAACGTGAGTGTTGAGCTGCGCGAGCCCTATCCTCACTCCAGCGCCTTGGCCATCGCACCACCCAGTTCCGCCGGGGACCGAACGGTGGTCACTCCCGCTCTCTCGAGCGCGGCGAATTTCTCAGCGGCCGTGCCCTTGCCGCCCGAAATAATCGCGCCAGCGTGGCCCATTCTCTTACCGGCCGGAGCCGTAACGCCGGCGATGTAGGCAACGACCGGCTTCGTCACCTCGCTCGAAATGTATTCGGCAGCCGCTTCTTCGTCCGAACCGCCAATCTCTCCCACGAGAATTATTCCGCGCGTGTCGGGGTCCGCTTCGAAAAGCTCCAGGCAGTCGATGAAGCTCATTCCGCGAACCGGGTCGCCGCCGATGCCGATACACGTGGTCTGGCCGAGCCCTTCGTTGGTCGTCTGAAAGACGGCTTCGTAAGTCAGCGTCCCGGAACGAGAAATGATGCCAACGGACCCCCGCATATGGATAAAGCCGGGCATGATGCCGATCTTGCAAGCGCCCGGCGAGATGATACCCGGGCAGTTCGGTCCGATGAGCCGGCATTTCTGGCCGGCCAAGACCGCTTTCACTCGTACCATATCCAGCACGGGTACGCCCTCGGTGATACACACGACCAGTTCCAGGCCGGCGTCGGCAGCTTCGAGAATCGCGTCGGCGGCAAATGGTGCCGGCACATAAATCATGCTGACGGTGGCTTGCGTCTCGCGAACGGCGTCGCGAACGGTGTCGTAGACAGGCAACCCGAGATGCTCCGTGCCGCCACGGCCAGGCGTCACGCCGGCCACGACCTGCGTGCCGTAATCCAGGGATTGCTCGGTATGAAAACTACCCTGCCGTCCGGTCAGCCCCTGGCAGACGACCTTCGTTTCACTGCCCACTAGAATACTCATACTAGCGCGTCCTTATCCTTCGCCTGGGCGATAACCTTAACGGCCGCATCGGTCAGATCCTCCGCGGCGAGAATGGCCAAATCGCTCTCGGCGAGCAGTTGCCGCCCCTTCTCCACATTCGTGCCCTCGAGCCGGACAACGACCGGAATCTCGACGCCGACGTCGCGGACCGCCGCGATAATTCCCTCCGCGATCAGATCGCAACGCACGATTCCGCCGAAAATATTGACGAGAATCGCCTCGACATTGTCGTTGGCCAGAATAATCTTGAAAGCTTCCGTTACGCGCTCGGCCGTCGCGCCACCACCCACATCGAGGAAATTCGCCGGCTCGCCGCCGTGAAGCTTAATCAGGTCCATCGTCGCCATCGCCAGGCCGGCACCATTGACCATACAGGCGATGTTGCCATCCAGGGAGACGTAGTTGAGGTCGTGTGCGCGCGCCTCGCGCTCCTTGTCATCCTCTTGCGCTTCGTCCCGCAGGGCGTCCAGCGACGCCTGGCGAAACAGGGCGTTATCTTCAACGTTGATTTTCGCGTCGAGGGCGATCACGTTGCCCGCGCCATTCACGATGAGTGGGTTGATCTCAACGAGGCTCGCGTCACACTCGTAAAATAGCTTCACAAGCTTGGCGAGAATAGCGCCGAGTTGCCGTTGTTGATCGCTGTTCAGACCGAGGCCAAACCCGATGCGACGTGCCTGAAAATCGGCCAGCCCCGCTGCCGGATGCAATGCGGCCGTTAAGATCTGCTCGGGCGTGTCGGCCGCCACGGCCTCGATATCCATGCCGCCCGCCGCGGAGGCCATGATCACGACGCGCTCGGAATCCCGGTCCACGACTAAGCTTAGATAGAGTTCGCGCTCGATCGCCGAGCCCTCCTCGACATACACCGTATCGATCGGCAGCCCCTCGGAGCCGCTCTGATGGGTGACGAGCTGGGTACCGAGCAGCCCTTGCGCATGCTCGCCCACTTCCTCGACGGTGCGCGCCAGCCGTACGCCACCGGCTTTGCCGCGTCCGCCAGCATGCACCTGGGCCTTAACGACCCAGAGCTCTCCACCGAGCGCCCCCGCGGCCACCATAGCCTCGGCCGGCGTCGCAGCAACATGGCCTTTCGGCACGGGAATGCCAAATTCGGCGAATAACGCCTTGGCCTGGTACTCATGAAGATTCAAAGCAGATCTCGGTAGTGAAGGCGGCGGTATTGTCTACGAAAGGGAATACCTTCGCAAAGTGAAGTCCGTCAGCAAGGCTGCGCGCTCGATCGGGTAGAATCGCCGACAGATGTCCGCCGCAGACGCCTCACCGACCGCTCGACTCCGACTGGACCGGATAACGACATCAGTGCCCAATTCGGAGGATTTCACCTGGCGGATAAGGAGTCGGGTGACGAAAATGGTCAGTTTGTGCCGCTAAGCCGCTTTTCTACCACGGTCTGCCTCGAGCAATATGTTCAACGCAGCAGACACAGACACAGACACAGGAGCGGAATACTAACTAATTGAATTAAT
>CAUZMW010000194.1:0-2687 GCA_963581225.1 Gammaproteobacteria bacterium
GGCGATCGAAGCGATCAGCTCCTTACGGAACTCATCCCACCGGAAATGGCCTTGTTCGCACAACGTGACGGCCAATGCGAACACACGGCGTTCCCAGTCATCATGAAAGACCAGCTCGCCGTTTCGACGCGGGAGCGCCGCCGTCCCGTGCATGTTGGCGATCTGTTGATCGGGTTGGCGGTCCATCGGCTCGAAGCTATTTATGCGGCGGCTCGACTAACGCGACGCCGATCATGGCATCACGGCTAACGAGTGCAGCGAGTTCTGCTTCTGCGTAACGCTCCGTCCCCTCGGGGCGCTCGGGTAGCACGAGGTAGCGGATTTCAGCGCTGCTATCCCATACCCTCACCTCGGTAGATTCGGCCAGTTCCAGACCGAACTCCTTCAGCACACGGCGGGGCTCGATCGCTACTCGCGAACGATAAGCCGGGTCCTTGTACCAATCCGGCGGAAGGCCGAGTAGCGGCCACGGATAACAGGAACATAACGTGCAGACGACGACGTTGTGTATTTCGGGCGAGTTTTCGACGACGACCATATGCTCTCCCTGCATGCCGCCGAAGCCGAGCTCACGGATAGCGGCCGTAGCGTCCTCCAGCAGTCGCTGTCGGTAGTCCGGGTCGATCCACGCGCGCGCTACGACAGCCGCGCCGTTGGTTGGACCAATATCGTTTTCGTAGAGATCTACGAGTCTGTCCAGCGCATCCGTAGCAACGAGTTTCTTACTGACGAGAAGTTCTTCCAGTTTCCGGGTTCGCTCTTCCAGCACGCGGGTCTCGGCTGCGTTGCGTCGGTTCTCGAGAAAGGGATTCGGCGGTGCGTTGTGATGATGCCCATCTCCAGTCATCGGCTCACTCGGATACCGGTTCGAGGTAGTCCTCCCAGAGATCGACGAATAATCGATCCTGAGGCGACGCGTGTGAGCCCCAGAGCTCGGTCGCGGAGAATGCGACCGAATAGAGCGGCTGCGGGTTCTCGCCCTGTCCGTGCGCGCGCGTGTCTGGAAAGCAATGAGTACCGTGGAGTCTCGCTATCACTCCGACTCGACCGCGCGCATAGCGTGGCCGTCGCGTATGCCCCGACGGTCGAGTGTCGAGCGCACGGACTCGATCACCAACTGAAAAGCGTGGAGATACACGACCCGTGTCGCGACTCGCAGGTCGCCCCTGTTCGACGACGGCTTGGGCAGCGCTTGCGTCGAGCGGGGAAACCGTTACGTTGGCAGGCACGGACGACTGTCCGCTGGCCAGTTCCTGTTCGGTAAGCAGGCCATCTTCCACGGCGAGGTTTTCCAGCCGAGCCAGCCAACGCTCGTAATAGCTGGAGCTGATATAGGTAATCGGATCTAAAGTTTCGAGCGCATGCCGTCGCCGATCGATCGGGCCGAATAACGCCGATGATGCGATGCTGAGTGCGAAGACGCGCCTTTCCCAGTCATCGTGAAAGACGGGTTCATCGTCTTCACGCTCTACCGGTCCGAAGCAGGTCAAACCGCCCAGATCATGCATGCCGTTCATCGTCGATTCCGGCCGTCGTCTCTAAAGCGCCCGGGTGTCAAGATAGGCCTGCTCCGAGATCTCCTGCCACGAACGGGAGTTCTCCATAAACGTTCGATACGACGCCCAGACTCTAGCGACAGTATCGTCCTCGGCCGCGAGCTCCTCGATCACCTCCAGACTCAGCGCCTTCAATTCCGCCAACACAGAGTCCGGAAATTTTAGAATCTGCAGGGAGTCGTCCTGAGTCAGTTGCGCGAGC
Source organism: Gammaproteobacteria bacterium (assembly GCA_963581225.1). Taxonomy (GTDB): domain Bacteria; phylum Pseudomonadota; class Gammaproteobacteria; order Steroidobacterales; family Rariloculaceae; genus SMWC01. The sequence continues at coordinate 1,759 of CAUZMW010000194.1, forward strand.
GCCGTAGCGTTGCGGGCCATAAATTCAGAGATCATATCGATGTTGATCGCCTGGCTTGCGATGCGGACGATAGCCTGGAGGTCCTCCGGTAGCGTCGCCCAGGCGTCGAGATTGACCATGCACTCAATCGTCGGGCCCGGTTCCTGCCAGCCGGGATAATAGTAATAGCTGGCTGCTTTATTCAGGCCGAGCGCGAGATCGTTGTACGGGCCAACCCATTCGGTAGCATCGATGCTGCCAGTCTGCAGCGCGGTAAATATTTCCGCCACCGGTAATACAACGGGCGTGCCGCCGGCGCGGCGGAGGACCTCTCCGCCGATGCCTGGAAGCCGCATCTTCAAGCCACGTAGATCTTCCATACTGTCGATAGACTTGTTGAACCAACCGCCCATCTGCACACCGGTATTGCCCGCGGGAAATGGCAGCAGGTTGAACGGCTCATAGACTTCGCGCCACAGCTCCAAGCCGCCGCCGTAGTACAGCCAGGCGTTCATCTCGTGCGCATTCATGCCGAAAGGAATACTCGCGAAGAACTGCGAGGCCTCCGTCTTGCCGCGCCAGTAGTAGGCGGTGCCGTGACCCAGTTCTGCGGCGCCTTGCGAGACGACATCGAATACCTCGAGCGCGGGGACCAACTCCCCTGCCCCATACACCTCGACCGTAAGCCGGCCGCCGCTGAGTTCGCCGATATACCGAGCGAGCTTGTTTGCGCCGGTGCCCTGGCCGGGAAAATTCGGCGGCCAGGTCGTCACCATCTTCCAGGTGAAACGTTCGGCTGAGCGCGTATCTCTCTGGGTTTCGGTCTGCGGTGTGCACGCCGCTAGCGCGGCACCGCTGCCCAGACCACCGATAAAATTGCGACGTTTGATCGTTTCGCCCCCTGTTTTCAGAACGCCCGGGCTCCGGAGTACGGGCGATGCGTTATCAGC
>CAUZMW010000195.1:0-2678 GCA_963581225.1 Gammaproteobacteria bacterium
GGTCGAACGCAAGAGCCGATATACCTTCCTGGCACATACCACGCACAAGACGGCTGATGCGGTCCATCGATGCATTACCAACAGCCTCGCGCCTCACAAGAAGCGTGTTCACACGCTGACATTCGACAGCAACGTATCTGCGACACTTTCCGCACAAACCATTCGCACCGCCGTTCGCGAGAGCGATGTTGATGGGCCGACTAGTGTTAACGACGAAATCGTCAACGCAGAGACTGTAGGCGTTACACTGGCGGCGGATGGTACGATCACCTTTACGTTGGCCGATGGTGTGGTAATCGATGGGTTTGTTTCCGCAGATCGCAACCTGTTGTTGATGCGAAGCACATTCGTCGATGGTGTAGACAGCGATGCGGACATCGGCCTTGTAGTCGGTGTGCCGGCAACGCTCTAAGGTCAATTTTTTTCCTGGCGTTCTCAGATATCTACGAAATAATCCGCTGGAAGGTCTAAATTTACTCAGACCTTCCAGCGGTTGTCCCTGAGTGTCTGCTTCACGTAGCCTGTCGATCACGGTGCATATTGCTCTGTATTTTTTACGTCCGCTTTTTTCTCAAAAGCAGCCGTTAAGAAGCCTCGATTTAGACTCAATCCGAATGTCTGCTTTCGCTACAAGCGGCCGTCACCTGCTTACGATGAAAACTTGAAGCTCCTTCTAATATAAGGGCTTACAGAAAGAATTCCGGCTCCTAAAACACAATAAAGAGGACGAAGGCTACGGGGAAACCCAGCAGTACTTTGAGTTATGGAACAAGAACAATTTTCCCGTACGCTCCGGGCTCAAGCACCGCCACATGAGCCGCGGCGGCTTCCGCAAGCGGCATCTCGCGACCGATGATGGGCCTGACCGCTCCTTCCGCCACTCCGTTGAGGATGCCCGCCATCATGGGCGCCACCTGCTCTGCCGTCGCGTTCCAGAGCGCGATGCCGCGTATGTCCAGCTCTTTCATCATCGTGACGCGGGGGTTGATTGTGACCTCGCCTCGGTTGCCGATAATAACAATCCGCCCGAATTTTGCCGCGAGATCCATGTCAGCTGCGAGATTTACGTTGGCGAGCATCTCGAGGATCAGTTCTGGGCCGTTTCCACCGGTAAGTTGCATTACCTCGTCGAGATAGCGCTCCTTGCTGTGGTCTACCGCATGATCAGCGCCCTCTGCTCGGATCAGACCCAAACCTTTCATGGTTCCGCCACTGCCGATTACGATCAACCCAGCCCGCTTGGCCAGTTGAATCGCGGAGGTACCAACCGAACCGGTCGCGCCATGAATGAATACGGTTTCCCCGGCGATGGCTCCGCCCCGCTCGAATAATGCGTAATGAGCTGTGGGGTAAGAGACGCCGAAGGCTGCGGCCTCTGCAAAACTGACGCCCTCTGGCAACGGCATCACCTCGCCAGCCTTGCGTTTGACCTTCTCGGCGTAACATCCGGTTAGGTCGAAGCTAAGAGCGGTCCCGACAAAGACCCGATCACCGACTGAATGCGCCTCGCCGCCCTCGCCAACGGCCGAGATCACTCCACCCGCATCGCCGCCGGGGATATATGGCAATTCGGGAACGATGGCGTAGGTCCCATTTCGCATATAGGTGTCGGCTGGGTTGATTCCCGCTGCATGCACGTCCACTACCACTTCGCCATCGCCCGGAACCGGATCATCCAGCTCTTCAAGTTGCAATACTTCGGGCCCACCAAAGGAATGTGCGCGAATGGCTTTCATTGTCTAGAGCTGTTGCGACCAGTCTGTCTGCTCGAGCAACTCCCGAACTCGTGCCAGGAAAGCGGCCGAGTAGGCACCGTCGACGGCCGCAGGAATCTCGATGGCAGCTTTATCGGTCTCGACATCGGCAATGATCTCGTCGACCTGGACGCGGTCCCCCTCGTCCTTGTGCCAGACGGCAACGGTACCTTCAGCGACGGTCTCGCCAAGTTGCGGCATCAGTGCCTTCATTCGTGCCTACCACGCCACCGCGATGTACTTCTTCTCCATGTACTCCATCATGCCGTCGTGAGAGCCTTCACGGCCGAGGCCGCTCTGCTTTGATCCACCGAAAGGCGCCGCGGGATCCGAGACCAGGCCGCGATTGAGGCCGATCATGCCGGCATCCAGACGCTCGGAGATCGCCATGCCACGGCCGATATCCTGCGTGTATAGATAAGAAACGAGGCCATACTCCGTGTCATTGGCCTTGGCGACCACCTCGTCGTCGTCGCTGAACGATACGATTGGCGCGACGGGGCCAAAAATTTCTTCGCGCAGGATGTTGGCGTCGGCAGGAACGTTGCCGAGCACCGTCGGCGGGTAGTAGTAACCCGTGCGCTCCAACGGCGCACCGCCGGTCAGCACCTCAGCGCCTTTCGCCATCGCATCTTGAACGAGCGCATCCATATCCTTAATCGCCCACTCGTTGACCATCGGTCCCAGTTCGACGCCGGGCTCGAGACCCGGGCCGACTTTGAACGCGGCCATCGCTGCCGAAAACTTCTCGGCGAATTCATCGTAGACGCGCTCGTGTGCGTAGAACCGGTTGGCCGCCGTGCAGGCTTCGCCGCCGTTACGCATCTTCGCGATCATCGCGCCGGCGACCGCCGCGTCAATATCTGCGTCATCGAAAACGAGAAACGGCGCGTTGCCACCAAGCTCCATCGAACAGTTCACAAC